>JAZUSG010000138.1:0-14573 GCA_045606605.1 Faecousia sp.
ACTTAAACCATATCTATTACGAACTGACCTGCCGCCGACCCAAGGAAAAGGTCATTGGCTACTGTGAATCCCACGACCAGGCATTGGTGGGCGATAAAACCCTGATGTTCCGCCTTTGTGACAAGGAAATGTACTTCGGAATGGAGAAGGGTAGTCAAAATCTCACCATTGACCGGGGCGTCGCCCTGCATAAAATGCTCCGGCTGATCACCATGACCTTAGGCGGCGAAGGGTATCTTACCTTTATGGGTAACGAATTCGGCCACCCGGAATGGATCGATTTCCCCCGGGAGGGTAACGGTTGGAGCTATCACTACTGCCGGCGGCAGTGGGATTTGGCAGACAACAAACGTCTGCGCTACGGGCAGTTAAATGCCTTTGAAAAGGCAGCCGTCCGTTTTTGCAAGGCAAACCGAATCCTGCGGAAGCCGGATCGGCAGCTGCTGCTCCACAATGACGATAAGGTGCTGGCCTATCAAAAAGGAAACGCGGTACTTGCCTTTAATTTCCACCCGGAAAAATCCTTTGACGGGTACTTTATCCCGATGCCCGAGGCAGGTGTGTATGAAGTCCAGCTATCCACCGACGATTTCTCCTTCGGTGGTTTCGGACGGATCTTCCACCAGCAGTACGAAACGTTTGTCCAAAACGGCAAGACCGGTATCCGGCTATATTTGCCCTGCCGCACCGCCGTAGCGCTCAAGAAAAAATCTTAATTCACAGGCAAAATTCCCGTGGAAATCATTTCCACGGGAATTTTCTTTATACGTTATCCAACAAATAATGCACCTTGCGGACGACTTCGCCCTTCTGCAAATAATAGCGGGGCACTCTCCTGCTGATCCCGCAGGAAAATTCATAGTGCAGCACGTCGGCGGCAGCAGCGATCTCTTCCATAGTAATACGCTCATCGCCGTCTGTGCCTACCAGTGTTACCGTATCCCCCACCTGGGCATTGGGAATTTCTGTAACATCCACCATCATCTGATCCATACAAACCCGGCCTAAAATAGGCGCTTTTTTGCCCCGGATCAGCACATAAAACCGATTGCTGAGCGCACGTCTGTATCCGTCTGCATATCCCACGGGGATCGTGGCCACAGCAGTCGGCTTCTCGGTAATAAATGTGCCGCCATAGCTGATCTCCCGGCCAGCCTCCAGGGTCTTTATGTGGGTGATTCGGCTCTTCCAGTTCAGGGCCGGTTGCACCGAAAGCTGCTCTCGGTCTACCTCCAGGCTGGGGTACATACCGTAGAGCACGATGCCAGGACGCGCCATATGGTAATGCTGTTTCAAATTCACAATGCCGGCAGAATTGCTCATATGCCGCAATTTTACCTGCACGCCCCGCTGCTCCAGCATATGGCAGAACCCGTCAAACCGGTCCGCCTGGGCGCAAGCTTTCGTCAGATCCCGGCTGTCGGCCGTGGCATAGTGGCTGAAAATTCCCTCTGCGGTGATTCCCGGAAGCGTGCAGAGCTTCGCGCACACATCTGCATTCTCGTCGCTTACCTGAAAACCGATTCGGCTCATACCCGTATCCACCGCCAGGTGGAAAGGTGCGGTTACACCCAGCTTTTCCGCCACTTTCGAAAGTGCCTCTCCATCCTCATACCGATCGATGGTGGGGCGAATCTGCGCCCGCACCGCCGTATCAAAGGCTGCCTGTGGCATCGGTCCCAACACCAAAATAGGCGCGCAGATCCCGGCCTTCCGCAGCTCCAGTGCCTCCGCCAGGGAGGACACGCCAAAGAATCCGCAATCCTTCTCCAGCGCCCGGGCCACTTGAATGGCGCCGTGTCCGTAGGCATCTGCCTTCACGATCGCCATCACCGGCACGCCGGCCTTCTCCCGGATTGCCCGGTAATTGGCGGCAATTTGGTCCAAATTCACTGTAATATAGTTGTTATCAAACTCCACAGCGCTTCACTCCATAATTTTTATCATTTTCAGTATAGCATACCTTCTCCAAAAAGTAAACAAAGGAGGGATAATCCCTCCTTTGTGATTTATGCCTTTACCGTACCATCCGGGTTAAACAGAGGAAGCTTTTCCAGATACACCAGGTCCTGGCGATCCTGGGCATCCCCTTCTGCCAAAATCGCCATACGGCCCGCAATCACGCCACCGGCCTTTTCCACCAGCGTTTCCAGCGCCATAAGACTCTCGCCGGTGGAGATCACATCGTCCACGATCAGAATCCGCTTGCCCCGGATCAGCTCGGCATCTGCGCCGTCTAAATACAGGGTCTGCTCCCGATTGGTGGTGATGGAACGAACCTTATATTCGATTATATCCCGCATATAGAGCTTGGGCGCTTTCCGGGCCAGAAGATATTTCTTGTCCCCCGCCTGACGTGCCATTTCGTGGGCCAGGGGGATACCCTTCGCCTCTGCGGTGATCAGGTAATCATACTCCGGCGCTCTCTCCAGCAGTGCTTTTGCGCAGGCAACGGTCAGTTCCTGATCTCCAAAGATTACAAAACCGGCAATATACAGATCGTCCGTAACCTTGCAAATGGGCAAATCCCGGTCAAGTCCGGCAATATTCATACGATGAAACATAGCGCTTCGCTCCTTTTCTTTTCTCTTTCCTTATTATAGCCTATGGGCAAAAAATGTCAAGAATTACACTGCTCGCAAGATTGTATCGATCAATCTGCCGAATTGATCGTGTACCCTTGCGGCGGTCTCCATCACCTCTTGGTGATTTAGCTTTTCCGGCAGCACGCCGGCAGCCATATTGGTAATGCAAGAAACACCCACCACCTGCATACCGCAGTGACCGGCAACCAGCGCCTCCGGCACAGTGGACATTCCCACCGCATCTGCGCCCAAGGTACGAAATGCCCGGATCTCCGCAGGTGTCTCATAGCTGGGGCCGGTGCACATCAGGTACACACCCTCCTCCAGCGGGATCTGCGCAGCCGCCGCCCCCTGCCGGATGGCAGAACGGAGGGACGCCGTGTACAGATCGCTCATATCGGGAAAACGGGGTCCAAACCGATCCAAATTCGGGCCGATCAACGGGTTATCCCCGGAAAAATTGATATGGTCAGCAATCAGCATCAGCGTGCCGGGCCGATAGTTTAGATTCACACCGCCGGCAGCATTGGTCAGCACCAGCGTTTTTACGCCGATTGCCGCCAACACCCGAACGGGCATCGTGATCTCCTCCATAGAACGGCCCTCATAATAATGTACGCGGCCCTGGGCCACCACCACAAATTTCCCCTCTTTTTTACCGAACACAAATGCGCCGGTATGACCCTGCACCGTAGGCTGGGGGAAGTTTGGTATTTGCGCATAGGGGATCTTGATGGGCTCTTCCAAAGTATCCGCGTAGTCTCCCAATCCACTGCCCAGCACCAGCGCCACTTCAGGAGGCGCGGAAATGTTGCCCAGGATATAATCCGCCGCAGCGGTGATTTTCTCTTCCAATGTCATAAGATTCAACTCCATTTCCCTTAAGGTGCCCTATTCGTTTGTATCCGGAATGTATTCTGCAATATCCTGCAGAGCACAATCCAGCGCCTTGCAAAGTTTGTTGAGTGTTTTGGTTTCAATATTGTCATTTTCCCTGAGACGGCGGATGGTCTTTCTGTCAATTCCGCACTTTTCCCGTAGCCAGTAGGTAGAAACCTTCTTCTGCTCCATCACTGTCCATAATTTATTAAATTGAATCATAAAAAATTCCCCTCCCCCTCTTGACAAATTCTATTATGGGGTTTATAATCCTCATAGTTAAGGGGATATAATCCCCCTATTCAGGGTGTGCAATTTCTGAAAATTTAAAAAACAACGGGGCGGATGCACCATCCGCCCCAAAGGGTATCAATATATGCTGTAAAAAAGCACCATAAATACGGCAGCAATCACCATACACGCGCCGCCACAGACAAACAAAAACCCGTAGCCTGTGATCTTTTTCTTTTTGCGGCTTTGCACATAGTCGTAATACCGCATAATTCTCTGTCTGCCGCCGGGAATCAGCGATTTCCAGGTGATATTCAGACAGTAACCCAATCCGTTAAACAGGCCGTCATTAGATGACCAAACCAAAACACCAGAACAAATTGCCAACAGTCCCGGCACGGTAAAGGCATCGCACAGGGTGCGGTACTTATCTACCAGCGGAAGTTTCGGAAAATCCCGCAGAACACAATAGACTACTGCAAGCGCCACACAAAGTACCCCTGTAATGCCGTATTTCAGCAAATTTCTACGCAGCTTTTCGCTCACAGGCCCAGCTCCTTCTGATAGGCCGCTGCCTCTGCATCGTTACAGTAGACAAAGTGTCCGGGCTTCAGCTCACGCATAGTGGGTTTATCCACGGTGTAGTCGTGGGCCTCCTGGGCATTGTACAGAATACGGGTACGCTGCTTTTCACTGTGGGGATCCGGCAGGGGGATCGCAGACAGGAGACTCTTGGTATAGGGATGCAGGGGATGGGCGAACAGCTCATCTGCCGGCGCAAGCTCCACCATCTTGCCGTAATACATAACACCAATTCGATCGGAGAAGTATTTGACCACGCTTAAGTCGTGGGCAATGAACAAAATGGTTAAGTCCAGGGTTTCCCGCAGTTCATTGAGCAGGTTGATAACCTGCGCCTGAATGGAAACGTCCAGCGCGGAGATGGGTTCGTCAGCAATCAGCAGGTCCGGGCGCATAATCACGCTGCGGGCGATGCCGATACGCTGCCGCTGGCCGCCGGAAAATTCGTGGGGGTAACGACCAGCGTGCTCCCGCACCAAACCAACCAGCTCCAGAATCTCGTAAACCTTTTCCTCGATATAGGCCTTATCGGTAACCCCCTGGATCACCAGGCCTTCGGAAATGATTTCCTTAACAGTCATACGGGGATTGAGGGAAGCGATGGGATCCTGGAAGATCATTTGAATATCGGTCACCATACCGGTCTTCTTGTGATCCTTTTTAGCCTTCAGAATCTCTTCCCGCAGCTGCATAATCCGGGCTTTGCAGGCCTCTGCATTTTCCGGATTTTCCTTCATTTCCTTGCGCTTTGCAGCGATCTCGTCCCGGTAAGCCTTAGTACCGGCGCAGATACGCTTACCCTTAAAGTAGATACTACCGGAGGTAATATCATAGATTTTGATAATGCTGCGGCCGGTGGTGGTCTTACCACAGCCGGACTCGCCTACGAGACCGAACACCTCGCCCTTTTTAATATCGAAGGAGACGCCATCTACCGCCTTGACCGGGCCGAAGTACTGGCAGAGGTCCTCTACCCGCAGCAGAACTTCCTTGTTATTATCCATTCTGCTCACCTCCGGCTTTCTGTTTCATTCTGGCGATACGGTCGGTGATGATCTTGGGGACCTCCACCTTGGGCGCATCGGGATGGAGCAGCCAGGTAGCCGCCCAGTGGGTGTCAGACACCGCAAATACTGGGGGCTGCTGCTCAAAGTCGATCTGCATGGCGCACTTGTTGCGGTCTGCAAAAGCATCGCCAACAGGGGGATAGATCATATTGGGGGGTGTGCCGGGGATCGCGTCCAGCTTTTCCTTGGTATCCAGGTCCGGCATAGAGGACAGAAGCGCCCAGGTGTAGGGATGGCGGGGATCATAGAAAATATCCTCCGCAGTGCCGTACTCCACGATCTTGCCTGCGTACATAACCGCAATATCATCAGCCATATTGGCCACAACACCCAAATCGTGGGTGATGAAGATAACGGACAGACCCCGCTCTTCCTTCAGCCGGTTGATCAGCTCCAGAATCTGTGCCTGGATGGTTACGTCCAGCGCAGTGGTGGGTTCGTCGCACACCAGGATCTCCGGGTCAGCCGCCAACGCGATGGCAATCACGATACGCTGCCGCATACCGCCGGAGAATTCAAAGGGATACTGCTTAAAGCGCATTTCCGGCTGGTTGATACCCACTTCGTCCATCAGTTCAATGGCTCTCTCTTTTGCCATTTCCCGGGTAACCACGAACTCTGCCTTGGCAGCCTTGTCTTTCAGATAATTGCAAATGCTTACCCGTCTTGCCGCGGTATCCGCTTCACCGGCAGCGATGACCTTTTCATAACGGTCTTCCAGCCGGTCAATCAGCTGCACAATGTTCTGCTTCAACTCCGCCAGGTCATAGACGTTCTTCGGACGGACTTTCCAATCCACATTCTTGCCCCGCGCGATCAGCTCTTCTCTTCTTTTGCTCTGCCGGGCATAACGCGCCTCTTCCTTGACATTGCTGCGGATCACGGCAAAATACCGCTCTACACCGCTGTTTAAGCCGCTGCGGAGTGTATAGGCAAAGCTATCCTTGATGATCTCCAGGCGGTCAATACTCTCTTCCACCTGGGTAGCCAGGTTGTTTGCGTATTTTAATGCTTCAGCCTTGGTAAAATCACCGGCAAAGTATGCCTTTGCCGCTTCCAAAGCCGGCATAACTGCCTGCTTTTTCTCCATAGCAGCGTGAGCAGAGTAGGCAACCGCCTTATCCAGCAGTGCCAAATCCGCCCCGCTAAGCTCTGCCTGCTGGGTGAGCTTTTCTACCACAACATCGGCTTCCTTCTCGCAGCCGGGAACTGCCAGGATCATTGCCTTTTTCAGCAGATCCAGCATCTGCTTCATATCTGCCTTAGCCATTTTGCGGCTGGTCTTATTCTTCAGCAGCATAGCCTCGGTGATCTGCTTGCCGATCTTCACAATGGGGTTCAAGGAGGACAGCGGATCCTGGAAAATCATAGATATCTCGTCGCCACGGATCTGGCACATATCCTCTTCGGAGATCTTCAGCAGATCCTTGCCGTCATAAATGATCTCGCCGCCTTCCACAATGGCGTTGCCGGCCAAAATGCCCAAAATCGCCTTGGAAGTAACGGATTTACCGGAGCCGGACTCGCCAACCACGGCCAGGGTCTTGCCCTTTTCCAAATTGAAGGAAATATCCCGCACTGCCTTTACGGTGCCACTGGACGTACGGAAGGAAATTTTTAAGTTTTTAACTTCTAAGATGTTTTCCATAACTTAATCCTCCACGCCGCGAAGTGCCGGATTGAACGCATCCCGCAGACCGTTGCCGAACAGGTTGAAGCAGATCATCAAAAGGGAGATGATCAGCGCCGGATACAGCATCAGGTGGGGATAGTTGGTCCAAATGCTGCTGGCATCGGACAGCAGTGTGCCCAGACTGGTCTGCTCAGCAGTGCCCAGCTTGATGATGCCCAGGAAGGACAGCATACTCTCCGTGAGGATAACACTGGGAATGACCAATGCAGAGGAAGTGATGATCGTACCCAAGGTGTTGGGGAAGATGTGCTTCCAAATGATCCGGCGATCCCGGGCGCCCAAGGTACGGGCAGCCATAACATATTCCTGATTTTTAAACCGGTAGAACTGGGTACGGACACGGTAAGATGTGCCCATCCAGCCGGTCAGCACATAGGCAAACAAGAGGCTGGGAATCGGACCCACCTTCTTTGCCAGGTGGATCTGGAACAGCGTTGCCACAACGATAAAGGGAATACCGCCCAAGATGTCGGTAATTCTTTCCATAATCAGGTCCACTGCGCCGCCGTAATAACCCTCGGTGGCACCGTAAGCTGCACCGATCAGGAAGTTGATCACGGAAACAGAGATCGCAACCAGCAAGGACAGCTGGATGCCGCCTGCGATACGCAGCGCCAGGTCATAGCCCTGGGCATCGGTACCCATAATATAGTTCGGCTCGCTGCCGTAGAGATACTGGTAGTAGTTATAATACAGAACACGCACCTTGTACTGGGCAGTATCCACGTTGCCGCCGCCAACGAACTCGTAGTAAACCACATTGCCGTCCGCGTCGCGCTTATAGTTATCTTCCAGAACCAGGTCCTCAGAATACTTCAGCGTAGTAACCTTTTCGCCGTTTACCCGCACGGGCATACCCTTACCGGAGCCGGAGTTCTTGGTCTTGTACCAGAAGTTTGCATCTTCCGGGTCGAAGCAGTATTCGTTTCCGGTTTCAACCAGGGGATAGATCAGCTGCTTGCCGGTCTCTTCCTGCCACTGCAGCATTCTCTGATATTCCGGCTGCTCCACGCTGGTGTAGATAAAGCCTACCTCCAGGTAGGTATCCACCTTGGCGGGGAAGTACATCGTCTTCTTCTTGCCGGGCAGGGTCTGCTCATAGGGCTCATCGGTGTCCAAAATAGGCTGGAAATCACTGTCTGCAGCTTCGCCCAGAGGGATCACCTTGCCATCCCGACCCTCGGCAGCTACGCCTACGGCCAGCAGCTTAATATAACCTGCCTCGTTGTTATTACGCTTAACACCACCGGTAGCGATGCCAAAATCCCGCAGCCAGGTAACCCGGCCAGGCTTCTTTGCATAAGTGCCACACATAAAGGTTGCACTGTGGGATGTGATCAGCAGGGGCGCCAGGAAAGAGTACAGGATAATGCACACAATAATGATCGCTGCGATTACCGCTGCACGGCTCTTGCGGAAACGGATCCACGCATCCCGGAAATAACCGATGGGCTTATCTTCAAATTTCTTATCGGAGATCCGCTCGCCATCGTGGACGAAAACGAATTTCTCCTTGGGAATGTTATAGTTTTTCTCTGCCATATTACTTTTCTCCCATTCTGATACGCGGGTCGATAAAGCCGTAGCTCAGGTCCACCACAATGTTTGCCAGCAGGCCGACGAAGCTGTAGAAAATACAGTCGATCATAAACACGTCGTAGTCAAATAGGTTGATGGACTGAATATAGAGCTGACCCACACCGGGGATTGAGAAGATCCGCTCAATGATCATCGCGCCGCTCATAACGCTGATAAAGGAACCGATGATCATAGGAAGGATGGGTACCATTGCGTTTTTCATCGCGTGCCGGGCGGTTGCCTGGCCACGGGTCAGGCCCTTGGTGCGAGCAAGGAGCATATAGTCGGAGGTCAGGGTCTCCGTCAGTTCCGCACGGGTGAACCGGCACAGACCGGCGATCTCACCAAAGGACAGCGCCAGCACTGCGGGAACCATAGAATAGAACATCTTGCCGCTGAACCAGCTGCCACCGGCATCCGCCAGGGAGTATACCGTCAGCGGGAACAGATCCAGTTTAAAGTACAGGAAATACTGCACCAGGAAAGCGTAAACATAGCTGGGAACGGATACAAACACCATAACGCCGGTGCTGATCAGGCTGTCCTGCCACTTATTCTTCTTGATTGCCGCATAAATGCCCAGCAGAATACCCAGCGGGATGGAGAAGATCAAAGCATAGGTGTTTACCAACACGGTGGGGGCAAGTCTGCTCAGCAGCACGTTGAGGGCAGGCTCCCGGAACTGGATATACCAGGACGTACCGAAGTCAAAATTGGTGAAGATATTCTTCAGATAAATGCCGTACTGGGTCAAAAGGGGTTCATTGTATCCCAGCGCCTCCCAACGGGATGCGATCGCTGCCGCCAGAACCTTATCCTGGGGCAGTTCCCGGGGCAGCATCCGAATCAGCATAAAGCAGATGGTTGCCACCACAAAGAATACAAATAACATTAAAAATATTCTTTTTAAAACATATTTAAACATTCTCATAGGATTCTCTCCTTCTTTCTTCAGAGGATCATAGCGGGTGCATAAGACGATACTGTTCTTCACCAAAGGTTATGTGCATAGCCCTTGGTGAAAAACAGCAATACCCAAAGCCAGGGGGAGGCAAATGCCTCCCCCGGCCCTTAGGAATGATCAAATGCTAATTTTCGCTTATTCGTAGCTCAGAGTGCCGCCTGCTTCTGCAACGTAAGCATTCCACTCAGCGTCAGTGTAGTTGTACTTCATCAGTTCCATACCGCCGAAGCCGTACATAATGTTGTAGTCTTCGGTGTAGTAGTTAACCTGATAAGACAGCATAGAAGCAATACAGGTGCCTGCCAGGGGGATACGGTAATACTTGTTCAGGTATTCCTTTTCCATGGTAGCGGTAACCTGCAGCTTGGTAGCAAAGTCAGCGTTAGCGTAAGCGCCGCTGCCGATCAGAGCGTTGGACCAATCCTGCCAGGTCATGGTGATGTCTTCACCGTTAATCTTGATGGTCAGCTCTTCAGTTGCGGGATCCCAGCAACCCAGCTCGTTTACGTCGTACTGGTCGGGATCGCAGTAAACCTGCATGTTACGGAAGGGATAGAATGCTGCGCCGCCCCATGCGCCGTAGCCGATAGCGAATTCGCCCTTAGGCACATCGCCGTAACGGTCGGGCAGGTTGTCAACGCCTTCCAGAGTGATCTTGCCGAAGCCGGAGCCTTCGATAGCAGCGTTCAGGTACTGCTGCAGCTTGGTCAGCTGATTCTGCTCGGAAGAAGTCATTGCGCCCTTAGCAAAGCCAACGCGGATCTTGATCTCTTCGCCGGCCTTGTACAGATTTGCTGCAACCAGCTCGTCGCAAGCGGTCTTCATCAGGTTCTTAGCTTCGGTCAGGTTGTAACCGTTGATGGAAGCGTAAGCGTCTTCCAGAGTTGCGTATGCCTTGCCGTCGCCGTACTCAACGCCGTACAGATCAACAACTGCCTGCATAGCTTCCTTGGAGCTACGGTAGGAAGAAGTGGGATCGTTGTAAACGTCGTAGAAGTACAGGTTGTTCATCAGAGCGTAAGCAGGCTTGTAGCCCTCGGTAGCGGTGACCCAGTCAGCGCGGTCGACGGCCAGAGACATAGCCTTACGGAAGCTGTAGTTAGTCAGAACAACAGAATTCTGGTTGCCCTTGGACTTGTCCATTTCCTTCAGAGCAGCCTCGCTGGTGTTGAAGAACAGGGACATGGTGTAGGTCTCGTCGACCTTGTACATCTGCTCGGAAGTGGTGTAGTTGGGAACTTCGTCAGCAGCGGGAGCCCACTCGGTCAGCTGACCCTTCAGGAAGGCCTGCTTTGCAGCTTCGGGAGTCATAACGTCGATAACGACCTTAGTGGTCTTCCAGGACTCAACGTTCTTGCCGTCTACCAGGTAATCGGTAGTAGCGGACAGAGTGCCGTCTTCGTTCTTCTTGTACTCGTAGTAGTTCTCGTTCTGAGAGAATACCATCTGCTTTTCGGGCTGCAGGGAGTCCATCTTGAAGGGGCCGTAGGACATGGTGTTCTCAACCTTGGTGCAGTAGTCGGTGGTGGTCAGAGCGCCGGTGGTGTCCTTACCCTTTTCATAGTAGTCTTCGTAAACCAGCCAGTTGGAGGTGCAGGAAGTCAGGAAGTAGTTGTAGTCGATCTGAGTCTGGGTAACGTAACGGATGGTGTACTCGTCAACCTTGTAGCAACCAACGGTCTCGTCGTAACCGACCTTCTCGCCGTACTTGTCGTTGAATACGAACAGAGCTTCCTTCATAACGTCAGCCTGAACAGCCTCGTCGGTAATGCCGAACAGACCGCTCAGCAGGCCGCAAACCAGCTTCTTAACGGTCTCCAGGTTCTCAGCGGTAACCTGGGTGTAGCCGTAGGGGTTAGCAGCGTCAGAGAGAGCCTTCACTTCAGCGTCAAGGCCCATCTTGTACTTGCTGTTCAGGGTTGCCAGGCTCATGTTGTACAGAGTCATAGCCTCGGAAGAGGTGCTGATGTAAACCTTACCATCGGTAATGCCCTTGTTCAGGTCGTAGGAGTAGTCAGCCTCGTCTTCATATGCGGGAACCATGGGATCGTACAGAGGAGCGCCGGAGTTATAGTAGGCGTTGCCGCCGGCAACAGCGGATTCGCCGCTGTAGTACAGGTTAGCGCGGTAGTTACGCATTGCGGGGTCCAGCAGAGCCTTCATGGAGTAGATGTAGGTGTCAGCATTGATAGCAGTACCGTTCTGCCACTTCATGTTGGGGTTCAGCTTGATCTCGAATACGAAGCCCTTTTCAGTAGCTTCAGCGGTCTGGCCTTCAGGCAGAGTGACCTTATACTTGGTCAGGTCATCCTTGTGGTCCTTTGTTACGTCGGTAACAGAGGTAGCTGCCTTAAATACCCACTGATAAACGCCCTTGGCGGAGTCCTTGATGGACATGGTTGCCAGAGGGGTCTGCAGGTAGCTGGACAGGTCGTCCGCACTTGTCTCCCAAGTGTGGGGGTTCCAGTTGTCACCCAGAGCGGTGGTCGAACCGCGGTAGGTGTACTCGGTCTTAGCTTCTTCCTTGTTGGCGGGCTTACAACCGGCCAGGCAACTCAGAACCATAATCAAAGCCAATACCAGAGCGAGAAGCTTTGCGATCTTCTTCATTTATGTTTCCTCCTAAATGTTTTTATATTTCACCGAATACCCTTTTGAATATCCGAAAAATATACGCTTCCATTGTCCTCGAGAGCCGGACATTTGTACATTTCCAGCAGACGAGATAATAGTTGAGAAGATTATATCACAAATTACATTAAGAATCAAGAAGAAAGTTTAATTTTTCTAAACTCTTTGTGCCTTTTTCTCCTTTTTATCTGGCTCTGATTGCTCTTTTTCAATATGCGCGTTCTCCACACAAAGACACTCTTCTTTATTATACAGCTATAAAAAATATTGATAAAATTACGCCGTTTTCCGGGACTCGCCAAGCTTTTTTTCGCTCCTTTCTTGATTCTTTGCACCCCTCTGTGCTAAAATAGCCACGCATTCCGGAAGGCGTGTTGCCTGTGCGATGGATTGCCAAAAAAATCCCGCTGACCTGTGCAGCGGAAGCTTATGGGACAAGATCCTACTCTACACCTTGCCCATTATCTTATCCAATTTGATCCAGCTTCTTTATACCGCCGACAGCGGAAATATATCGGCCTTAAATTTGCCGAAACCATAGCAGCATCAAAAAAATAACCCCCGTAGATGCGGTAAGGTCCACACCAAAGGCCCCCTTGTGTAAAGGGGGCTGTCACCCCGTAGCGGTGACTGGGGGATTGTCACCGCAAAATCAATCCCTCCGTCAAAAATCCAAGCTTTTTGCCACCTCCCTTTGCACAAGGGAGGCTTTCCGCTGCGGCGGGACTGTGTGTAAAGTTAAAATTTTTTAAAACCACCGGCACTGCCGGAGGCTCCTCTAACCAGTAAAAACCCCCGGGAAATCCCGGGGGTTTATTTTTAAATTAGATGGACAGACCGGCCTTTTCCAGGATAACCGGTACGTTCTTTTCTGCGCCGATGGCCATAATATGTACGCCGTCGCCCAGGTTCTGCGCCTTGATCTCAGCGATCATTTCCGCTGCCATCTCAATGCCCAGCTGCATAGGCAGACCCTTGACGCCCTTTTCCTTGCCCTCTGCAGCTGCAGCGGCCAGCCGGTCGATCATATGCTGAGGTACATCGATGCCGGGGACGTTTTCGTTCATATACTTTGCCATACCGGCAGCCTTCAGGGGGATGATGCCAGCCATAATATGGGTCTGGATGCCGGCCTTATCTACAAAGTCCAGGAAACGCTTATAGGTTTCAATATCGAAGATACCCTGGGTCTGGATATACTTTGCACCGGCTTCTACCTTCTGGCGAAGCTTATTGACCTGCAAGAACAGAGGCTCATAAACGGGAGTTACGGAAGCGCCCTTGTAGAACTTGGGTGCGCCGCCGGCCAGCTCATTGCCGCCGCAGTCATTACCGGTAGCTTCCATATTGGTCAGCATCTGCAGGATACCCACGGAATCCAGGTCGTAAACCGGCTTGGTATCCCGGCAGTCGCCCACTACAGGGTGGTCGCCGGTGAGGGCCAGCATAGTGTCGATGCCGAAAGCGGCAGCAGCCAGAGCGTCGCCCATCAGCGCCATACGGTTACGGTCACGGCCGGTCATCTGCAGGATGGGCTCTACGCCGGCCTGCTTCAGCTTAATGCACAGACCCAGGCCGGTAGCCTTCAGGCTTGCGGACTGCATATCGGTCACGTTCACGCCGTGGACCTTACCGCGCAATAGCTCCGCGGCTTCCATCTGCTCCGTAAAATCATAGCCCTTCGGAGGGGCCATTTCTGCGGTAATACCAAACTTACCGGCTTCCAGTGCTTCTTTTAACAGACTCATTATTTCTTCCCCCTCAAGCTGATCGTTCTGGGATAAGCGAAATCGCCGTAACCCTTATCCTTGCGGCGCACAGACAGCTTATCCAGCTGATTTGTTGCCTGCAAACGCTCATAGATCTTGATCCAGGCGCAATCGTTCTCGGGATTGACCTCGCACTTACCGTTCTTCTGACCGCCGCAGGGGCCGTTGACCAGGCTCTTTGCGCACTGGGTGATGGGGCAGATCGCGCCGGTCTGACCCAGGACGCAATCGCCGCAGAAGCGGCAGGACTCTTCCCAAACACCGAACTTGACGGCTTCGCCCAAGTACATAGTGTTGTTGGAGGGATAGACGGGAATGTTAGCTGCGTTCTTGGCAACACACTGCACGCCGTCACCGCAGGACATACAGATGACGCAGTCGGGGGCTGCAGCATTGATGGGCTTCATCTTTGCCTTAACGCCCAGGTTCATACAGCAGTAGTCAGCGATGGTGGTGGCAACTACCTTCTTGCCGGCAGCTTCCAAAATAGCGGACAGTTCCTTGATCTGTGCTTCGCCGCCGGTCTGGCAAGCGGTAGCGCAGCTGTTACAGCCTACGATGGCAACGGTCTTTGCGTCGCCAACCAAAGCCATA
>JAZUSG010000139.1:0-3871 GCA_045606605.1 Faecousia sp.
CTTGGGCGCTTATTTAAAAGAAGCCCTGCGGGATATGGAGAAAAATCGCGTACGCTTTTGTTTCTTCGGAGACCTTGCAAAGCTCAGTCCTCAGCTACAGAAACTGTGCTATGATGCCCAAAGCCGCTCCGTCGACTATGATGTGCAGGTGAATTTCTGCTTTAATTACGGTGGACGCGATGAACTGGTGCGGGCGACAAAACTGTTTGCGCAGGATGTAGTTGCCGGTAAAAAAAGTGTGGATGACCTGACAGAAGAAATGCTGTCTTCCTATTTATACTCTGCAGGAGTTCCTGACCCGGAGCTGATCATTCGGCCCTCCGGAGAGCTGCGGATCAGCAACTTCCTTTTGTGGCAATCTGCCTATTCGGAATACGTTTTCCAGGACGTCCTGTGGCCGGATTTTGGCCCAGAGGACTTGGATCGCGCAATCTGTGAATATCACCGGCGCAACCGCCGTTTTGGAGGTGCATAGATCTTGAAAACCCGTGTGATCGCTGCGCTTGTTTTATTGCCGATATTACTTGCTATTGTCTTGTTTTTACCCAAAATCTTTACAGCAATTTTGTTTGGCTTAATGGCAGCAATCGGTGCAAGAGAACTTTTAAAAGGCACTGGCCTTATTACCCATACCCGGTTTATAATCTACGCAATGATTATGGCCTTTTTTGCAGTGGTATGGTGTTGTGTTTGGTCTGCCTATATGCTGATTTTGTTTGGCGCATTGGCATTTTTCTGTGTGCTGTTTGGTGAATTTCTTTTTTACCACGAGGAGATCCGCTTTGAGGAGTTGGCAATGACCTTTATGGCGGGCCTCGTCATTCCGTTTCTGCTGGGTGCAGTTGTGCGTTTGCATAACTGGAGCAGTGGTAATTTCCTGATCCTGCTTCCTTTTGTGATTGCCTTTTTATCGGACACCGGTGCTTATTTTGCTGGCCGTGCATGGGGAAAACATAAGCTTGCACCCGTAATCAGCCCCAACAAGACGGTGGAAGGGTTATTTGGTGGCTTGGCGGGCGCCGTAATCGGTGTTGCTGTTTACTGCATCATTTTGCAACATTTCTTCCACTTTGCGGTAAACTATTGGTATGTACCCGTTTACGGTATTCTCGGCTCACTGGGCGCGGTTTTTGGAGACCTGTGCTTTTCTGCAGTGAAACGGAAGACCGGAATTAAGGACTACGGCAATCTGATTCCCGGACACGGTGGAATTTTAGATCGATTTGACTCTATGATCGTAGTAGCTCCCTTGGTAGAGATCCTGATGCTGCTGATTCCGATGGTGGTGAGATAAATGGTTAAGTGTGTTAGTATTTTGGGGTCTACCGGTTCAATCGGCAGACAGACCCTGGATATTATCGATAATTTGCATATCCCGGTGGCAGCCTTGACCGCAGGTACGAATGTTGCGCGTATGGCCCAGCAGTGCCGCACTTACACACCCGCCTTGGCGGTTATGGCAACCAAGGAAGCTGCAGAGCAGTTGCGTATGACAATCTCTGATCTGCCCACACGGGTCAGTTGGGGAGAAGAAGGTTTAATCGAGGCGGCAACCATCTACAGTGCGGATTGCGTGATTACTGCTGTAGTGGGTATGGTTGGCCTGAAACCTACCCTTGCGGCAATCCGAGCGGGAAAACGGATCGGCCTTGCGAATAAAGAGACCTTGGTCTGCGCCGGTGAACTGGTAATGAAAGAAGCGAAACGCTACGGCACGGAGATCATCCCCGTGGATTCGGAGCATTCAGCTATTTTCCAGTGCCTGATGGGATGCCACAAAAAAGAAGAGATCAAACGTATCATTTTGACCTGTTCCGGCGGCCCGTTCTTTGGAATGGATAAAGAGCAACTGAAAACCGTTACGAAGGCTGACGCGCTGCGCCACCCCAACTGGAAGATGGGCCCGAAGATTACAGTTGACTGTGCAACCTTAATGAATAAAGGTTTGGAAGTCATTGAAGCAATGCGCCTTTATGACCTTCCTGCCGAGCAGGTGGATGTTGTGATCCACCGCCAGAGTATAGTGCACTCTATGGTAGAGTTTACTGACGGTGCGGTAATGGCGCAGCTGGGTAGTCCCGATATGCGGCTTCCCATTCAGCTCGCTATGACCTATCCCGCGCGGTATCCTTGCCCGGTAGAGCCGCTTAACCTGTTAAAGTGTGGTGATCTTTCCTTTGCTGCACCGGATACAGAGGCATTTCCGTGTTTGAAACTGGCTCGGGAGTGTGCAAAACTTGGTGGCACCGCTTGCCCGGCAATGAACGGCGCCAATGAGGAAGCGGTCGCTCTGTTTTTGGATGATCGCATTGGTTTTTATGATATTTATAATTTTGTTTCTGAAGCGGTCAAGGCTGTGCCCTTTATAAAAGAGCCAACCCTTGATGAGATTTTGGAGGCTGATAAATTGGCCCGGCAGGCGGTTCGCGAAAGGGCTTTCGTTTAACGAGGGATTTTATGACCATTTTGTTTGCAATTTTACTCTTTAGCGTGTTGATTTTTGTCCATGAACTGGGACACTTTTTGGCTGCCAAGGCTTCCGGTGTGCAGGTAAATGAGTTTGCTATGTTTATGGGCCCTGCCATTGTGAAGTGGCAGCGGGGAGAAACACAGTATTCCATTCGTTGCATACCCATTGGCGGTTACTGCGCAATGGAAGGGGAGAATGAGGATACAGACAGTCCGCAATCATTCCAAAAGGCTGCGTGGTGGAAACGTCTTATTATTTTAGTAGCCGGTTCTTTTATGAATTTTGTGACTGGTTTAATCATTTTTGCCATTGTGTTTGCTCCTGCAAAGCAATTCATTGTTCCTGTGATTGATACTGTCGAAAGCGGATGCACAGTTATCCGTGAGAATGGCTTGCAGCCCGGTGATGAATTCATCGAAGTGGACGGAGAGCGCATTTTTGTGCAAGCGGATTTTTCTATGATGTTGCAGTTAAACCCGGGAGAAAACCACGATATAGTGGTGCTGCGCAATGGTGAAAAAATCCGATTCGATGATTACAAAATGGAAAAACATCTGTTTCCCGGCGAAGAGACTGAGCGGTACGGATTTTCTTTTAAGGTAGTAGATGCAAACTTTGCGAATAAGGCGGAATATGTTTGGAATACCGGACGCAATGTAGTCCGCAGTGTTCGTCTTAGCTTGCAGATGCTCTTTACAAGACAGGCTGGTTTATCCGATATGACCGGACCTGTTGGCATTGTCCAAATGATGTCCGATACAGCAGAAGCCTCGGAAACGACACTGGATGCGGTGCTAAATGTTCTGTATATTGGCGGCTTCATTGCCATCAATTTAGCTGTGATGAATCTGCTGCCCATTCCGGCACTGGATGGCGGACGGGTAGTCGGTTTGCTGCTGACTTGTGCAATTGAGGGAATCACCCGCAAAAAACTGGATGCAAAGTATGAGGGATACGTCCACGGCGCTGGTATGGTACTACTGCTTGCACTTATGGGCGTGATTCTATTTAAGGATATTTTTATGATTTTTAAGGGTTAATATTATGACAAGACAGATTATGGTCGGTTCTGTGCCGATCGGCGGCGGAGCGCCTGTCGCTATCCAATCTATGCTCAATACGAAAACCACTGATGTGGATGGATCCTTAGAGCAAATTCGCAAACTTGCAGCTGCCGGTTGCCAGATTGCCCGTTTGGCTGTGCCCAATATGGCCGCAGCGGAGAGCTTTGGTGAGATTTGTAAGGCATCTTCTTTACCGCTGGTTGCGGATATCCATTTTGATTATAAGCTTGCGATAGCTGCTGCGGAGGGCGGTGCGGCTAAGATCCGTATTAACCCTGGCAATATCGGCGGAGAAGAGAATGTGCAGGCTGTTGTTGCTGCTTGCAAAGCACGGAAT
>JAZUSG010000140.1:0-17555 GCA_045606605.1 Faecousia sp.
TGGTGGGCAAGCTCATGCATAAGATCCGCTGCCCCCTTATCAACCGGGAGAACGACCGGGAGGCTCTGAAAGCCATCCTGCGGTGCATCGAGCTGCTGAAGGAGGATACCGTCAGCATCGGCATCTTCCCCGAGGGCCATATTACCGACGACAAAAAGCTGGACCCCCTGAAGGGCGGCGTGTTTAAGATCGCCCAGAAGGCCCAGGTGCCGGTGGTGGTTTGTACCCTGCAAAATACTCACCATGTGTTCCATAACGCCGCCCGGCTGAAAAAGACGGATGTGCAGCTGCATCTGGTGGATGTGATCCCTGCCGAAGAGCTTAAGGGCGTAACCGCTGTAGATGTGGCCCACCGGGTGCATAAGCTGATGGCGGACGATCTCGGCCCGGATCTGGTAGCTTCTGCCAAGGAAGAAGCATAAAATACTTGATTTACGGCGCTAAAATGGCTATAATGGATTGCTGATGAGAAAATGATCCAATTTGGAGGATTTTATAATGAAAAACAGTGAAAAAACCTTAGAAATGATCGTAAACCTCTGCAAAAACCGCGGTTTCGTATACGCCGGCTCCGAGATCTACGGCGGCCTGGCCAACTCCTGGGACTACGGCCCTCTGGGTGTAGAGTTTAAGAACAATGTAAAGAAGGCCTGGATGAAGAAATTCGTGCAGGAATCTCCCTACAATGTGGGCCTGGATGCCGCCATCCTCATGAACCCCACCACTTGGGTGACCACCGGCCATGTAGGCTCCTTCTCCGGCCCCCTGGTAGACTGCAAGGGCTGCGGCGCCCGTCACCGTGCCGATAAGCTCATCGAAGCTGCCGAGAGCGGCAAGGGCGTAAATGTGGACGCCATGAAGACCTCTGAAATGAGCGATTTCATCCAGGAGCATGAGGATGTTATTTGCCCCAACTGCGGCAAGCACCACTTTACCTCCATCCGCAACTTTAACCTGATGTTCCAAACCAAGATCGGCGTTACCGAGGATTCTTCCTCTACCTGCTACCTGCGGCCTGAAACCGCCCAGGGTATTTTCGTCAACTTTGCCAACATCCAGCGCACTACCCGCAAGAAGCTGCCCTTCGGCGTTTGCCAGGTGGGTAAGGCTTTCCGTAACGAGATCACCCCGGGCAACTTCACCTTCCGTACCCGTGAGTTCGAACAGATGGAATGCGAATTCTTCTGCCAGCCCGGCACTGACCTGGAGTGGTTTGCTTACTGGAAGGACTTCTGCAAGAACTGGCTGATCAGCTTGGGCATCAAGGAAGAGTCCCTGCGTCTGCGGGATCATGAGCCTGCAGAGCTGGCCTTTTACTCCCGCGCTACCACCGATATCGAGTATCAGTTCCCCTTCGGCAGCGGCTGGGGCGAACTGTGGGGCATTGCTGACCGTACCGATTACGACCTGGGACGCCATCAGGAGGCTTCCGGCAAGAACCTGGAGTACTATGATCAGGAAAAGAATGAGCATTACATTCCCTACGTCATCGAACCTTCCCTGGGCTGCGACCGTGTGGCACTGGCCTTCCTGTGCGAAGCATACGACGAGGAAGTGGTAGGTCAGGATAAAAACGGCAAGGACGATATCCGTACCGTGCTGCACCTGCACCCGGCGCTGGCTCCCTTCAAGGCTGCTGTGCTGCCTCTTAGCAAGAAACTGGCCCCCAAGGCAGAGGAGATCTATGCTGAGCTGCGCAAGGAATTTATGGTGGACTATGATGATGCCGGTTCTATCGGTAAGCGCTACCGCCGTGAGGACGAGATCGGCACACCGCTGTGCATCACCGTGGACTTCCAGACCGTGGGCGATGAAACCACCGAAGCTGACAACTGCGTAACCGTCCGCGACCGTGATACTATGGAACAGGTGCGTATCCCCATCAGCGAGCTGAAGGCTTACATCACCGAAAAGTGCAGATTCTAAAATAACAGACCCGGCAGGAAAATGTCCTGCCGGGTCTTTTGTTAGAGAATTTACCATAGGGGTTGCAATCGCTCTTGGGTAGTGCTATGATGGGTGCGGCAAACGGAACACATTTGGACTTGCGAGGTAAAAGCTATGCTGGGGAAAAAAGATGTTAATATGCTGTCCGGCTCTATCACGAAAGGACTTTTGATCATAGCCATTCCCATCATGCTGATGAATGTGCTGATATCCTTATTCAATATTTTGGATATGTGGGTGCTAAAGCTTTATGATACGGACGGCTTATCTGTGGGCGCGGTAGGCGCTTGCAAAACGCTGATTACACTCATTACGAATTTGGTGATTGGCATTGCTACCGGCGCCAATGTGGCAGTGGCAAAACATATTGGTCGGAAAGATCCTCAGCATGCAGAGCGTGCCGCCGGTACGGCAGTGGTGATCTCTGTTTTGGCAGGATTGGCGCTGACAGTGATTGGCATCAGTTGCGCAGGGGTGTTTTTAACGTGGGTAAACTGTCCGGAACAACTGATGTCCCGCGCAGTATTGTACTTTCAAACGTATTTTGCCGGCGTTCCGTTTTTAATGATCTATAATTTCTGCACCGCGATCCTTCGCGCCACAGGAAATTCGAAACGGATCATGTTCATTTCTTTAATGGGTTGCGTGGTAAAGATCGCGGCCACATATTTGTTTGTGGCAGTATTCCATATGGGAATTTTGGGCGTTTCTCTGTCTACCATTGTTTCCTGGCTTTTCTATGTGATATTGTCTCTGTATTATCTGCGGCAAAAAAACGCGACGGTGCGTATCAGACGGGAGAATCTGCGCATGGATAAGCAGGAAATGGTTGCGATTCTCAAGATCGGTGTGCCCACCGGTTTGCAAATGGGTATGTACGCAATTGCCAATGTGGTGATCTCTGCGGCGGTGAATGCCATGGGCCCGGAAGCGACCACGGGTATTTCCATTGCCAATACATACGATGGCGTTTTGTATAATATCTGTGTGGCAACATCACTGGCGGTTATGCCCTATGTGAGCCAAAATATGGGCGCCCACAATGTAAAACGGGCGGTCCAATCTATCTGGAAGGGTGTTTGGCTAACGGTTTGCATTGGCGCATCCTTCGGCGCGTTGTCTGCGCTGTTTTCCCGCCCGTTGGCATCGATTATGTCCGATGATGAGATGGTAATCACCTTCGCCCGGCAGAAAATGATCATCATTTCCAGCACCTATTTTATCTGCGGCATCAATGATATCGTATGCGCTGCCTTGCGGGGTATGGGCAGATCCCTTTCTCCTACCATTGCAACGCTGGTGTTTATGTGCATCTTGCGGTTTGTTTGGGTATATTGGATCTTCCCGCTCTTGCCAAACCTGACCTTCTTGTATTTTGTGTGGCCCATTGGCTGGGTGTTGTCCATCATTACACTGCTCTTTGTGCTGGTGCCCACAGTCAAAATGCGCAAGGCAGAGTTTGCAGTTGAATAGATAGGATTAGACCAATAAAAATCGCCCCGTAGGGCGATTTTTATTGGTCTTTTTTCTCCGCATTTAAGGGGTCAATTACAATGTCGGGATAAGGGTTTACCACCACGGTTCGGTGGGAATGATAGATCACCATACCGGGTTTTCGATCCGGTGTTTTCTTTACTAATTTTACCGGCACTACATCTACCGGAACGTTTTGTCCGCCTGAAGTTTCTGCATAATAGGCAGCCAGCTGCGCAGCCTGGGTGATGGTGTCATCCGGGGGTGTTGCGCCGCTGCAGGAAATGATCACGTGGCTGCCGTGGACTTTGCTGGCGTGAAGCCAAATATCATCCTTCCGGGCAGCCTGGAAAGTCAGCTCATCATTCTGCCGGTTGTTCCGGCCTACATAAATGGGGTAGCCGTCAGTGGACAAAAATCGCATAGGCGGCACTTTGGCCGCTTTCATCCGCCGTTTACCGGAATCGGTTTTCAGATAGCCACCAGCTTGCAATTCCTGCCGGATTTCTTCCAGTTCTCCGTCGGTATTGGCCCGGTCCAGTTCTTCCAAAACGCTTTGCAGGTAGGATAGTTCCTGCTGACCCAGCGCGATCTGATGGGTCAGCTCCTTTTCTGCAGACTTCATACGGGCGTAGTCCTTGTAGAACTTGGCGGCATTTTGCTGGGGGGAGAGAATGGGGGAGAGGGGTACTTCGATCTGCCCCATATTTTCATCGTAAAAATCTGTTACGGTCACACTGGTCTGCCCTTTTTTAATCAGGTGCAGATTGGCTGTGAGAATGTCACCTATCTGCCGCAGCCGTTCCCGATCCAGGCTCTCCGTCCGTTCTTTTTCCTGGATAGATAGCTTTTTCGTCAGCCGCTGACACAGATTCTGTACGGTTTTCCGCACGGTTTGGCCTTTTTGCCGCATAGCATCCTTCCGATCTCGGAGAGCATAAAAGCCGTCCAAAAGGGAGGAGAAGGAATCCATACGGGCGCAGCCGCCATACTGATAGATGGGGCAGAAGGCAAACTGCTTAGGCGTGCCGTCGGGCGCAGTGTAGAGATAGGGGGCGGGATCAGTAAGATGCGTTCGGAAAAACACCGATAAGCGCTCTGCGGTAGCATTTATATCCATATGGGACACCCGGCTATCCATATCCCCGGTGGCAAAGAGGGCGGCCTCCCGGCAGACAAGGGGCGACAGACCCCCAAGGTTGTCCATCAGCCGGTCAGACAGCAGGTCTGCGCCGGGCCCCTGCAACAGGCCAAGATAATCGGAAAATTCTGCAGGGTTATGTTTTGCAATAGCCGCAGGCATCTGATAGTACATTCCCGGCAGGGCAGGGCGATGGGCGGTCTCGTCCAGACCCACCCGTCGCAGACAGTCGATGATCCACCCGTCTGCGCCCAATAGATACAGGTTGCAGGTCCTGCCCATCAGCTCCGCCACCAGTTTTTTCTGGGTGGGATCGCCCAATTCATCTATGCAATCGAAGGTAAACTCTGCGCATCGCTCCATAGGCGGTTGAGTAATCGACACCAGTCGCGCGCCACTCAAGTGCTTCCGCAGCAGCATACAGAACATAGGCGGCTCTGCGGGATTTTCCGGAGAGGTGGCAGTCAGATGCAGCCGGGGTGCAGTAGGACTGATGCCCAGCAACAGCTTTTGTCGGGACTCCCGGCACTTTAAGTGCAGGATCACCGTATCCCGGCTGGGTTGGTGGATTTTTTCCACCCGGGCGCCGGCGGTCTGCTCCCGCATTTCCGCGAGTACGGCCGATAAAAAGAAAGCGTCAAATGCCATTTTCGGGATCCTCTTTCATCATCATATCAAATAGCTCCTGCAGCCGTTCGTTGCGGCCCAGCAGGTAAAGCGCCCCGAACAGAGCCTCCAAACCGGTGGCTTTGGCATATTCGATGCGGCTGGCGGATTTGGGAGCGGCGTGGGTGTGGGCGTTTTTGCCCCGGCGGAAATAGGATAGCTCTTCTTCTGTGAGGAAGGGCTTTATTTTGTCTGCAAAGGCTGCCTGTGCGGGGGCATTTACCAAATTGACGGTGTCTTTATGCAGCTTCAGCACCGTGTGATCCCCGGATGCGCACAGATAAGCCCGGCACATCATTTCATACACCCCATCGCCCATATGGGCAAGACCCAGGTTGGAGATCGCATTTACCTGCTGGGTGGTAAAATTCATACAAAAATAATTTTCCAAGATAAACTCCTTAAAAAACGGAGGTGTCGCCAGGACACCTCCGTATGCATTTTATTTTGTAGTGGAGGTAGAACGCAGGGTAACGTCGTGGTAGCCGCCCTCTACAATGGAAACAGAGGATACCAGCGTCATCTTGGCATTCTTCTGCAGATCCGGGATGGTCAGCTCGCCGCAGTTGCACATAGTGGATTTTACCTTGTAAAGGCTGGCTTCCACATTGTCGTGAAGAGAACCTGCGTAGGTTACATAGGAGTCAACACCCTCTTCAAAGGTGAGCTTGGTGTTGCCGCCCAGGTCGTAGCGCTGCCAGTTCCGGGCGCGGTTAGAACCTTCACCCCAGTACTCCTTCATATAAGATCCGTTGACCAGCACCTTGGGTGTGGGGGACTCGTCGAACCGGGCGAAGTAACGGCCCAGCATCATAAAATCGGCGCCCATAGCCAGAGCCAGGCTCATATGATAATCGTGCACGATACCGCCGTCAGAGCAGATGGGCACATAAATACCGGTCTCCTTGAAGTACTCGTCCCGGGCAGCTGCCACCTCGATCAGAGCGGTAGCCTGTCCGCGGCCGATACCCTTGGTCTCACGGGTGATACAGATAGAACCGCCGCCGATACCGACCTTAATAAAGTCAGCGCCAGCCTTTGCCAGGAACAGGAAACCGTCCCGGTCAACTACGTTACCTGCACCGATCTTTACGGTATCGCCGTAGTGATCCCGCACCCAGCGGATGGTGTTTGCCTGCCAGCAGGAGTAACCTTCGGAGGAGTCAATGCACAGCACATCTGCACCGGCCTCCAACAGAGCGGGGATTCGCTCGGCATAGTCCCGGGTGTTGATACCGGCGCCTACCAAATAGCGCTTCTTATCATCCAGCAGTTCCAGGGGGTTTGCCTTATGGGAAGCGTAGTCCTTCCGGAATACGAAGTACATCAGCTTGTCGTCTTTGTCCACGATGGGCAGAGAGTTGAGCTTGTGTTCCCAAATGATGTCGTTAGCCTCTTTCAGCGTAGTAGAGGCGGGAGCAACGATCATCTTGTCTCTGGGGGTCATGAAAGTGGAAACCTTTTCAGTCCCGTCCATACGGGATACCCGGTAATCTCTGCCGGTAACGATACCCAGAAGCTTGCCGGTAGCGGTGCCGTCTTCGGTGATGGCCACAGTGGAGAAGCCGTTGCGCTCCTTCAGTGCCAATACGTCATTTAAAGTGGCGTCGGGAGTCAGGTTGGAGGCAGATACCACAAAGCCTGCCTTGTAGCCCTTGACCTTTGCAACCATAGCTGCCTGGGACTGGATGGACTGGCTGCCGAAAATAAAGCTCAGGCCGCCTTCCTTTGCCAGGGCGATGGCCAGGGTGTCGTTGGAAACAGACTGCATAATGGCAGAGGTCATAGGAATGTTCAGGCTGATGGCCGGTTCTTCCACGCCCTTGCGATACTTGGTCAGCGGGGTACGCAGAGAAACATTGCTGGGGATACAATTTTCAGATGTGTAGCCGGGGATCAGCAGGTATTCGCTGAAGGTGTGGCTGGGTTCCGGGTAGTAGTAGGCCATAGGGGCACCTCCTGTAATATAGTAAAAATAAAAGTTTATTTGGTTTTAATTCCATCATCAAACAGTTGAACCTCCGGTTTTCCGTGGCTGTCCAACCGCTTAAAATTACCAAGTACGGATGAGACCTGACTTAAGGCAACAAAGCTGCCGGGGTATGCGGAGACCAGCTTTGTCAGCTCCGAGATCTGAGAGGGGTTGATGATACACACCAGCACAGTCTTTTGCTTGCCGGAGAATGTTCCCTCGGCGGGAATCCGGGTGGCGGTGTGGTGCAGCACGTGAATGATAGCATCGCTCAGTTCGTCCGGATGCTCCGTTACGATCTCGCAACGGACAGCGCTTTGGTGCTTCCGGTTTAAGTTATCCCGAACGGTAGAAGAGAAGTAGCAGTACAGAATGCAAAGCAGAACCGGCTCAATCTGATAATCGTATACGAAATAGGACATCAGCGCGATAATCACATTGAGCACAAAGATGACCATAAAGAAATTGAAGTTCGGCTTATATTTGCTGATAAAGCTGGCAATATATTCTGTGCCGCCCATACTGGCGTTCATAAGGTGCATAACATAGCCGCAGAATCCGGCAATGATACCCGCCACGGCAGGTCCTAAAATGGTAGAGGCGGTGGTGGCATACACAAAGCTGCTCAGATCTACCCGGTCCAAAATCATCAGAAAACCGGAGAAAGCTGCCAGGAACGTAAAGCTGCGCAGGGAAAAGGGCTTGCCGATCACAAAAAATGCTGCAATTGCAAGGGGAATGTTAATCAAAATGGATGCGTAGCTAAGCTTAAAACCAAAAAGGTGCTGGATCATCGTAAACAGACCGTTGAATCCGGCGGGGGCAAAATTGTTAGGGAAGATGAACAGCTGATAGGTGAAAGCCATCACCAGCGATACCAACAGGGTCATTCCGTAGGATGAGGCGATGCGCAGCCTGTTTTTCATAGGAGCACCTCAGTAGTTTATATGATTTGTCTGTTATCATACCATACCCTGTGCCGGTTTTCAAGGGCAAGTGTCAGAAACGGGAGGATTTTTTCGTAAAAAATCCCCAAATTTATTGCAATTTTTTTGGGGAAGTGGTATAGTGTAAAATTAGGAAAACGCGGGCATATTTTGCCCGTTTTGAAAGAAGGAGCCAAAAATATGGCAGTACAGGAAAAAATTCGGAATATTGCGATCATTGCCCATGTTGACCACGGTAAGACTACCCTGGTGGACGAGCTTTTGAAGCAGGGCGGTATCTACCGGGAAAATCAGGCGACCCAGGACCGGGTCATGGACTCCGGTGATCTGGAACGGGAGCGGGGCATTACCATTTTGGCCAAGAACACCTCCGTCCAGTATAAGGACTATAAGATCAACATTGTGGACACCCCGGGCCACGCGGATTTCGGCGGCGAGGTGGAGCGGATCTTAAAGATGGTAAACGGTGTTATCCTGTTGGTAGACGCCGCGGAAGGTCCTATGCCCCAGACCCGTTTTGTGCTGGGTAAGGCATTGGAGTTGGGTCATAAGGTTATCGTGGCAGTCAATAAGGTGGATAAGCCCGACGCCCGTGTCCACGAGGTAATGGACGAGGTGCTGGAACTGCTGCTGGAGCTGGATGCCACCGACGAGCAGTTTAATTCCCCCACCATCTTCTGTTCCGGTCGACAGGGCACAGCGTCCTACGGTCCGGATGAACCCGGTACCGATTTAATTCCCCTATTTGAGACTATCGTAAATTATGTACCCGCCCCGGAGGGTGACAAGGATGCGTCTTTGCAGCTGCTGGTTTCTGCTATTGACTACAATGAGTACGTGGGCCGAATCGCGGTGGGCCGGGTAGAGCGGGGTACCATCCGGGTGAACCAGGAGGTTACGATCTGCGATTACCACGATGCCCAGCTGCGGCAAAAGGGCAAGGTAGTGGCGCTCTACACCTATGACGGCTTGGGTAAGACCCCGGTACAGGAAGCTTCCGCCGGTGAGATCGTGGCTCTCTCCGGTATGGCAGACATCACCATCGGCAGAACCCTTTGCGCGCCGGATGGGATCGAACCGCTGCCCTTTGTGAAGATTTCTGATCCCACTATTGAAATGACCTTTGCGGTGAACGATTCTCCCTTTGCCGGCCGGGAAGGCAAGTTCGTTACCTCCCGGAATCTGCGGGACAGATTGGATAAGGAACTGCTAAAGGACGTATCTCTCCACGTATCCGAGCAGGGAACGGATGCCTTCAATGTGGCGGGTCGCGGTGAAATGCACCTGAGTATTCTGATGGAAACTATGCGCCGGGAGGGTTACGAATTTTCCGTATCCACCCCCCGTGTGCTTACTAAGGAGATTGACGGCAAACTCTGTGAACCCATCGAGCGGATGGTTGCGGACGTGCCGGAAGAGAGTATGGGCGCGGTCATTGAAAAAATGGGCCGCCGCAAGGGCGATCTGCTGTCTATCACGCCTATGGGCAGCCGCTACCGTCTGGAGTTCTTAGTTCCCTCCAGAGGCCTGTTTGGCTACCGCAGTGAATTTTTGACCGATACCCGGGGTGAGGGCATTATGTCCTCTGTGCTGGATAGCTATGCGCCGATGAAGGGCGAGATCGAGCGTCGCCTTACCGGCAGCCTGATCTCCTTTGAATCCGGCGAAGCCGTAACCTACGGCTTGCACGCCGCCCAGGAGCGTGGCGCTCTGTTTATCGGCCCCGGCACACCGGTGTACGCCGGTATGGTGGTCGGTATTTGCAGCCGGAATGAGGATATGACCGTAAATGTCTGCAAAAAGAAGCAGCTGACCAATATGCGGGCATCCGGCTCGGATGAAGCGCTGCGTTTGGTAACACCTAAGGTCTACTCTTTGGAGCAGTGCCTGGAGTTCTTGGCAGATGACGAGTTGCTGGAATGCACACCCAAGAGCCTGCGTATCCGCAAGCGCACCCTGGATCACAGCCAGCGTATGCGGGAACTGATGAAAAAGCGCGCCGGCCAGGAATAATTTTGTGGAGTAAGTTTTGTGAAGATACAGGTATCTTCTTATAACGGCAATTACAGAAGCCAAGGGAATTTTATGTTTCCTTGGCTTTTGTTGTAAAACTTAACAAAAATTAAAAAGTTATGAAACCAATATGTTTGTTTTGCGGGATATATAATTGAAAGGGTTTAAAGAGAGGAGGGCTTGTTTTGAAAGATGAAATGATTGTGGAACTGTATTGGAAAAGAGACGAAGCTGCGCTTGTGCAGACTGAGGTAAAGTATGGAGCATATCTAATGAAAGTAACTAGCAATATACTTTCCGACCCGCTAGATTGTGAAGAATGCGTTAATGATACATACTTAGCAGCATGGAATTCGATGCCGGTCAATCGGCCAAAAGTATTGTCGACTTATCTTGGGAAAATTGCTCGACAACGTTCCATTGATATTTTCCGAAAAAATCAAAGCAAGAAACGCTATATGTCGCAATTTGCATTATCATTGGATGAGATTGGGGAATGTTTCACAGATGGCGGTACGTCGGAACAGGCATTAAATATGAATCTTTTAGTTGAAGAGATTAACGAATTTTTACACAGTGTCGGGCCAAAAGAGCGTACAGCTTTTATTGGAAGATATTACTATTTTGATTCTGTAAAGGAGATTGCACAATATTGTGGTATGCGTGAGGCAGCGGTTAAAAGTATGCTATTTCGTACGCGTCAAAAATTAAAGGAGCATCTTTTGAAACAGGGGTTTGAGTTATGAATAAGGAAATATTGATAGCAGCATTGGGACAAATCGACGATGTGTTAATACAGAAGGTTAACGCACAGCGCGGCAAACATAGGAGACAGTTATGGGTCGAATATATTGCGGCTGCGGCGTGCTTTGGGATTCTTTTTGTAGGGATCGCATATATGCAGAAGCACGTACATTTGCCGTATCCGGATGTAACTAAACCTACGGAAGGGGTGAGCACAACACCATCTATAGACAATTTTGAATCTCAAGCCGGAAAATTACTTCGCATAGGCGATCTTATGTATGAAAACGATTGGAGGTTATCACAAACTGCCACGCAAGATAATGTGGGTGAAAGAGTGGACAATGTTTCTTTTGAAGGTAAAGTATATCCCACAGTTAGTGCCTACAGGTATTTGCCGGAAGATGGCAAAACGAACAGACTGATTGTGCCTTATAAGGATTCGTATTATGTATATACCTTCGGTGGATATGCAATGGATATAACGGAAGATAAGCTGATTGGTTTTTTGCAAAATGCCAGCTATATTGAAGTCCGCGACCCAAATTACGGTATTATAAATGAGACAATTTATAAAACCTTAACTGATAAGAAGTGCGTCTCGGAAATGGTAGAAATCCTCTCTAATCTAGGTAGGAGCTGTTCGACTGCAGAATTAAATCAGCGATTCTATGAAATGTTTAAAGATTCCTTTGCAGATGGAATGCTTTGGATAGATGAAAACGGTGATTTGCAGCATCCCAGCGGCATACACAACGAGCTTTCTGATTTGATTTGTGGAGAGGATCGTATGGTGGTTGTATTTTTGAAGGATCAAACTTATATAAACTATCATTATATGCCTGGTTCCGGAGTTATCAGATACTTGAATTTCAATTATCTGTTAGACGAACAGCAAATGAAGCAGATCAGTCAACTGATCAAATAAAAGAAGAATGGACATTATATTTGCGATGAAAGGAGTTATTTATGAAAAGAAGTAAGAATCAGCGGCGAGTGCTGGTGCTACTATGTGCGATGGCAATCCTATTCCTTGGTAGACCGGATGTATATGCAATCAGCAGTCAGAATAATGTACAGCAAAAACTGCTGGATCAGCAATTGGCGGTAGATGCCAGTGAGGCATTGATGCAGTATTTCTTTGATAACGGTTGGGTCACGGAGTATCCAGATTATTATGGTGGCGGCTATATTAAAAACAATATTTTCAATGTCCGACTTGTTGCACCGACAGATCAGATAATGGATGTGCTTGATAAAATTTTTGAACCTTACAAAGAGGCTGTTGCTTATGAACTATGTGATATATCGCAGAAGGACGCGCAAGCATATGCAGACGAAACGGCAAAAGTACTTATTGCCGACGGATATGCTATTACCCACTGGTATACGGACAATATAACAGGAAATATTGTAATTGGTGTTCAGGAAACAGATATACAAGAGGTTACAGAACAGGTTGCTCATATCCAAAAAAATTCTAAGGGCACCACGGGGCCGACCGTTGTTATCGAAAAAGGCGAATATTTTAACTAATGAGGCTATTTTAGTATTAGGAGGGGAAAGAATCGCAGCCGGATCATACTGTTCTTTGGGCATTTGCGGCGAATATAATGGAAATAAGGCGTTTGTAACCTGTGGGCACGGGTTGTCTGTTGGATCGAACATTACTTCCAATGGTAATACAATTGGAACAATATCGCATGTCCAATATGAGTCATGGGAATCAGGGGATTTTTCCATAGGTATACGCAACGACTTTGGTAAGCCAACACATAGAGTTCGTGGTAATAACAACACAATTCTAATGCTAACGAATGGTACTTGTTTATCACCACAAGCTGGTACATATGTAGAAAAATATGGTTTTGCGTCAGGGTATGCAGTGGGTGAAGTGGTGTCAACAAATATTACAGCTCAAAATAATTCTGGTGGTGTGGTGGTGACCAATCTCACAGCAGTAAGGCTCTCTTCTGGTACAAGTTTGAATGGAGATAGCGGCGGACCATATTGGACAGGAAATGCATTTTGCGGCGTTCATAGCGGGTCATATACGGATAGTAGTGGTGCAAAAATTTGCTATTTCACACCCTATTCAGTAATTGCCAATGCTGGTTTTTCTGCATATGGATCACATAAATGTTCTGATTGGGTTGATTGTGGCGCAACTAATCATCGTGGTTATTGCACTATTTGTCAAGCTAATGTATATGAAGAACACGCGAAATACTGGGATCATAGCATTGGACTTTGCCGCCGCTGTGGAAGAACAGGTTCAATTACAATATAATTTCACAGGGAGCAAACGGTAAAAAAATAACGGGTCTTGGGATATCTCCAAGACCCGTTATTTTTTATCTCCGGCGGTTGCCGGCTTTATCAAAATAGGCACCGGCCATCACGGCGATGGTGATCCGTGCAATCAGCGTCAGTCCCACCTGCCATAACAGACAGATCACAGCAGTCCTTGCGATCTGCAGCAGATCCTTGCCGATAAAGCAAAATGCTACGATCACCATAATGACCGTGAGCAGCGCGCCCAATGCGCCAAAGATCAGACCGGCCATCCGCTGAGAAAACCGCCAGGCCTCCACGCTGCCCATACCGAAATAAGTACGGAAGCCGAAACGGAAATTGGCTTCGGGAACCGGACGGAACAGGTACAGAGCGCCAAGTACAGTCAAGGCCACAGGTCCTGCCAGCACTGCCGCTACCATCAGAATATAGGTGCCGGTCAGGAACACGGACATTTCCGGAACCAGCGCCGACAGATCCATATCAAACAGTTTTGTAATGAAATCCATGGGAGTCGCTCCTTATTGTTCTTCCAGGAACATCTCGATCTCGTGGATGAAGCTGCGCACGTCCTGGAAACGACGGTAAACCGATGCAAAGCGGATATAGGCTACTTCGTCCAAAGGCTTCAGCCGCTCCATAACCATCTGACCGATGGCGTCAGTGGTAACTTCCCGCTCCAGGGTGTTCTGGATGGTCTGTTCGATCTCGGTGGTGATCCGATCCAGATCCGCCACATCTACCTGCCGCTTGTCAAATGCCCGCACCATAGAATTGAGGATCTTGTTCCGGTCAAAGGTCTGGCGGGAGCCATCCCGTTTCACAACAATAATAGGCAGGCTTTCCACGATCTCATAGGTGGTAAACCGCCGCTGGCAGCGCAAACATTCTCTGCGCCGGCGAATACTTTGCCCGTCTTCAGAGTGGCGGGAATCTACGACCTTGCTTTCCTGATCGCCGCAAAATGGACATTTCATAAAAAACGCCCTCCCTTTCGGTTTTGTTCAGATCGGTATACATAATTACCATTGGTACTATTATAACAACAGATTTTGCAACTGTCCAGTATTTTTTGTCGGTAAAGAAAGGTTGCGGTCTGATTATGGGACATCCTGTAGATTTTTCTTGCCATATGGTGGTGGGTATAGTAAGATAAAGGCACAAAACGAGAATAGGGGGATCTTATGAAAATCAAAACCAAAACCCTTTCCTATGAGGAAGTAATGGCATTGCCCCGTTCCCGGCACAGGAAACCTATGCGGCCCTGGTTTTTGCTGCAGCTGGTGGTGCGGATCCTGGCTGTTTTAGATCTGTTTCCCACAAAATTCACCTTTAAGACCCACGGAATGGAGAAGATCGGCAGAAAAGAACCCTGTCTTATCCTGATGAACCACTCCAGCTTTATTGATTTAAAAATTGCCTCCCGTATTTTCTTTCCCAAGCCTTATGGCATTGTTTGCACATCCGATGGTTTTGTGGGCAAGAACTGGCTGATGCGCCTGCTGGGGTGCATTCCCACCCAAAAATTTGTTAGCGATGTGTCGCTGATTCGGGATATGGAGTACCTGCTGAAGAAAAAACGCACCAGCGTGCTGATGTATCCGGAAGCCAGCTATTCCTTTGACGGTACGGCTACACCCTTGCCCCGAAAAATGGGTGTGCTTCTGAAAAAGCTGAATGTGCCCGTAGTGACGGTGATTACCCAGGGGGCATTTGCCCGCGACCCACTATATAATTGCCTGCAAAAAAGAAAGGTGAAAGTCCGCGCAGATGTGTCCTGTCTTGCCACAGCAGAGGAAATTCGGGAACTGTCCGTGGCCCAACTGGATGCAATGCTGGACGAAGCCTTTTCCTTCGATAATTTCCGCTACCAGCAGGAAAATGGAATCGTGATTGACGAGCCTTTCCGCGCCGATGGTCTTAACCGTATTCTCTACCGCTGCCCCCACTGTCAGAAGGAGGGACAGACGATTGGAAAAGGTGTTATGTTAACCTGTAAAAACTGCGGCGCAGAATATACCCTGGATGAACGGGGTTATTTAACAGGGAAGTCGCCGGCCTTTACCCACATCCCCGATTGGTATGCCTGGCAGCGGCAGCAGGTGCGTAAAGAATTGGAGGAAGGTACTTACCGCCTGGAGAAGGATGTGAGAATTGCGATACTGGTGAACACCAAGGCCTTGTACTGGGTGGGAACAGGCAAGCTTATCCACGATGTGAACGGCTTCCGCCTCACAGGCTGCGACGGAAAGCTGGACTATTCCCAAGGACCGCTGGCCTGCTATGGCTTGTATTCCGACTATTACTGGTATGAGATCGGCGACGTGATCTGTATTGGCAACAAAGATGCCCTCTATTACTGTTTCCCCAGTGGCGATGACGTGGTGACAAAGGCGCGACTTGCCACAGAGGAACTGTACAAACTAAAAAAAGGCAAGAAACAACCCTCTTTGGCGTGATTTGTTATAAAATGTCAAAAGGTGCGGAATTTATGAAAAAATTGTGAATTTATTCTTGCTTTTTGTGGAAAAAAAGAGTATAATTTTCACAGGTCTTAAGAGAGGAGAGAATGTTTTGCAACCAGGCAAGGACATTTTCTCCTTTTTTTCGAGATTCAAAATTCAGAAAAAGAAATACTTGGAGGTATTAGTATGAATTTGATCTATGGCATTAAAGACAAACCCAAATTCGGCCAGATGCTGATCTTTGCTCTGCAGCAGGTTTTGGCAATTCTGGCAGCCACCATCCTGGTTCCTGCTATCATCGGTAACGGTATGAGCCAGGCCGCTGCTCTGTTTGGCGCAGGTGTTGGTACCATCGTTTACCAGCTGTTCACCAAGTTTAAGAGCCCCGTGTTCCTGGGTTCTTCCTTCGCTTTCCTGGGCTCTATGGGCGCAGCTTTTGCCGGTGCTGCTTCTGCATCTGCCGGTTACGTTGGCTTGCTGCTGGGCGCTGTGTTTGCCGGCCTTGTATATGTTGTGATCGCAATCGTGGTCAAGCTGGTCGGTGTTAAGTGGATCAACAAGCTGATGCCCCCTGTGGTTATCGGACCCACCGTTGCTCTGATCGGTCTTTCTCTGGCAGTGAACGCTGTGAACGACCTGAAGGTTGGTAAGGTTATGGTAGACGGCGTTTCCGCTGCCAGCCCCTACGTTGCTATTCTTACCGGCATCATCACCCTGCTGGCTATTTTCTGCTTCTCTGTTTACGGCAAGAAGATGGCTAAGCTGATTCCCTTCGTTCTGGGCATCCTGGTTGGCTACATTGTTGCCACCATTTTTACCGTCATCGGTATTGCTACTGACAATGTCTCCCTGCAGCTGATCAACTTCGCAGCTTTCAAGGATATGCAGATCTTTGCAGTTCCTGACTTTACCTTCCTGGAAGCTATGAAGGGCGTCAAGGAAATTAACGCAGGTTACATTGCTACTATCGCAGTGGCTTATATTCCTGTTGCTTTCGTTGTGTTTGCTGAGCACATTGCTGACCACAAGAACCTGTCCTCCATCATCGGCCAGGATCTGCTCACCGAGCCCGGCCTGCATCGTACCCTGCTGGGTGACGGCGTTGGTTCTATCGCCGGCGCGTTCTTCGGCGGCTGCCCCAACACCACCTACGGTGAGTCCGTCGGCTGTGTTGCGATTACCCGTAATGCTTCTGTGGTAACCATTACCACTGCTGCTATTATGTGTATGATTATCTCTTTCTTCGGTCCTTTCGTTACCTTCCTGGCCTCCATTCCTAACTGTGTAATGGGTGGCGTTTGCGTAGCACTGTACGGCTTTATCGCTGTTTCCGGTCTGAAGATGATCCAGCAGGTCAACCTGAACGCTGGTAAGAACCTGTTCGTAGTCGCAGCCATCCTGATTCCCGGCATCGGCGGTCTGAGCATTACCTTCGGTAAGGTCACCCTGACCACCATCGCTTGCGCTCTGATCCTGGGCATCATCACCAATACCGTTCTGGCTAAGGGCAAGGAAGACTAATTCCATAAAATGAAACAGGCGTGCAGAAATGCGCGTTGTTCTTATCGGAGAAAATAGAATTCTTTTAAATTCAGCTAAGAACCAGCATCGCATTTGTAAGTATAAATGCACTTGGGCAGTAGCCCAAACCCACAGAGCAACAGAAAAGAGAAGATTCGTATCATAACGAGTCTTCTCTTTCTTTTTGTCTGATAAGTGATATGCTGACTAAAGTCAGCGTGATATTTTCCCTTTGCGAAAGTGATATGAAACCTATCTGTTTCGTGATATTCTATTCGCCATAAACTGTCCGCAGGACAATATCACTATGCGTAGCATAATATCACTGCGAAGCAATATAACTCGCCGTCAGGCGAATAGAGTTGCGTGAT
>JAZUSG010000141.1:0-4547 GCA_045606605.1 Faecousia sp.
AATGTTTTAAGTATGGAACATTTTTGGCTGATACTTCTATTTTTTACTGCAAATATTTCGTAAGTTTGTACCGGGAGATTGCCACGTCGGGGCTATGCCCCTCCTCGCAATGACACGGTAGTGGGAAGCTGACCGCAAAGATCCAACAGCACGAAAAATTCCAATTTACACCCCAAACAGGGAATTTTCCAGCACATTTACAAACCGGGTCAGGCCGGCAAGATCCTCTTCCGTGAACCGACCCTTATAGGGGCTGTCGATGTCCAGAACGCCGCAGATATCCGCGCCGTGGCGGATCGGGATCACGATCTCCGAACGGGATGCGCTGTCACAGGCGATATGTCCGGGAAAGGCGTGGACATCCGGCACCAGCTGTGCGGCGTTTTCTGCCACCGCCGTGCCGCAGACGCCTTTGCCCACGGGAATGCGAATGCAGGCGGTCTTGCCCTGAAAGGGGCCCAGAACCAGCGCGCCGTCTTCCATCCAATAAAAGCCGGCCCAGTTAATTTCCGGCAGCTCCTGCCACAAAAGCGCGGCGGCGTTTGCCAAATTTGCAATTTTATAGGGGATCCCTTCCGTTAATGCCTGCAATTGCTGACATAAAAAATCATAATTTACCATAAAATCGCCCCCTTTATTCAATGGTATCATACTACAAAGAGAAGAAAGCGTCAATATTTCCCTTAATTTTCGACTTTTTCAGCGGTTACATTTCGCCTGCGCTGGCATATTAAGAAGGCAGACAAAAAGGAGGGCAGACAAATGAAAAGAATGACAAAAATCATAGCGCTTGCGCTGTGTTTCTGGCTGATACCGATACATGCCAATGCAAAGGAACTGGTGCCTGTGGGACAGGTCATCGGCCTGCAGCTGCAGGATCATACGGTGACGGTGGCGGGCTTCGATGAAGCCTGGGGCGCGGCGGCAAAAGAGGCGGGGATTCAGATCGGCGATCAGATTCTCCGCGTGGACGGCAAGGCAGTCCGCTGTTCGGAGGATGTGCGCAAAGCATTGGAAACCTCGGATGGAACGGTGGATCTGATCGTCAGCCGTGACGGCAAGGAGAAAAAATACGCGATTTGTCCCCAAATCACCCAAACCGGGCCCAAATTGGGCATCTATCTGCGGCAGGGCATTACCGGCATTGGCACTGTGACCTATTACGATCCGGACACCGGTGCATTCGGCACACTGGGACACGGGGTAAACAGCACAGACGGAAAGCTTTTGCAGATGACCCAGGGCAGCGCCTACAGCGCCCGGGTGATGACGGTACGAAAAGGGCGTGCCGGAGAACCGGGACAGCTGATGGGGACGGTGGAATCGACGGTACCCATCGGAAAACTGACGGCCAATACGGATCGGGGTGTTTTTGGCGTGACCCAGACCGGTTGGGAGGGAGAAGGGATGGACATTGCCTCTTCCGGGGAGGTGCGTACCGGCAGCGCGGTGATCCGCTCCACCGTCAGCGGCAATTCTGTTCGGGAGTATTCTGTGGAAATTCTGAAAATTTATCCAAAGTCCCGGCAAAACGGCAGAAATCTGCTTTTGCGGGTGACAGATCCTGCCCTTCTGGAGGCCACCGGCGGCATCGTGCAGGGAATGTCCGGTTCACCGATCATCCAAGATGGGAAACTGGTCGGTGCCGTGACCCACGTGCTGGTCAATGACCCCACCACCGGCTACGGGATATTTATAGAGAATATGCTAGATGCTGCGGCCTAAAATTGGAATGCCACACAGGCCATTCCCTACAGGCATAAATGTAGGGAACGACCTGTGTGTCGTTCCCTATGGCCTTTCGTGCATCATGATCCATTTGGCTGGATTATTTTCAATATACTGCCAAATCTCGTTGTAATCCTGCTGATTGCGAATGACATGATCATAATAGGATTTCTGCCACAGTTTGCCGTCAAAAGGTGTTAATGTGCCATCTTTTACACCCCGGATATATTCATTGGTGGTCATGGTTTTGAAAAACCGCATCACATCCGGTAGGGAACGGCCTGTGTGCCGTTCCTTTATGGTTACGATCAAATGTAAATGATCGGGCATAATTACATATTTATCGATTGCAATATTAGAGAATTTGCGTTCCGTTTCCCTTACCCATTTATGGATAATTGCATTACCTTCCGTAGAGCGCGACCTGCGTGTCGTGCCGTTTCTATCACCCGCACCTTCCGGAACGGCACATAGGCCGTTCCCTACGGGTAATTCCATTTGAAATAACCGGGCACGGTTTTGGGTGCATAGGGTCACAAAATATGCACCTTCCTGTCCATAATCAAACTCGCTCAACCTGTTTCGCTTTCTGTTTGGCATTTCCATTTTCATCACCAAGATTATCATAACATATTACCCGAAATTCATCAACCGCCCGCTTTTCCTTGCAATCCATATCACCACATGATATGATATAAGAAAAGGTGGTGAAGCCATGTCAGCAAGTGCTTTTTATCAATTAGCTGGAAAGCAAATAAAAGAGTTGGTCAAACCCTACGGTTTTAAGAAAAACGGACGATTCTTCTATAGAATCACCGAAGAAGGTGTCATTCAACAATTTAGCCTGCTTTGGCTACATAATAGTTTTACAATACGCTTCTATCTGTCAAGTATATATGGATATAACGGTCGAGATATAGAGGGTGCAGAAATATACGAATTGATTAACGGATCTATCAACCAGTGGCTCAGTGCTCCTCAATCCGGTTATCAAATTGATCCAAACAATTCGGAGAGTAGCACCGCAGCTATCTGTGTGCAAGTTATAAAAGATACACTCTTTCCTTTTTTTGAATCACACAAAGAGCCGCTCTCTGCCAGAGAGTTTGTTGCGGAGCATAATCCCTGCGTGGCAAACGGAATAGATAAGTATGACCTTCGTGAATTAGGATTCTATTTATGTCTTGGCGATTTTGCCTCTGTTCAAGACTACTTGACCTATTACATTGAAAATCACAATAAATACAACCCTAATTGGTGGCGCACAGTAGAGCAGGAATATAATCAACTGTTAGATGCAATCTGCATGAATGACCGCGAGTATATTTCCGGGTATCTGGAAAAGAAGAAGAAAGCAACCTACGCAGAATACAAATGGAAATAATCAAAGCGGAAGCTGCAGTTTGCAGTTTCCGCTTTGTACTGTTAATAAGCAATACCGACGGTCCGGTATGGTTCAGAATTTGTCGAACAGGATAGGAAGATTAAAAAACAGTATTTTCGACATTTCATCTATGTCAACTTAAGGATCGCGCTTGAGGTGTGCCAAAACCTGCCTTTTACCTGCAAAAACACAAAATTCTTTTGCATCCTATCCTTGTCAACGACTCCACCACAGGTTACGGCATTTTTATCGAAAATATGTTAGACGCGGCAGCGTAAAATCGGAATGGCACACAGGCCATTCCCTACGGGGCATAAATGTAGGGAACGACCTGCGTGTCGTTCCCTACTGCGGCATAAAATTGGAATGGCACACAGGCCATTCCCTACAAGAAATAAATGTAGGGAACGACCTGTGTGTCGTTCCCTACTACTGCTTATTTTGCGTATTCCACAGCCTTGGTCTCGCGGATGACATTGACCTTGATCTGGCCGGGGTATTCCAGCTCGGACTCGATCTTCTTGGCAATGTCTCTTGCCAGCAGGATCATGTTGTCCTCGTTGACCACCTCGGGCTTGACCATGATGCGCACCTCGCGGCCGGCCTGAATTGCAAATGCCTTGTCTACGCCGGGGTAGGAACCGGTCAGCTCCTCCAGCTTCTGCAGCCGGCGGATGTAGTTCTCCACGTTCTCACGGCGGGCACCGGGACGGGCAGCGGACACAGCGTCGGCAGCCTGCACCAGCACGGCAATGATGGTCTTGGGTTCCACGTCGCCATGGTGTGCCTCGATGGCATTGATGACCACGGGATTTTCCTTGTACTTGCGGGCGATGTCTGCACCCAGCTGCACGTGGCTGCCTTCCACCTCATGGTCGATGGACTTGCCCAAATCATGCAGCAGACCTGCACGCTTGGCAAGGGAAGCGTCGATACCCAGCTCGGAGGCCATCAGGCCGGCGATATGGGCAACCTCCATGGAGTGGTTCAGTACATTCTGACCGTAAGAAGTGCGGTACTTCTGACGGCCCAGAATCTTGATCAGCTCGGGGTTCAGGTTATGCACACCGGTTTCGTAACAGGCGCGCTCGCCTTCTTCACGAATGGTGCGGTCCACTTCCTTGCGGGCTTTTTCCACCATGTCCTCAATGCGGGTGGGATGGATACGGCCGTCAGCGATCAGCTTTTCCAGAGCCAGACGGGCGATCTCCCGACGGACAGGACCAAAGCTGGAAACGGTAATGGCTTCGGGGGTATCGTCGATGATCAGGTCCACGCCGGTGATGGTCTCCAAAGTCCGGATGTTCCGGCCTTCACGACCGATGATGCGGCCCTTCATCTCGTCATTGGGCAGGGCAACCACGGTAACCGTGGTTTCTGCGGTGTGATCGGCAGCGCAGCGCTGGATGGCAGTTGCCAGCACCTCGCGGGCGCG
>JAZUSG010000142.1:0-7698 GCA_045606605.1 Faecousia sp.
GGAAACTTTACAGAAGCTGGGCTCCCTGCTCAACCGCAAGCGTGAAGAATACGGCCATCCCATCTACATCATCTCCGATGAACCCTACCGGGAGCTGACCTACGGCGGCATCACCACTCCCTGGGTGCCCCATTTCTACGCCAACACTGTGGTCTGCTACTCCTACTCCAAGTCCCTGTCCCTGCCCGGCGAGCGGATCGGCTATATTTATGTGCCCCGGCAGGCTACCGACGGCACGGCCCTCTACACTGCCGTTGCCGGTGCGGCAAGAGGCATCGGTCACATCTGCGCTCCCTCCCTGTGGCAGCACGTGATCGCCCGTTGCGCCCATCTGCGCCCGGATCTGCGGGATTACGACCGCAACCGCAAAGCACTCTTTGACGGTCTGCGGGATGCCGGCTTTGAAGTGGCTAAGCCGGACGGCGCATTTTACCTGTTTGTGAAAGCCCCCGGTATGGACGGCAACACCTTCAGCCGAAAGGCTATGGAGAAGGATCTGCTGGTGGTTCCCGGCGACTCCTTCGGCTGCCCGGACTATGTGCGGCTGTGCTATTGCGTCAGCTTTGAGCAGGTGCAGCGAAGCCTTCCCATCTTCCGCAGCTTGCTCCAAGAAGAATAATAAATGCCTGCACAGGCCCTGAGTAGGAGCTGTGCAGGCATTTCTTTTTATTCGTATGAATGGGGTATTGCGTTGCAACAGTATCTATGAACGCAATTCCTATCTGTTCGACATATTAGAATTTGGCGGCGAGTCGCCGCGGACAATGCGTTACGGATTGTGTTGGTCGAATAACACCTTTGGGTGTCACTCGACCGGTCGCTATCTTCCGCTCGGCGTATGGAATTCGTCAAATCGGATTTTTACTTTATTATAAAGAATGATGGAAGTAATTTGTTATTTGGATGGGACGCAAGAACAGCCTGTACATATTCTTTGATATCTTGTAGAGATTTGTCTTCCATTTTGCTATCAAAAATGTATGTTTCTGCAAACATATAGTCGGGATCCTCTCTATCTCTATATCCACCGCCGCCAAGAGAATTCACCTGTTCACTGATAAGAATATGTTCAAACCACAGAACGGATTCAACCTTACCGCCCTCCGCAAAGAGCAACTCCAAGAATTGTTCCCAATCATAAAACAAATTTTCACGGCATAGCCTATTGGCTTCAATATATTGCTTTACCTTTTCTGTAATCACATTAACATCCTCAAATTTAAGTGTTTTCTTCTGGCGCTTACGGTGCCAAAGGCTCCCTTGTGTAAAGGGAGCTGTCAAAAATCTTCTGATTTTTGACTGAGGGATTGCTACTGCTGTACGATTTCGCATAAGTTTTGCAATAGAAGAAGTACCTGCCGCACAATCCCTCCGTCACGGCTTCGCCGTGCCACCTCCCTTTACACAAGGGAGGCTTTCGTGCGGTGCATCAATTAGAAAAATTCAAGTTTATCTGGCAGTCTTACAAGCCACATCGTAGGGGCGCACTGTGTGCGCCCGCGGGCGGTCACAGACCGCCCCTACATATTCTTTCGGAAGCTATTCGACAAATTCAAGTTTGTCGAATTCCGTTACGGACATCACGCTCTTATTTTTGGGGGGCTTTATTATCTGGTGATCAGCTGGATCAGATCCGCAAGCTTTTCCTTCCAGCTATTGAGCCTTTGGGCATTCATGCCCTCCAGCACCCGCCGGAGCAAACCGCGCCACTGCTCCGCCCGCATATCGTTTTCAAATCCGGTGATCACATAGGGGCAAGGTCCAATGGGGTGCTTGCCAAACTGCTTGGCAAACGCCTTATCCACACCCAGTCCCATAGCATAGGGGAACATCCGGTGGAAGTAATCCGGATCATTTTGACAGATCCGGGTCAGCTCATCCCGGGGTACTGTTTTCAAATACCGGCGAAGACCCAGGGTCTCCCCCATCACCTGCCGACCGGCAGGAGTTCTCCGGCCACCTAAGGCTGCAAGCAATCCGGCAAACAGCTGTCCCGTCGCCATACCCAGGCCTGTGCCAAACTGGCCGGCCAAGGCCGCAAGCACCATCCATATGCCGCACAGACCCAGCGCAATCCAAAGTGGCCGTCTGTCCGATACCAACAGATTCACTGCCCAGGCCTGGATCAGCCAGCTGCTGCACAGGGATAAAAATCCCAATAACAGGATCATTAGCCACTGGAGCACCGCGCCGGAAGTAAGACCCATTGCAACGGAGACACCGCAGAACATACCGGAGACTGCCGCAATGGCCCGAAATGCCATCAAATTACCGGAGCGTCTGTGGACAAGATTTGCCACATTGGGCCTCATCTTCTGCACGCTGCGGTAAAGGTCGCCATACCGGGGCGAACCGGTATCTACCATAGTGCGGCTGCCGAAAAGCTGCTTAAAGCACCGCTGCTCAAAGGCGCTGCGCTCGTTGCCCATATCCATCTGCCGGTGCAGGATCACCTTGCCGCCGGGCTTCATCTGGATCACTAAATACCCAAGCTGCGCCCAGGAAAATACCATCATCGACAGATCGCCGCCCTGCAAATGGAGCGCGCTGCCCAATTCACCGGCGGTATATCCCTCCGGCGGGGTGGGCCGACGGGTGGGCCAGGTGGGCAGATTTCGCAAAAAGATCACCCAATACAAAAGGGCAACCACAAAAAACACCGTGGTAAGGGTGTTTACTGTTTGGAAGTTGGGTGCAACGATCCGCTTTTGGGGGAACATCTCTTCCGTAACCAGAAGGGTCATTGTGAGGGTTTCGTGATCTTTTAGCTCCGTTTGGGTCACGGCAGTGATCGTCGCGCCGGTAGTGGTGCAGTAAATATCCTTTTCAATATTTGCCATATGGTATCCGCTGGAGAAGGCCGGTTTCGCGGTTACCGGGCCGGGCAGCATCACCGAGATCTCCAGCGCTTGCACCGGGTAGGCAAAGCCGGAGAGTACCGGCAGCTGCAGTTCCAGCTGATCCACACTGTTTTTCCCCACAAGATCCGACAGGGTGTAGGTAAATGTCAGGGAGAAATCGCCCACGATCTTGCCGGCAATGCCGGAAATATCCACCTGCCGCAAGCCGTTTTCTACGCGGCTGCGAGCCCGGGCGCCGTTTACGGTGATATTGGATGCATTTTTCGGCAAGGGAAAACGCAGGTCCTCTACCACCCGGTCCAAATGCAGATTCACCGTGAGGGTGACCTGGCAGCTGCCATCTGAGGACACCGTGCCGTAAAGGTTGGCGCTATTGGCCGCAGGGACAGCGCACACGCTCACGCAAAGGCTGCATACGAGCAGCGCAGTGAGCAGCAAAACAACAATTTTTCGCACGGTATCACCTCCTAAAGAACAGTTTTCGTTATTTTATCACAGAATTTTGTCGAACGCAAGGTGTTCGGTCTCTTTTCAAAGGGTCGCATCCATTTGGGAACGGATCGAGAGGGACTGCCCGGTGATGGGATGGACAAAAGAAATCTCCTTTGCGCACAAAAGCTGGCTGGTAAGTCCGTATCGGGAAGACAGCTCCCGGGAGGCTTCGCTGCCATACTGCGGGTCTCCCAAGATAGGGTGGCCAATGTATGCGCAGTGCACCCGCAGCTGATGGGTGCGCCCGGTAATGGGCTGCAGGGAGAGTTTACTCATTGCGTCTCCCGTTTCCAGCAGCCGATAGGCACTGACCGAAGGTTTTCCCTCCGGGTGTACCTGCCGCAAAAGGCTGGGCAGAGGCCGGCGCATAATGGGCGCATCGATCACGCCGCTCTCCTGCTGCAACTGTCCGTAAACCAGCGCGTGATAGGTCTTTTGGATCTTCCCCCGGCCGAGCAGCGCGTGGATATGGGCATTTTTCGCCAGCAGCACCACCCCGTAGGTAGCCCGGTCCAGCCGGGTAAGGGGGTGAAAGGCGCTGTGCTGACCGGTTTTTTGGTAGTATCCCAAAACGAAGTTTGCCAGCGTGTCAGTAAATTGCGCGTGAGAAGGATGCACCAGCATACCTGCCGGCTTATCCACCGCCAAAAAGTGGTCGTCCTCGTATAAAACGGTAAGCTCCCCCATTTGCGCCGGATAGTCCGGTTCAGGCTCATCCAAAGGCACTGTGATCACGTCCCCCGGCTGCACCGGGTAGTCCGTATGCACCGGAATACCGTTTACAAAGAGCTGATCCTGCCATTTCAGGCGGTTCATCAGGCCCGATGACAGCTGCATCTCCTCCCGTAAAAAGGCGGAAAGCCGTCCCGTATGGGTGGCAATGTGTTTCAGTTCCACGATTATCCTCCGAAAATACCGGAGGTGCGGAGCACCTCCGGTATTTTAAAATCTGTAATTTGCGTTAAGCAGCCGCTGCAAAGCGTTGTTTGCTTCCTCGTCCGAAAACAGCGCCGTAAAAGTTTTCTGCACCGCCAGCGCCTCCAGAGACAGATCCAACCGCCCCAGCGCTTTCAGCTTTTCAAAGCCATCGCTTTCCCGATGGCCGGAAAGACACCGGTGGGCCGCCGCCAGCACATCCTCCTGCAGCGGACGAAACCGCACCCCCAACTGCTCTGCTTCCTGCCGGGCTGCCAAATACCGCTGAGAAAATTTCTTATCCATTTACTTTCTCCAAAATCAGCGGGCCGGCAGTTGCGGCAAGACCCTGCAGAATACTCTCTGCAGCCTCAGCCGGTGTGCAGGTTACCTGCTGACCGGACCGCATATCCTTCACGGAGCACTTGCCCGCAGCGATCTCATCCTCACCCAGCAGCACCACGTAGGGTACGCCCAGCTTGTCCGCATAGCTCATCTTCTGCTTAAACTTCTTCTTTTCGCCGTAAAGCTGCACCCGCACACCTGCGCTACGCAGCGTTTCTGCGATTTGAATTGCCTTGGAAACATCCTCGGTCATAGGCAGCACCAGGGCATCTGCCGGCGCATCAGGCAGCTGATCGTTAATGAGGCCCTGCTCATCCAGCACATAGAAAAGCCGGGTCAGACCGATGGAGATGCCCACACCGGGCAGCGCTCTGTCGGTATAAAAACCTGCCAAATTGTCGTAACGGCCACCGGAACATACGGAGCCGATCTCCGGATGATCCAAAAGTGTGGTCTCGTAGACCGTTCCGGTGTAGTAATCAAGACCCCGGGCGATGGTCAGATCCACGGCGAAATTTTCCTCCGGAACACCAAACGCGCCTAAGTTTTCCACCACGGCCTTCAGTTCTTCGAAACCCAAATCAAACAGCTCGTTACGGCCGCAATAAGCCTCCAGCGCTGTCAGAACGGCGGCATTTGCACCGGTAATGGCAATGAATTTCAAGATCTCCTCTGCCTGCTCCCGGTTAAGACCGTTTTCGTCAACCAAGATGGCAGCTACCTTTTCCGCGCCGATCTTGTCCAGCTTATCCACAGTACGCATAATGTCACTGCTCTTTTCGCTAAGACCCAGCATCGCGTAGAAGCCGTTTAATATCTTCCTGTTATTGACCCGGATCTGAAACCGCTGCAGGCCGAACCCCCGGAATACCCGGTAGATAATGGCCGGGATCTCTGCTTCATTGAGAATGTCCAGCTTGCCGTCGCCAATGATGTCGATATCCGCCTGATAAAACTCCCGGAAACGGCCTCTCTGCGCCCGTTCGCCCCGATAGACCTTGCCGATCTGGAAGCGGCGGAAGGGGAAGGTCAGGTCGTTATAGTGCAGCGCCACGTATTTGGCAAGGGGCACGGTCAAATCAAACCGCAGGGCCAAATCGCTGTCGCCCTTTTGGAAACGGTAGATCTGCTTCTCTGTTTCACCACCGCCCTTGGCAAGGAGGATCTTCGCATCCTCGATCACCGGTGTGTCCAGAGGCGCAAAGCCATACAGAGAATAGGTTTCCCGGAGCACCTGCATCAGCCGCTCCATCCGCACCTGCTTACCGGGGAGTAGCTCCATAAAACCGGACAGAGTCCGGGGTGTAATTTTTTCCATTTTCTTCTTCCTTTCAAAAAGCCGCCCTGCCTTGGGCCGGACGGCTGGTAAATTTCTTAATATCTGGATTTGCTGTGGTACATCTGCCGCCAGTCAAGGTCGCCCCGCTGCAGACCCATAATAAGCATTTCCGCGCTGCCCAAATTGGTTGCCACCGGCACATTGTGCTTGTCACAATGGCGAATCGTCTCTACCATCTGGCTGTCATCCCAGGGATCGGTGCCATTGGGATCAGAAAACAGCAGCACCAGATCGATCTCGTTATAGGCGATCCGGGCATTGATCTGCTGATGACCACCCTGCTTATGGGAAAGCAGCAGTGTAATGGGAAGACCGGTATTATCGCCGATCAGTCTGCCGGTAGTTGCGGTGGCATACAGGTTATGCTTTGCCAGCACGCTTTTATAAGCCGTGCAAAACTGTACCATCAGGTCCTTTTTCTTATCGTGAGCCAAAAATGCAATATTCATAAAAGCACGCTCCCTCTCTATAGCTTCACGGGAACAATCTGCCCCCGGATCCGTTTTGCGATCCGCCGGCAAGCCGCCGCAGCGCCCTTCTTTCCATAACCCAGCAGGGGCTGATGGAATGCAGCTGCCAAGATCACATTCTCATCCTCCGGCACAAGGCCCAAAAGGGGCAGGCCGGACTGGTCCATAATATCGTCTACCGTTACGCCCATGGCGGCGATCATCTTGGGATTTACCCGGTTAATGACCATCCGCACATTGCGTTTTCCCATACCTTCTAGCACATCTGCCGCCCGAGAGGCATCCCGGATGGCCGCAGGATCGGCGCCGGTTACCAAAATTACCCGGTCCGCAAACTGAGCAGCCAACCGAAATCCCGCCTCAATGCCCGCAGGGGCATCCAGCAGCACATAGGAAAAACGGCTGCGAGCGGTATCCAGCATTTTTAAAAATGCCATCGGATCCACATCGTCAATGGGGCAATTTACCGGCGCAGTAAGAAAGGACAGATTGGGGTACACCGGGTGTCGGGCTGCCATACTCAGATCATATCCGCCGGCGCAAACATCCTGAAAAGACAGCGTGCCGATCTGACTCAATCCCAGAGCAATGTCTAAGTTTCTCAGGCCCACATCGCAATCGATGCACAGGATCTTTTCGCCCTGAACCGCCAACGCTTCCGCAATTCCGGCGCAGACCGATGTCTTACCGGTTCCGCCCTTGCCGGACAAAACCGCGATCAGTTCACCCATACGCTGCCCCTCCTTTCCGAGTTTGGTATATTATAACTTAAAAATGCACAAAACGCAAGGCATTTTCCCTGTGAAATCAATGCAAATCTATTTATTTTTCATAAAAGGCGGCAAATTTTTTCAAATTCCTGTTTACATTTTCCATCACATATTGTATGATAGGCACGAACAGAGTAGGAGACCTCGCGTAAAGTGCTGCCAAAATGGGGAGTTGTCTGGCAGACGAAGGATTTTATCCGCGATGAGGCTTCCGCACCCGCTGCACATATAGGAAACCCTCCTTATATGTAGGCAACGATACTCGGTCGGGTATGCTTACCCGATGGGTCCTGCCAAAATGCTCCCCAAACGCTTTGCGTTTGGGCTTTTTTATTGGCACGACCCGGGACTTGGCTTTTGCCTGCATATAAAGGAGGTATTTTTATGCAAAAAAGAAAGAATCTTGCCGTAAAAACCATTGTCTACAGCGCCATGCTGGCCGCCTTAAGTGTGGTTATGGCCCGGGTGCTGTGTTTTGCCACCCCGGACGGTGTCCGCTGGTCCTT
>JAZUSG010000143.1:0-4541 GCA_045606605.1 Faecousia sp.
CCACCGTAGAACACGATGGACACGCAACAATACAGCCACAACATCGAAAGGGCCACAGCGTACACCGAGCCGAAAATATTGGCATAGCCGGAAAAGTTACGGACATAAATGGAATAGAGGTTAGAAAACACCAGCCATCCTAAAGACGCCAGCAGTGCGCCGGGCAGACTTTCCCGGAAGGTGTTTCGCCTGTTTGGCAGCGCCATAAACATAGCGGAAAACAGGCCTGTTTGCAGGAGCAGCATCAGCACAAACCGGGTATCTACCAAATCCCACAAAAACTGCAGCAGACCTAAATTTTCAAAGTGCAGCTTTTGCAGCAGTGTGGTGCCAAACACGTTCAGCACCAAGGTGGCAATTAGCATCAAAAGGAACAAAACGGTATAGAGCATACTGATGGCGCGGGTATAGAAGTAGCCCCGGTTTTCTTCGGTTTCATAGATGGCATTGAGACCCGTGTGCAATCCGTAAATACCCCGGCTTGCCGACCAAAGACCGGTGAGCGCAGACAGAGAAATCACTGCGCCGGAGGTGTTTTGGTAGGTGCTCAGGATCAGGCGCTTTGCAGAAGGCACCAGCGCCGCCGGCAAAAAGCCGGCAAGAAAATCCGTGAGGGTATCGATCTGCAGGCCTGTATACCGCAAAAGCGCCAGGATCAGCACCAGCAGAGGAAACACCGACAGCACAATAAAATAGCTGCTGCCTGCGGCATACATACCGATCCTTTGCCGGGATGCATAAATAAGGATCGGGCGCAGCTTTTGCAATATGCCCATTTTCGGTTTTTCTGCCATAAACGTACCTCCTTATCACGCAAAAGGCTCACTACTGTCGCAGTGAGCCTTTCTTTCTTATTCTGCGGAGATGAGATAATAATATACAGGTTGACCGCCGGAGAGCAGGTTTACATCTGCATCCGGGCACATTTCCATAAACAGATCCGCTGCCTTTTGGGCTTGTTTTTCTGTAATATCCGTGCCGTAATAAATGGTGATATATTCCTTGCCGCTATCGTGCACCTTCTTAGCCAATGCCTTCAGCAGGACCTTAATATCCCGGCTGGTACCGAACAGAGCGCTGCCGTAAATAGCCAGGTAGTCACCTTCGTGGATATCGTGTCCGTCAAAGTCAGAGTTACGGGCAGCGTAAGTGATCTGCATCGTATCCACAGTCTCCAAAGACTGGGTCATTGCCTCTTCATTTTCAGATACTTCCCCATCGGGATTAAAGTTCAGCATTGCCGTTACGCCCTGGGGAACGGTCTTACTGGGGATGACCACCACGGTTTTGGGGGTCAGGGCATCCACCTGCTGGGCGGCCATAATGATGTTCTTATTGTTAGGCAGCACAAAGACGGTCTCTGCCGGCACTTTGTTGACCGCTTCCAAAATATTCTGGGTGCTGGGGTTCATAGTCTGACCGCCGGAGATAATTCCGTCCACGCCCAAATTCATAAACACCTCTGCAAGACCGTCACCGGCGCAGACGGATACCACACCCAAGGGCTTTTCCGGTTCTGCGATCTTGGGGGCGATCTCCTGCTCGCTCATCACCTTCTCGGTGTGCTGCAGGCGCATATTTTCGATCTTTACGGTAACAAAAGCACCGTAGTCGATGGCTTCGTGCAGGGCCTTGCCCGGGTCGTTGGTGTGCACGTGGACCTTAATGATCTCCTCGTCGTCCACCAGCACCAGGCTATCGCCCAGGCTGCTCAAAAATTCTCTCAGTTTCTCGGGATCCTTGTTGTTTTCCCGGGAGATGATAAACTCTGTGCAGTAGGTGAAGGTAATATCCTCGGTATTAAAATCGGAGAAGGTAGCCTCCTGGGCAGTTTCTGCTGCGCCACCGGTGGGGGCAACGATATCCTCACCCCGCAGGGCAGACAGCATCGCTTCCAGCGCCACCAACCATCCCTTACCGCCGGCATCCACAACACCGGCCTTTTTCAGCACCGGATTCTGATTGACGGTATCTGCCAGGGCGATCTTTGCTTCTTCGATGGCAGCTTCGTGGACGAATTCAAAGTGATTATTTTCTCTTGCAGCCTTCCGCGCCTTGGCGGCGGACAGTCTGGCAACGGTGAGGATGGTGCCTTCCGCAGGCTTCATCACTGCCTTATAGGCTGCGTCCACACCTTCCTGCAAGGCTGCTGCCCACAGAACACCGTCGCACGTCTCTGCGCCCTTTAATTTCCGGGAAATACCCCGCAGCAGCAGGGACAAAATCACACCGGAGTTACCCCGTGCGCCCCGCAGCATAGCAGAAGCGGAAATGGCAGCGGCCTGCTCCAGATTGGGATCCTCAGCCTTCCGCAGGTCTGCGGCAGCGGCGTTGATGGTCATGGACATATTGGTGCCGGTATCGCCGTCAGGCACCGGGAAAACATTGAGTTCGTTAAGCTTTTGTTTGTTGATTTCAATTGAGGCGGCCGCGCTGATCATCAATCGGCGAAAATCAGCGCCGTTAATTGTCTGTATCAATGGTCGTTACCTCCGTTACTTAGCCAAAGGAAATGGAGTCGATATATACATTTACCGCGCGAACCTGCGTACCGGTGCAGCTGGTAACCATATAGCGAACCTCATCGATGATGGCATTGCCCACGGCATTCATATTCACGCCATCGCCCACCATCACGTGCAGATCAATGGAGATCGTGTCATCCTCGTGGAACTCCACCTTGACACCTTTGCCCATAGATTCTCTTCGCAGCAGGTGATAGACACCATCGGACACAGAGCGGGCCACCATACCTTTTACGCTTAAGCAATTGGCTGCGGCAGTGCCGGCGATCTCTGTATACACGCCGGTGCTGACAACGACAGAACCGTTTTCACCATTGTGACGAATCATAAAAGTACCTCCTTAAATTCTGTTAAACCATGCTTTCTTCCCAGCAATCGGGAGCAGTCAGGCCCATCATTTTAACAACAGTGGGCGCTACATTCGCAAGGCCGTATGCACCGTCCTTTACCGTGTACTTAGTATCTTTATCATAGATAATGAAGGGAACGGGATTCAAAGAATGGGCCGTCCGGACGGAAGTCTTGCCCTTCTTGGTCTCGGTCATCTGGTCGGCATTGCCGTGGTCTGCGGTGATAAGAACGGTGTAGCCATACTGATCAGCAGCATCCAGAATCGCCTTCAGACCGCTGTCCACACACTCCATAGCGTACACAACCGCATCCATCACGCCGGTGTGGCCAACCATATCGCCGTTGGGGTAGTTACAGCGGAGGAACTGGTACTGACGGGTTGCCATTGCCTCCACCATCTTCTCGGTGATCTCCTTGGACTTCATCGCAGGCGCCTGCTCAAAGGGGATCACATCAGAGGGAATCTCCACATAGGTTTCCAGAGCGTCACACACCTTGCCGGAACGGTTGCCGTTCCAGAAATAGGTAACGTGGCCGTACTTCTGGGTTTCGGAGCAGGCAAATTCGTTGATACCGGCTTTTACCAAAACCTCGGTGAGGGTGTTCTGGATCACAGGGGGCTGCACCAGATAGCGCTCGGGGATGTTCAGGTCGCCGTCGTACTGGAGCATACCGGCAAACTTCACGCCGGTGTAGTCGCCCCGGTCAAACTTATCAAAGTCCTTGCGGTCAAAGGCAAGGCTGATCTCCTGGGCCCGGTCGCCCCGGAAGTTAAAGAGCACCACAGAGTCGCCGTTTGCGATCTTGGCAACAGGCGCACCGTCTCTTGCCACCACGAAGGCAGGCAGATCCTGGTCGATCACGCCGGTCTCTGCCCGGTAGGTCTCGATGGCTTCCTTTGCAGAGGAGAACTGGCGGCCGATGCCCTGCACATGGGTCTTCCAGCCGTTTTCCACCATTGCCCAGTTGGCCTCGTACCGGTCCATCGTAACCTGCATACGGCCGCCGCCGGAAGCGATGGCATAATCGCAACCTTCGGTGTTCAGTTCAGCAAGAACCTTTTCCAGCATTTCCACATATTCCAGTGCGGAGGTGGCGGGAACGTCCCGACCGTCCAGCAGAATGTGGCAGTATGCCTTCTTCACACCGGCTGCGTGGGCAGCCTTCAGAAGGGCGAACAGGTGATGAATATTCGAGTGGACATTGCCGTCGGACAGAAGGCCCATAAAGTGCATAGCCTTGTTTTCCTTGGCATTTTCCACCAGCTCCACCCAAGTCTCGGATGCAAAGAGCGTGCCGTTTTCGATGGACTCGCCTACCAGCTTTGCGCCCTGGGAATATACCTGACCGCAGCCGAGGGCATTGTGTCCCACCTCGGAGTTGCCCATATCCTCATCGGAGGGCAGACCGACGGCAGTGCCGTGGGCTTTCAGGTATGTATGGGGACAGGTGGCCAGCAAACGATCCAAAGTGGGGGTCTTGGCAACTACAACGGCATCGCCGCTGCCGCCATCGCCCTTGCCTACACCGTCCATAATTACTAAAACAATCGGTTTATCCATAAAATTTGTCCTCCAAATCCATTTGTGCATAGTTTTGCATTTTATCAGTTGTTCTATTTTACATCATTTTTTGTAAACTTACAACCTGTTTTTGAAATTTTCC
>JAZUSG010000144.1:0-3995 GCA_045606605.1 Faecousia sp.
CGTCCTATGGAGATCAAAGTAACACGACTGGCTTATGGCGTTCCTGTAGGCAGTCAGCTGGAATATGCAGATGAAGTAACCCTTTCCCGTGCCTTGGAGGGCCGGCAAGAAATCTAATATTAAACTCCCCGATACATTATGTATCGGGGAGTTTCTATTTTACAGATTTAACTTTAGGTCGCCTTCTTTGATCCAACCCCACTTGCGCAGGATATAGCAGAAGACCCAGCTGAGGATGGCGGGAAGAACGAAGCAGATCAGTGCCATACCGACCCAGTCCATAGCAGTGATGGCTGCTTTTGTGCCGGCTGCAACATCATTTACCCAACCTGTGTAAACACCGATTTGACCGACAAGGCCGCAGGTGCCCATACCGGAGGAAACCGGCGCGCCGTTCATTTGCAGCTTAAACAGGCAGGTTGCAATCGGTCCGGTAATCGCAGAAGCCAAAACAGGAGGGATCCAGCAACGGGGATTTTTAACCAAATTCGGCATTTGCAGCATACTGGTTCCGATACCCTGGGCAACCAAACCGCCCCAGCGGTTTTCCTTAAAGCTCATGACTGCAAAGCCGATCATATGGGCGCAGCAGCCGGCAACTGCAGCACCACCGGCAAGTCCGGTCAGGCCGAAAGCTGCACAGATCGCGGCAGAGCTGATAGGAAGTGTCAGCGCAATGCCGATAATTACAGAAACCAAAATGCCCATAAAGAAGGGCTGCAGTTCCGTTGCCCACATAACTGCTGTACCAACAGCCTGTGCGGCAGTGCCGATGGGAGAAGCAATCAGAGAGGAAAGTCCGATACCTACCAAAATGGTAAGGATGGGCGTTACAAGAATGTCAATCTTCGTTTCCTTGGAAACAAGCTTGCCGCATTCGGAAGCAACGATGGCAACGAAGTAAACCGCGAGAGGTCCACCGGCACCACCCATAGCATTGGCTGCAAAACCGACAGGAATTAAGGAGAATAGTACAAGCTGGGGGCAACCCAATGCGAAGCCGATCGCAACCGCAATGCCGGGGCCGACCATTGCGGAGGCAAGGCCGCCGATCGTATAGGAAATGGTGTTATCACCGCTTTTTAATGTAACAATAATCTTATTCAGGAATTCGATGCCAAACTGCTGGCCGATGGTATTTAGGATCGTACCAACCAACAATGTACAGAAAAGACCTTGTGCCATAGCACCCAGTGCGTCAATACCATATCTTTTTCCGGAAAAAATAATATTTTTCCGCTGCAAAAAAGCCTTAAATTTACTCATATTTTTTCGCTCCTATTTGTCATAACTTGGAATATGTTTTGTCTAAAAAGCGCTGTGTACTGATAACAACACGCTTGTGTGTACCTTCACCGATTTTTCCGGATTCGTCGTATGCGGTAACCTGGAAGGAAATGGTGTTGCCGTCCACTTCGGTTACAACGGCCTCTGCCCGCACATCCATACCGACGGGTGTTGCAGATAAATGCTTAATGGTAAGTTCAGTACCAACAGAGGTTTTTTCTTCCGGCAGAGCTTCACTGATCGCATCACAGGCTGCGCCCTCCATCAGCGCAACCATACAAGGTGTTGCGTATACCAAAAGCGATCCGGAGCCAACCTCATAAGCAGTATCTTCCCGTTCGACAGAAGTTGCTGCAAAGCCAGTCATTCCAACAACAAGTTCCATATAAACACCTCCAATTCATTTCAAAATATTGTAGTACAAAAGGCGAGAAGTGTCAATAAAAGGATTGCATTTTTTGCATACGTAAATTATAATAATTTCACTATTAATTAAGTGAGGTGCTTCTTATGGCAATACAGGATAAACTGAACCTTACGATGCTTTGTGATTTCTACGAGCTGACGATGGGTAACGGTTATTTTGAGAATGGCTATAAAGACCGTATTTGCTACTTTGACGTATTTTTCAGACAATGCCCGGACCACGGCGGATTTGCCATTGCAGCAGGCTTGGATCAGATTATTGATTATATTCAGAATCTGCATTTCTCGCCGGAAGATATCGCGTATCTGCGGGGAAGAAAGCTCTTTAGTGAGGAATTCTTGGAATACCTCTCCGATTTCCATTTTACAGGCGATATCTGGGCAGTGCCCGAGGGTACGCCCATTTTCCCCAAAGAGCCGATTATGACGGTTCGTGCGCCGGCCATTGAAGCCCAGTTAATGGAGACATTTATTCTGCTCTCTATTAATCATCAAAGTCTGATTGCAACGAAAGCAAACCGGGTCGTACGGGCAGCTAAGGGCCGCACGGTACTGGAATTCGGCTCACGGCGCGCCCAAGGCGCAGATGCAGCAATTCTCGGCGCAAGAGCAGCTTATATCGGTGGATGCAACGGCACGGCTTGTACAATCTCTGACCAACTCTTCGGCGTATATGCCGGCGGCACTATGGCACACGCCTGGGTTCAGATGTTTGATACGGAGTATGAAGCCTTTAAAGCATACTGCCAAATGTATCCCAACAATGCAACGCTGCTTGTGGATACCTACAATACGCTGCAATCCGGTGTACCCAATGCAATTAAGGCTTTTAACGAGGTCTTAAAGCCCATGGGTATTACTAAGTGCGGCATTCGTTTAGACTCCGGTGATATGGCATATTTGAGCCGAAAAGCCAGAAAAATGCTGGATGACGCCGGTTGGACGGAATGCAAGATCTCGGTTTCCAATTCCTTGGATGAATATATCATTGAGGATCTGCTTCATCAGGGCGCACAGATCGATATGTTTGGCGTTGGTGAACGGCTGATTACAGCAAAGTCCGAACCTGTCTTTGGCGGTGTTTATAAACTAACGGCCGTTGAAGAGAATGACGGAACAATCACACCGAAAATCAAAATTTCTGAGAATACTGGTAAGATCACCAACCCCCACTATAAGAAGCTCTATCGTTTTTACGGAAATGACACCGGCAAGGCTATCGCCGATTATTTGTGCGTTTACGATGAGACAGTTGACGACAGCCATGATATGGAAATCTTTGATCCGGATGCAACCTGGAAAACAAAGACGGTCTACGACTTTACTGCCAAGGAACTGATGGTTCCCATCTTTAAAGACGGCAAACTGGTATATGACCGCCCCAACATTGATCAAATTCGAAATTACTGTTTGGAACAGGTTGAAACACTGTGGGATGAAGTGAAACGCTTTGACAATCCCCATGCCTACTATGTGGATCTTTCTCAAAAACTGTGGGATATTAAGTATAGCTTACTGAAGCAGAAAAAGGGAAAATAATTTTCTGAGTGAACGGAGAGAAATATATGCAATATTTCTTTGAAACCACAGATACGATCGAAAGCGGTCTCGGTTTTTCATTATTTGATTCTCTGCACTTAGGATGGATTGCTTTCTTTCTTGCTGCGATTGTGGTTAATTGTTTTCTGTATCGGCGTTTTTCGGGTCGCGGCAGGATGGTTTGGCGAAAGATTGTTGCTTGGCTGCTGATCGCAGATGAATTGTTTAAAATGGCAATTCTGATTGCTTCCGGCAATTACGGTGTTGGATACTTGCCGCTACACTTGTGCAGCATCAACATCTTTATGATTGCAATCCATGTGTATAAGCCCAGTGCTATTGTGGATAATTTCCTATACACAGTTTGTATTCCCGGTGCGATAGCAGCAATGCTTTTCCCCACTTGGACAAGCCTACCGCTGGGGAACGGTATGCACTTGCATAGCTTTACCGTGCATACATTGCTGGCCTTGTATCCCGTTGTTCTTGCAGTCGGCGGAGATATTAAGCCTGATATCCGAAAATTGCCAAAGTCTTTAGGACTACTTGCGCTGATGGCCATACCTATCTACGGAGTGAATTTGTTGCTGGATACGAATTTTATGTTCTTGATGTCAGCAGATCCTGGTAACCCCTTGTATTTCTTTGAAACACTGTGGGGAAATCATTTGCTGGGTTTCCCGGTGATTATTGCCGGTGTGCTGCTTGTGATGTATGGCCCGCTAATTTTGATTCAAAAACTT
>JAZUSG010000145.1:0-2136 GCA_045606605.1 Faecousia sp.
AGCGGCATTCCATGAGCAATGTGACCACCGCATCGGTGGACAATCTGACGTTCCTCCACGGCGCCTATCAGAATGACCTGGTGGTGATCAAGGGGAAAATGACCTGGGTAGGATCTTCCTCTATGGAGGTTTGCGTGGACACCTATGTGGAAAGCCCCAAGGGAGAGCGGCACCGAATTAACAATGCCCATTTTATGATGGTTGCTCTGGATGAAAACGATAAGCCTGTGACGGTGCCCCGGCTGATTTTGCAGACAGAGGACGAGCATCTTGCCTGGACCCACGGCGAAGAACGCCGCCGGATCCGTATCCAGCGCCGGCAGGCTAAGCTGGACGGAATCTGACCTTCTAATTGTAAACATTCTGCAAAAACACGCCCGATCGCCAAAAATCGAGCGTGTTTTCTCTTGTTTATTTCCAACTTTTGTGATATGATATTGCCATTCTAGCAGAAAGAGGGTGCCCCTATGAAAAAGCTGATATGTTTGATCGCCGTCTTTGCGATGCTTCTGGCCCTGTGTGCCTGCAAGGGTGATGATAAGCCCGAGGAGACCACGACCCAGCCTGCGGAAACCACGATCCCCACCACCACCGTAGCCCCAACGATCATCCCCGTGGTGGATCCCACCGAGCCCAGCTACGCCCCCACCGATTCCTGGACCCAGGTTTATTCCGGTGCTGTCCGTGACTATCTGAATCCTGTGGAGGAATTCTCCTGGGAGCGGAAGTATGATCCGGAGTTCGTGATGATCCATTTCAGCAGCGCCGTGGTGAATCACCGCAATGATCCTTACAATATCAAGCACCTGCGCAAGATCTATGTGGACTACGATGTCAGTGTTCACTATGTCATCGAGCGAGACGGCACCGTTCACTGCTACATTCCCGAAGAGCGGGTGGCCTGGCATGCCGGCCGCGGCACCTTCGGCGGTGACGCCAAGTATACCAACAAGATGAACCTGTATGCCATCGGCATCGAGCTGCTGGCCATGGGTACTGAGGAGGAAATGTCCGCATACCTGACCACCAAGGAATACAACGCCCTGGACAAGTCCCTCATCGGCTTTACCGATGCCCAGTACGCATCCCTCAAGGCGCTGGTAGAGGACATCTGCTCCCGGCAGAATATTCCTCTGGATCGCCAGCACGTGATCGGTCATGAGGATTACTCCCCGGATATGAACGATCCCGGCGATCTGTTCGATTGGAGCAAGATCCTTCCTTGACCTGCAACCGCATAAACGATCAGGAGCAGACCGCTACGGTCTGCTCCTGTTGCTTTATTTCTGCTGATATGCTTCCCGGCACTCCCGGATGATCCGCACCGCGTCTTCCTTGGGGTAGTAATCCCCTACCTCCACCACCACATCCTGCAGCACCTTATAGTTGGCGAAGAAATTGGCGATCTCCTTCAGCACGAAGGGGGACAGGTCGCTCAGCTCCTGCACATCCGCATACCGGGGGTCACAGTCCACCACGCTGATCAGCTTATAGTCCACCTTGCCGTTATCCACCATGCTTAAATAGCCCAGCACCCGGGCAGGCACCACACAACCAGGGAAGGTCGGATGGGAGCAGATCACCAGGATATCCAGGGGATCGCCGTCCGGCGCCAGGGTATTCTCGATGATTCCGTACTCCGCCGGGTAGATCATCGCCGCATACAGCACCCGGTCCAGCAGGATGCGCCCGGTCTGCTTATCCAGTTCATACTTATTTTTGGATCCCAGAGGGATCTCGATCAGGGCATGGACGATATTGGATTCCATAAAATTCCTCCCCTTTGTTTTTCTTTCATTATACCAAAAAAGCAAAAAATGTCCATACGGCAACCGTGTTTGCCGAGAAATTCTTTCCATTGGATTTTTGCAATTTTTCCCGCTTTTATACTGTATTTCTTACAGATTATCCATGGGATAAAAATAGTTTTTGTGTAGATTGTCCAGTAAGTTGGGTTTGATTCGGTGGTTTTCCCGATTGACACGCAGAAACACAAAGATTATAATTATGATGTTATATTCGGTAAAGTGGGTCAAAGTGTGAACAAGTCCTCTTTGCTGTGAATGTTGCGTAAATTTTGGCTGATAAAGCCACAGGAGGTAAACAAACATGACTGTAATGGAAAGACTCGCAAGA
>JAZUSG010000146.1:0-3508 GCA_045606605.1 Faecousia sp.
CCAGCTCAGGATTCCGGTTCTTGAAGTTTTCGATAGCCATCTTCACGATGCCCTTAGCGCTTTCACCGGCGGTCTCAGCGGAGAACTGGATGAATTCGGAGTCAGGCATACGACGGAGGGGGGAGGTGGTGATGAACTTGGTGTGGAAGCACTTAGACAGGGGGCCCAGAGCAGGGAAGATACACTGCACGTCCACCACGATGGCTTCACAGGCGCCGGTCAGAACCACGTTTTCCTGGTTCAGGTAGTTACCTGCCATAGGAATACCGTGACGCATTGCAACTTCGTTAGAAGTACAGCAAACACCGGAAACGGTGATGCCCTTAGCGCCCATAGACTTGGCGTATTCGATCATTTCGGGATCGTTTGCGTAGTAAACGATCATTTCAGAGAGGCTGGGGTCATGGCCGTGAACGACAATGTTGACGTTCTCTTTTTCCATAACACCGATGTTAGCCTCGGTGTCGATGGGACGGGGAGTGCCAAACATAACGTCGGAGAACTCAGTACCCATCATAGAGCCGCCCCAACCGTCAGAAAGACCTGCCCGGAGGGACTGGCGGATCAGCGCCTCTGCCAGGGAGGAACAACCCATATGGGTCATGTGCATAGACTGGGAAACTTCCCGGTCAATGGCGCGGGGGGTAATCTCAGCGGCGTTCCACAGATCCTTAGTGTGCTGAGGAGGACGCTCGGCAAACTTCTGTGTACCGAAAGGCTTGCCGTACTCCAGCAGACCAACCTCGGCCATCTCGTGGGCCAGATCATAAATGTCCTTGCCCTCGGTCTCTACGCCCCATTCCTTAGCGATGCGGATCAGCTTCTCAGGATCCTTGACCTGATAGTTGCCGCCCTCGCGGGTCTGGTGCAGGGTGTGCATGATCTCGCGGCCGTGGTCGGAGTGCGTTGCAGCACCGCCGGCGGTGAAGATCAGATAGTTACGTGCAACGATACCGTGTACATCACAACCGCAGATACCTCTGGGGCTCTTGGGGGTGATACGGCAGGGTCCCATGGAGCAGATACGGCAGCAGGTACCGGCCTCGCCGAATCCACAGTGGGGGGTCTGGTCTTTGACGCGTTTCTGCCAGGTGTCAGCGCCAACCTTGTTTGCGGTTTCCAGCAATTCGTTGGTGGCAGCTTCCATTTCCTCGACAGTCGTTAGAAATGCCCAATCCTTCAATGTGATTTCCTCCTATATACTTGATTCTGCATCCGTATGCTGGGCATACTGACACATAATATATCAGTATTATTCTACTCGGTTTATCCCGGAAAGTCAATTGTTGTTTTGCCCACAAAACGACAGAAATTCCTATCCCCCGGGAGGGGATTTTGGTGTATTTGATAAAGGTGCATAAATAAATCGCCGCCACGGGGGAAAATCGGAAATTCCGACCCGCAGCGGCGGCGATGAATAGAATGAATTTTTAAAGATCAAGGTGTATAAATTTGCAAAAAACTTTACGATTTAACAGTAAATCAAGTATCTGCCAGCAGTTCATCAATTGCCTTTGCAACGGCGCAGTTTGGCGCATGGATGCAGTTTTCGTAACAACAGTCCACTTCCAATAATGTCTTGCCCTCCGTTACCACGGCTACCATACGGCTTTCATCGATGGTACGGCAGTAGCCGGTCAAAAATCGTTCCTGTTCCACTTATATTACCTCCAGCATACAAAAGCCCATAGCGCCAAGAACCCCGGATTGGTCATCGTAGTTATGGGCCATTAAGACTTTACCTTTCTGAATCGGCCAAGGAGTTCCTTGTTGGTTTACATAAATCGAAATCTTCTTACCGCCAAAGGCTCTGGTAAAGCTGAGTCTACCGTCCCGCGCCCAAAGGAAATGAATATCGCCCAACCGCAGAACTTCCGATTCTTTTCGCAGCGCACCCAATTTGCGATAATGCTCCTGCAAAAGTTGATCTTCCCGTCCCCAGGGATAGGTGCGGCGGTTAAAGGGGTCGGTAAAGCCTTCCGCCAATGCCTCATCCCCGTAGTAAATGCTGGGACTGCCGGGAAGCGCGTATTGTAAAAACGATGCCATCAGCAAGCGGTTTTTGGCGATTTCCCGATCTTCAGGGGAGAGGGTCCGCCGGGCATAATCCTGCCGGCTGCCTGTGAAGTCATCCACAAGTGCAGTTAAGATCCGGGGGGTATCGTGAGTGCCCAGCAGATTCATATTGCAAGCAAGTACTTGGGGCGGATAATTCTCCGCAATGGTCATTACGGTTTCCGCGAAGGCACGACCGTCATCGTGGCCTTTCAGGAAATGCAGTATGGCGGTGCGGAAGGGGTAGTTCATACAGCAGTCCAGTACGCCGTCCACGAAATACCGGCGCCGGATGCCGTAAGATATCTTATTGGATGCATCTTCCCACACTTCTCCAATGAGCAGCGCGTCGGGACGGAGTTTGCGGATGCGCTTTTTCAGTCGTAGCACAAATGCGTCCGGCAGCTCATCTACCACATCCAGCCGAAAACCGTCTGCGCCTAATTTCAGCCAATGGGCAACAACAGAGTCCTCATCATCAATGATGTAATTGATAAATGCGGGATCGGTTTTCTTTACGGTTGGCAGGGTTTTAAAGCCCCACCAGCTGTTGTATTTATTCGGGTACTGATAGAACGTATACCAGGAATAATAGGGAGAACCGGGGGTGCAGTAAGCACCCTGTCCGCCAAATGTCTTTTCTCTGTCAAAATAAAGGCTATTAGAGCCGGTATGGGAATAGACACCGTCCAAAATAACCTTTATACCGCGTTTGTGGGCAGCTTCACACATAGCGGTGAAATCTGCTTCAGTGCCCAGCATAGGGTCAGGAGTCTTATAGTCACCGGTGTCATACCGGTGATTTGAAAAGCTTTTGCTGATGGGATTTAAATATAAAATGGTTGTGCCCAAAGAGGCAATATAGTCCATCTTTTCAGCAATTCCCCGGAAATTTCCTCCGAAAAAGTCATTATTGAGGACTTCTCCTTCTTCGTTTGGCAGCCAATCCACATCCTCGTACCAATCCCCGTGGACGGTATACGGCTCTAATTTTCCGGTCAAATCCGGCTGACCCACCTTGCAGAACCGATCCGGAAAAACCTGATAGATTACAGCGCCTTTTGCCCAGCTGGGAACAGTAAAATCCTTGGGTGTACAGGTCAGCTGCCAGCGGTCACCGGCCTCCATATTGGTGTCGTGACCCTGCTTAAAAAGGCGGAAGGAATCGTCCGGTTTGTAAATACGGAAATAGTAAAAGTATAACCCCGGCTCAGATATGGAAAAACTGCCGGAGAAAATGTCATAATCACCCTGGGTAGATTCTTTTTGCAGAAGCACCGCGCTTCCGGAAGCACCGCTGTCTAAATCCAGAATACACTCTGCCTTCACAGCACCAACGGAGGTGGGAATATAAATATGCAGTGTGCAGACCTGCTCTTGGCTCAGTGTGCCAAAGGGGTCTTTGTAGATTGGCTGCTGAGAATCAAAAAGAATACGCATAATTCTACTCCTA
>JAZUSG010000147.1:0-17140 GCA_045606605.1 Faecousia sp.
GCTGGATTTATCCAGCCCTGTTTTTTAGCGCAAAAAACCTCCCGGTATCACACCGGGAGGTTTTGGTTTATCTAAGTGTTGGCGGTCGGATATACAGCTCGTGGGAAGTGGCGGCTGGCCGGGCATACACGCCGGAGACCAGTCCCAGCATCGCGTACAGCGACACGATAGAGGTCGCGCCGTAGCTGATAAAGGGAAGCGTCAGACCGATAACCGGGCCAATACCGGTACACATACCGATGTTGATCAGGGTTTGGAAAATCAGCGCGGCAGCCGCGCCGAAGCAGATCAGCCGGCGGGTATAGTCCTGGCTGCGCATACCCACCCAGAAGCACCGGGCGATGATCAGACCCAGCAGGATCAGCACCACCGTGCAGCCCACAAAGCCCAATTCTTCACCCACAGCAGAAAAAATAAAGTCCGTGTGCTGACCTTGCAGGGGAGCGTTTTGGGTGCGGTGGCCGTTAAACAGACCCTGTCCTGTCATACCGCCACCGGTGAGAGATTGGAGGGACAGGTTAGCATGCCACAGAGGACCGGTTTTGTCCGGGTCCAGAGAGGGATTGAACAAAACTGCGATACGCAGCTGCTGATAGTCGTCCAACAGCGGCCAAAGCACCGGGAATGCGATTGCCACAAAGGCGATACCGCCCAAGAACCACAGATAGCTGACACCGCCGGTGAGGGCCATAACCAAAAAGATAAACACGAAAATCAGAGACACGCCCATATCCCTGGAGAGGACCATCGTCATACCGAACAGCAGTGCCAGATGGACGCCCATATGGGTAATGGACCAGAGGGAGGAGATATTCTCCTTATGGGAGGTCATAGTCGATGCCATAATCAGGATAAAGGTGATCTTACAGATCTCCGCAACCTGAATGTTAAAGGGTAGAAACGGCAGGTTGATCCAGCTTCGGTTACCGCCGATGGTTTCGCCAAAGGGGATCAGCAGCGACAGGAACAGACAGTTGAAAATCACCAGCGCGGTGGTGTGCTCCATAAAAAACTCTGCGTCAACCGAAGAGACGATGGCATACAGCAAAATGCCGATCAGCGCGCCGACGATTTGCAGGATAACATAGCGGAAGGATTCAATGTAGTTGGTGGCGCTGGCGATGACCAAAACGCCAAAAGCGGTGGTAACAATGCAAAGCAGAAGCAGTACCCAGTCGCCTTTGCGAATGGAGTCCTTCAGCTGTTGTAAATAGCGATCCACGGGCACACCTCCTTTGTAGTCTTTACACAGTATAACATTTTTCCGGGGAAAAGTAAAGAACTTACAGCGCCCCAAAAACTGTCATCAGGATCAGGATGCTGGGGATGCAAACCAATATGGACACCGAGTTTGCACAGGCTGCAACGGCAGGGTCACCGCCAATGGAGGGCACCATTGCGGTGGCAACCATTCCCACAGGCGCAAATACGGTCGCCGCCAGCGCTTGCCGGATCTCCAAGGGTAGCGGCAGCAGAAAATAAAAGGCTGCGGAGGCAGAGACTGCCACGAAAAAACGGGCGGCTACAATGCCGATAACATCCCGAAACAGAGCCTTTTCCAGGTGCAGATCCAGCATCATACCCACCATCAGCATAGCCAGGAAGGGATGGGCATTTGCCATAGGGGAAACAAAGCTCACCACCGCCTGGGGGATGGGAATGTGCAGCAGGGTTACTATCAGCATAGCAAGATAAATGAGAAAAGGCACAGAACGCAGCAGGGTCTTTCCGATCTGCTTGAAGTTAATACCTTTGGTGTGGGCCAAAATGTTTTTGGAAATGGCGAAGGTAATGCCGTTGCACATCAGCGCATTACCCAAATCAAACAGGCAAGTACCCACAAGGCTTGCCGGAGACAGAAAGCTTTGCACAAAGGGCATAGCAAAGGCGCTGATATTGTAGCCGGGGGCGCAGTTGAGCCAAACCGCCCGGGTGCGTACAGGATGCTTGCGGCTTATAAGAAAACCGATCAGCAGCATCAGAAAATTCATACCGATACCCAGTAGCGCGATCGTAAAAAAGGAAAGATCCGGCCGGTACGACGAGAAGCTGGTGAGCACTGCGCAGGGCATAGTGATATTCAAAACGATCTTCACCGGGATCTTATAGTCATCCTTCTTAAAAAAGCCTATGCGCTTTAAAAAGTATCCCAGGGCAATGAGAAAAATAAGCGATGCGGATTTTAGCAAAACGGGAAGCAAGGAAATTCACCTCTTATGTAGAAAGTGGAAAGGAAGGCACACCGAGAAATCGGTGTGCCTTTGTAATTATGCCAAATAGATCGCCTTGCAGGCAAGCATTGTCATATAGCAGTCTAACTTACTGACCAGTTCCATAGGTGCGTGCATAGCCACAACGGCTACACCGGCGTCTACGGTTACAATATTGCGGTTGGCCATATAGGCAGCCACCGTTCCGCCGCCGCCCAGGTCTACCTTACCCAGTGTGGAAGTTTGCCACAACACACCGGCATTGTCCAATGTGGTGCGCAGATGACCCATAGCCTCTGCGGAGGCATCGGAAGCGCCGCTCTTGCCTCTGGCGCCGGTGTACTTGCAAACGGCAAGACCGTAGTTAAGCTTGGCTGCGTTGCGCCGGTCAAAAGCTTCCGGGAAGCTGGGGTCATAGAAGCTGGCTACATCGGCAGACAGGCAGAAAGAATGCGCAAAGCATTCCCGCAGATTTACATTTTGGGCAGCACACAAAGTTTCCATGAAGTATTCGAATACTTCGCTTTGCATACCGGAAACGCCTACGGAGCCGATTTCTTCCTTGTCTGCAAAAACGCAAACAGCGGTGTGCTTGGGAATACCCATATGGAACAAGGGCTCCAACTGAGCGTAAGCGCATACCCGGTCGTCGTGGCCGTAAGCGCCCAAGAGGCTCCGGTCCAGACCCACCTCCCGACACTTGCCGGCAGGTACGATGGTCAGCTCAGCAGAGCGGAAATCCTCTTCAATCAGACCGTATTTTTCGTTCAAAAGTTTTAAGAAGTGAAGTTTGACACCATCGGCTTCTGCATCGACCAGGGGCTCAGAACCCAGGATCAGATTCAATTGCTCAGCTTCCACAACCTTTGCTGCGGTCTTTTGCAGCTGATCGGCAGACAGGTGGATGAGCAGATCGGAGATGTAGAAAACGGGATCATTCTCATCTTCGCCAATGGTAATCGTAACCATAGAGCCGTCCTTGCGATAGACAACGCCGTGGATAGCCAGAGGGATGGTAGCCCACTGATACTTTTTGATGCCGCCATAGTAATGGGTTTTGAAATAGGCGATTTCAGATTCTTCATACAAGGGGTTGGGCTTCAGGTCAATTCTGGGAGAATCGGTGTGGGCAGCGCAGATGTTGGCGCCATGGGCCAGGGATTCGCTGCCGATCACTGCCAGCAGGATACTCTTGTTGCGGTTATTATAGAACACCTTATCGCCGGGGTTTAAGGCCATGCCGGGAACGAGGGGGCGGAAGCCGTTTCGCATAGCAGCTTCCATAGCCCATGCGGTAGCTTCCCGCTCGGTCTTGCAGGCATCCATAAAGGCAGAATACCGCTTGCAATAGCTTTCCATTTCGGCTCTTTGCTCAGCGGTTAGGTTATAGTAGCCATTCTTCTGGGTGAAGAGCAGATCTTGATAGTTATCCATAGTATAGTTCCTTCCTGTTTACTGGTTTTCTTTTATTATAATCAAGTCTCGGAAAAAAACAAGGCATTTCTCCCGAAATTCTGCTTGTGAACCGGTGTTTTCCAAAGTATAATCACAGTTTTCCCGGAAATAGCGTTCGTCCTTTTGGGCACGGATACGCTGGAGCGCCAACTCCCGGGAGATGCCGTCCCGCAGAATGAGACGGTTGATCCGGTCTTCTTCCGGGGCAACAACGGCAACGGTTACATCGCAAAGCTTGCGCAGATCGCTTTCCAGTAGTGCGATGGCATCGATGGCAATGGGAACACCACCGGGAGCATGGTCCAGCCGCCGCATCACTTCTTTGATTACCGCGCTATGGGTGATGGTATTTAAATCCGATAGTGCAGCGGGATCGGTAAATACAATATTGCCCAGCCTTCTCCGGTTCAGCTTCCCGTCCTCTACACAATCGGGAAACCGCTGTGCAATGGCTTCCAGCAGGGAACGATCTTGCAGCAACAGTTCCCGGTAAATTTGGTCACAATCCATAATAAGACCGTTAAAGTCCGTTTCAATGGTTTTCAGAGCGGTGGTCTTGCCGCAGCCGGAGCCACCGGTGATACCAATGACCATCCCCCGGGGTTCTGCGTCTACAATGCGGAATCCGGCAGCTTTTAGAAGGCGGTTCTGCACGGCAAACGCTTTGCCGCAACCGTTGGGTTGGCGCGCATAGACAGTACCGATAGACGGGTCATCCAGTTCCCGCAAGGCGGCAAACAGACCAGCCATCAAAGAATCCAGATCGGATTCCTTGCCGTAGGCGATGGGGTTGAAGGGAGCGAAAATTTCCAGTTCTTCTTCAAAGCACAGCACCCGGTTACCGGGCTGGAAATGCTCTGCGATATGCTTGGCCGCCGACTCTTTGGAGCCGGTAACCACAATCACCTCACAGGCAGGGGCGTAGTGCCGATATTTCATACCCGGCGCCTTGACCACCGCATCCTGGGCAACCGATTGGGTAATGGCTTTGTCGATGTCCAAATCACCCACCACTTCCACAAGCTGCTGGCCGGTAATACCACCGGGGCGCAGCAGCCGGGGCCTTTCGTCGGTCAGGTCAATAATCGTGGATTCCACACCCACCCGGCAGGCACCGCCGTCTACGATGGCATCGATCCGGCCATCGTGATCGTGGCGTACGTGCTGGGCAGTGGTAGTAGAAGGTTTTCCGGAAATATTGGCAGACGGCGCTGCAATGGGCGTACCGGCCAGCCGGATGATTTCTCGTGTAACGGCATTGTCCGGACAACGAACGGCTACTGTGGGCAGTCCTGCCGTGGTGCATTTGGGGACGCACGCCTTGGCGGGCAGCACCATCGTTAAAGGACCGGGCCAAAATTTTTCTGCCAAACGGTAGGCGGCCTGGGGGATATCGTGGCAGAATTTTTCCATATCCTTTGCCTCTGCAATGTGCAGGATCAGGGGATTGTCCTGCGGGCGACCCTTGGCGACGAAGATCTTGGCAACGGCCTCGGGATTCAATCCGTCAGCGCCCAGACCGTACACCGTCTCTGTAGGAATGGCTACCAATCCGCCGGATTTTATGATATTTGCCGCAAGTGTCGGCGTTTTTACGTCCTGGGCAGATAAATACAGGGTTTGCATACATTACCTCCAAAATTGATAATTGTCCATTGTCAATTGTCAATTATGAGAAAAGGAGCAGCAAGGGCTGCTCCTTTTGGAATTACACTGTGGGCTGGTTTGCAGCTTTGATGATCTGCACGAACTTTTCGGGAACCAGGGAAGCGCCGCCGATCAGGCCGCCGTCGATATCCGGCTGTGCCAGCAGCTCGTAGGCGTTATTTTCGTTCATGCTGCCGCCGTACAGGATGGAGATAGCGCGGGCGTGCTTGGAGGAGTAGAGTTTCCGCACCACAGCACGGATGCTCTCGCAGACTTCCTGTGCCTGCTCGGGGGTAGCGGTCAGACCGGTACCAATGGCCCAAATGGGTTCGTAAGCGATGATGACCTTGCGGATCTTCTCTTCGGGAACGTTCTGCAGACCCAGCTTGATCTGCATAGCAATGTGCTCAGCGGTAACGCCGCTCTGACGCTGCTCCAGGGTCTCGCCGCAGCACATAATGGGGATAAGACCTGCTTCCAGAGCAGCCAATACCTTGGCATTCACCTGTGCGTCGGTCTCACCGAACATCTCGCGGCGCTCAGAGTGGCCGATGATCACGTATTTACAACCGGCATCTACCAGCATATCGGTAGCGATCTCGCCGGTGTAAGCGCCCTTGGCAGCAGCGTGGCAGTTCTCTGCGCCGATGCCAATGCGGCTCTCACGCATAGCGCGGACAGCAGCGGGGATACATACGGCGGGAACACACAGGGCGATATCACACCAGTGACCCTTGGGCATAATCGCCTTCAGCTGAGTCATAAACTCCTTGGTCTGGGAGGGGGTCTTGTTCATTTTCCAGTTACCGGCAATGACGGTCTTACGATACTTTCTGTTCATAATTATCTCTCCTATATATGCATCGCATTGCGATGTTAATTTCAAATTTAATAAAAAAGGGGAATGCTTGGAAATAGGGAGGGCCATAGCGACCCTCCCCGTAAATCTACAAAAGGGTGCTTCTTACTTGTCTTCTAAGCAGGCGATACCAGGAAGTTCTAAGCCTTCCAAAAACTCCAGGGAAGCGCCGCCGCCGGTAGAGATGTGGGTGATCTGGGAAGCAAAGCCCAGCTGCTCGCAAGCAGCTGCGGAATCGCCGCCGCCGACGATGGTAACAGCGTCAGAGTCTGCCAGAGCCTGTGCAACTGCGATGGTGCCCTTTGCCAAAGTGGGGTTCTCGAATACGCCCATAGGGCCATTCCAAACCACAGTCTTTGCGCTCTTGGCAGCAGCAGCAAATTCTGCGCAAGCCTTGGGGCCGATGTCCAGACCCATCTGGTCAGCGGGGATCGCGGTGCAGTCTACATAGTCAACAGCGATCTCAGCGTCAATGGGGGAGGGGAAGGAAGCGGCAACAGCGGTGTCAACGGGCAGCAGCAGCTTTACGCCCTTGGCCTCGGCCTTGGCCATCATTTCCTTGCAGTACTGAAGCTTCTCGTTGTCAACCAGGGACTTACCCACAGTGTAGCCCTGCGCAGCCAGGAAGGTGTAAGCCATACCGCCGCCGATGATCAGGGTGTCGACCTTTTCCAGCAGGTTATTGATAACATTCAGCTTGTCGGAGACCTTAGCGCCGCCCAGGATGGCAACGAAAGGACGCTCGGGGTTAGCCAGCGCCTTGCCCATAATGGAAACTTCCTTCTGCACCAGGTAACCGGAAACAGCAGGCAGATAGTCTGCTACGCCGGCGGTGGAGGAGTGAGCGCGGTGGGCAGTGCCGAAAGCGTCGTTTACAAAAATGTCGGCCATGGAAGCCAGATCCTTACTTAGGTCAGGGTCGTTCTTGGTCTCACCCTTCATATAACGGGTGTTTTCCAGCAGCATTACATCGCCGTCTTGAAGCCGCGCAGCCTTTGCCTTGGCGTCCTCACCGGCAACGTCAGCAGCCATAATGACTTCTTTACCCAGCAGCTCGCTCAGGCGGTCAGCAACCACCTTCAGGCTCAGCTCGGGCTTCCATTCGCCCTTGGGCTTGCCCATATGGGAGTACAGGATGACCTTTGCGCCCTTCTTTACTAAGTACTCGATGGTAGGCATAGCAGCCACGATCCGCTTGTCGGAAGTGATCTTGCCTTCCTTGGTGGGAACATTAAAGTCGCAGCGGCACAGAACGCGCTTACCGGCTACTTCAATGTCTTCGATGGACTTCTTGTTGTAGTTCATTGTTATTTCCTCCATATTTGGTTATTTACGCATTTTACCGAAATCCTGCAGGCCGGGGAAATCCAGCTGCCGCAGGGCTTCAAACACGGTGATGGCCACCGCATTGCTCAGGTTTAAGCTCCGGGTTGTCTGCCGCATAGGGATGCGCACACAGCTATCATAGTGCTGTGCCAAAAATGCTTCCGGAAGACCCTTGGTCTCTTTGCCGAAGAACAGGTAGCAGCCATCTTCGTAGGCTGCCTCCGTGTAGCCTTTCGGCGCTTTTGTGGAAAGACACCACATTTGCCGCACATCGTTTTTGGCAAAGAAATCTTCTAAGTTTACATAATCCTTCACCGTTACCTGATCCCAGTAATCCAGTCCTGCCCGCTTGACCGCCTTTTCGGAAATGTCAAACCCCAGGGGGCGGATCAGATGGAGCGTGCAGCCGGTGGCGGCGCAGGTACGGGCGATATTGCCGCAGTTTTGCGGGATCTCCGGCTCTACCAGTACCACATTTAGCATTCTTTTCACCCCGGTTTCATTACTTTCGGGAAAACCCGGCACTTGCCAAACTATTGTATGATAAAAGTTCCGTAAAATCAATGCAAAAATTGCAAAAAATTCAACTTTTTCATAGTCTTCACATAAAAAATTTTCCCCGGCGGACAAATTTGTGGAAAATGTGGATGCTATGCACAAAGCGCACGGGGATTTTCCGGCGAAATGGAACAGATGGATTGACATTTGGCCCTTTTTGTGAGAAAATAAAGCGAAAAAATTAACCAGTAAGGGGACTTTACTATGATACAATCCAGAACCCATAACTGTGGTGAGCTGCGCCTTACCCACGCCGGTGAGAATGTAACCTTAGTCGGCTGGATGGAGAACGTCCGGGAAGTGGGTGCGAATTTTGCATTTGTGGTGCTGCGTGACTTTTACGGCACGACCCAGGTGGTCATCGAGACCGAAGATATGATGAAGGCCATTAAGGGCCTGAATAAAGAAACCACGATTTCCGTTACCGGCACGGTCCGGGAGCGTGAGAGTAAGAATCCCAAGCAGGCTACCGGTGAGATCGAAGTAGTACCCACCCAGATCAAGGTGCTGGGCAAGTGTATCCACAATGCCCTGCCCTTTGAGATCAACAAGAGCCGGGATGCGGATGAAAATGTGAGACTGAAGTACCGGTATCTGGACCTGCGCAATCCTGCAGTTAAGAGTAACATTATCCTGCGCTGCCAGGTAGTTGCCGAGCTGCGCCGTCTGATGACGGAGAAGGGCTTTTTGGAGATCACCCCCCCCATCCTCACCGCCTCTTCCCCCGAGGGCGCACGAGACTTTTTGGTTCCTGCCCGAAATCACCCAGGCAAGTTCTATGCTCTGCCCCAGGCACCTCAGCAGTTTAAGCAGCTGCTGATGACCTCCGGCTTTGACCGTTATTTCCAGATCGCGCCCTGCTTCCGGGATGAGGATGCCCGTGCAGACCGTACCCCCGGCGAGTTTTATCAGATGGATATGGAAATGGCCTTTGCCACCCAAAATGATGTGCTGACCACCCTGGAAGAGGTGCTGGTTCCGGTATTTGAAAAGTTCGGTAAGTACGAGAGAGTTTCCAAAGCACCCTTCCGCCATATTCCCTTTAACGAGGCAATGGAGCGCTACGGCTCCGATAAGCCGGACCTGCGGATCGACCTGGAGGTGCAGGATATCACCGCAGAGGTGGCAGGCTGCGAGTTCGGTCCTTTCCAAAATGCTACCGTCAAGGCTGTGGCAGTGGACAACTTCAGCGAGGGCCGCAAGTGGATCGACAAGCTCTTAAATGACGTAGAAGTGCAGACCGGCAATAAGGCCTGCTGGATCAAGGTGGATGAAAACGGCCAGTTCACCGGTGGCGTCAGCAAGTTCCTGACAGACTACACCGCAGTTCTCACCGAAAAGCTGAGCTTAAAGCCCGGCAGCTTCGTATGTATGGCAGCGGGTAAGAAGACCGCCGCCCAGAAGACCGCCGGCGTGATCCGTACTATGATGGGTAAGCGCATCCCCGGCCACTTTGACGAGAATCAGTACGCAATGTGCTGGATCGTGGACTTCCCCATGTACGAGATGGGCGAGGAATCCGGCGAGCTGGAATTCTGCCACAATCCTTTCTCTATGCCCCAGGGCGGTATGCAGGCGCTATTGGATGCCGAGGGCGACAACGAAAAGCTGCTGGCTATCAATGCAGATCAGTACGATCTGGTCATCAACGGCTATGAATCCGCATCCGGCGCAGTTCGTAACCACGATCCGGAGATTATGGTTAAGGCCTTCCAGATGGTGGGTCTCGGCGAAGAGGATGTAAAGGCTAAGTTCCCTGCAATGTACAATGCCTTTACCTATGGCGCACCTCCCCACGCAGGCGCAGCCCCCGGCGTAGACCGCCTGGTTATGCTGCTCACCGGCGAGGAGTCCATCCGGGAGATCATCACCTTCCCCATGAACAAGAACGCGCAGGACGTAATGATGGACGCACCCACCACGGTTTCTCAGAAGCAGCTGGACGATGTGCATATCCTCATTAACGAAGCGCATTTGCAGTAAATTTCAAAAAGCGCCTGTAGCGAAACAAAAACGCTAATAGAATCCGTAGGGGCGATTATCAATCGCCCGCGGGCGGTCAATGACCGCCCCTACATTCTACAGACGTAGACGTTTGCATAATTTTAGGGTCTGTTGCAAAATACTGCAACAGACCCTTTTTAAATTGGTATATACCGTTTTGGCGAATGTTTTATCGACCGGATTTTTTGTTGGTAAGCCCAGCGATATAATCCAAAGAGACCTTGTAGAATTTTGCCAGCGTGATTGCGTGATGAAAGGGGATCTCCCGCTCACCCCGTTCCCAAAGGGAATAGGTTTGTTGTGTCGTGTTGAGCAGTTTCGCGATATCTTCCTGCTTAAGAAGTTCATTTCTGTCTTCCCGTAAATCTTTTAATCGTTGGTAGCAGTATTTCATAAAATCGATTCCTCCAAAACAATTCTATAGCAAATTTACCATACATTCAAAAAAATGTATTGACTATACATCTAAATGTGTGTACAATAAACGTACATCTAAAAGAATGTATAAAATGTTGGAGGATAATATGAAGAAGTATATTGAGGTACTGGAAAAGTATTTGACTGAAAATCCGCTGGAGATCACGGAATGCAAAATGGAAAAAATCCTGGATATGCTTGGCTGCTGCTATTTTCAGAGCCGAAATACCGACACAAAAGAAATCCTGGGATGTTTCGAGGAGCTGAACAGTATTCTGCAGAAACTAAGCATTTCAGAACAGGATACAGTGATGGGTGTTACTTATCGCCTGTGCAATCTTTATCAGCAAGAGGATTTTCGCAATGGGGTCGTGGTGGGTTTCCGCTTGTTTTCAGAGTTATCACGGCAATAAAAAACACGGTGGTATTACCACCGTGTTTTTATTTAGTTTAGTCTTACCTGCAGGAACAGGTTTTCCACAAACCGGGTAACTTCCTGCGGCAGGAAGCCGTAGCTGGTGCCCCGCGCCAAAAGTTCTTCCGGGGGATAGATAACTTCACTTTCTGCCAGGTATTCATCCATATATTCGGTAGCGCCCTCAATGGGAGAGCCGTAGCAGATATAGTCCATATTGGCGCCGGAAATTTCCGGATCGCACATAAAGTCAATGAACAACTCCGCTGCGTCCTTTTCCTGGGCACAGTTCGGAATACACATAGCGTCGATGAACAGATTAAACTTCTGATCTTCCGGCAGATAGAAGCGGAGATCCTCGTTTTCATCCATCATCATCATAGCATCGCCGGCATAATAAGGAGCGATCCAGGCATTTTCTTCGATCATCTTGTCGTAGACCTGGTCCATCACGTACTGCTGCACCAAGGGCCGCTGCTTGGTAAGCGCATCAGCACATTGTTGCAGTTCGGCTTTGTCGGTGGTGTTTACATCGATCCCCAGCTTGTACTGGGCAATGCCGAAGGCATCCCGGGAGTTATCGAACATCAGGATCTGACCCTTGTACTTTTCGTTCCAGAGCAGATCCCAGCCGGTAACATCTTCCTCTGCCACGTACTTGCTGTTATAGATGATACCCACCGTACCCCAGGTGTAGGGAACGGAATACTTATTTTCCGGATCGTAGGACTGGTTTTTGTAGGTCTCGATCACATTTTTATAGTTGGGAATATTGTCGAAGTCAAGCTCCAGCAGCATATCCTCCGAGATCATCCGGGCGATCATATAGTCAGAGGGGATGATCACATCCACCACCAGACCGCCGGCAGAGAGCTTGGAGTAAAGCTCCTCATTGGAGGCATATTCCGAATAGTTCACATCAATATGAGGATAGGCCTCTTCAAAGGCTGCGATGATATCCAGTGTGCCGTCACTGCCGTCTGCAATGTTCTGACCCCAGTTCATCACGTTCAGGGTGATCTTATTGCGCCGTGTGGTAACGATCAAAAACAGGCTGCCGGCCAGCAGGAAGGCCACCAACACAAAGGCAACGACCCGTGTGAAGATCTGCATACCGCGGCTGACGGTTTTATGCTGCTTTTCGTGCTTGCGCTTTTCGCCTCGGATTTGCAGCAGGTTCATAGTTACCATCAGCACAAAGATCAGCATAAACAGCAGGGTGAACATGGCATAGATCTTAGGATGGATCTGCTTTCTGGTGAGAGAATAGATCTTCACCGGCAGGGTAACAAATTCAGTGCCTGTAACAAAATAGCTGATCACAAAATCGTCCAAGCTCATGGTAAAGGCCATAATCGCGCCGGAAACCACGCCTGGCATAATCTCGTGGATGGTTACCTTGAAGAAGGACTGCATAGGCGTGCAACCTAAGTCCATAGCCGCATCCTGCAAAGCGGGATTCATTTGCTGCAGCTTTGGCATCACATTCAAAATGACATAGGGGAGATTGAATGTGATGTGGGCGATGAGCAGAGTCCAGAAGTTCAGGCTTTGCGTTTGACCCAGCATACCGGTACCGATAAATACAAACAGCAGAGACAGGGAAATACCGGTAACAATATCAGGGTTGGTCATAGGGATGTTGGTCAGCGTCATAACCGCTTTCCGCATCCGGGGCTTGAGGGAGTGGATACCCACTGCGGCAAAGGTGCCGAAGGCGGTTGCAATGGCCGTGGACAAAATGGCGATCAGCAGGGAGTTGCCCAGCAGCGCCAGCAGATCCTGATCCCGGAACAGCTCTTTGTACTGATTTAAGGTGAAGCCTTCAAACACGGAAAGACTCTTGCCGGTGTTAAAAGAACCTAAGATCAGCACCGCCATAGGGATATACAGGAAGATAAAGATTAGCACGGTGAAGATGCGGTTTGTTTTTCTCATATGACTACACCGCCTTCCTCATCACTGCCGAAGCGGTTCATAATGCCGGTGCAGATGAACACCAGCAGCATCAGAACCAAGCTCAGCGCCGCGCCCAAATTGGGATTGCCGGCATACTTAAACTGCCGCTCGATCACGTCGCCGATGAGCATAGTAGTATCCGTACCGCCCAATTTTTGGGAAATATAGAAGGTGGAAACGGCCGGCACAAACACCATGGTGATGCCGGACAGAATTCCGGGCATAGACAAAGGCAAAACTACCTTGGAAAAGACCTTGGTGGGGGTGCAGCCCAGATCTTCGGCGGCTTCAATCAGCCGGTTGTCGATCTTTACGATAATGGCGTACAGCGGCAGGATCATATAGGGCAGGTAGTTATACACCATACCCAAGATCACCGCGCCGGGTGTGCCGATGAGAGTTACCGAGCCGAGACCCAGCAGTGACAAAATCCGGTTAATGATGCCGTTGGATTCTAAGAGGCCTACCCACGCTAAGGTACGCAGCAAAAAGCTCATACACATAGGCAGCATCACCAGCATATACAGGATCTTTTGGGTAACCGGCTGCCGATGGGCGATGAAATAGGCAACAGGATAGCCAAGCACCAGGCAGATCAGCGCGGAAATCAGAGAGTACCACGCAGAAATGCCCAGGGTGGGCAGATACATTCCCAGATCCCGGATGTTTTGCAGGGTAAAGGCGCCGGTGGACGGATCGGTCAGAGCGTAGTAGGCTACCACACCCAGGGGGATCAGGGTAAACACCAGCATCCAAAGGATGTACGGACCGCTGAAGAGCAGGGATTTATTCTTCTTCATCCGCCCCGTCCTCCGTCAGCTCGTCGTACTCCGCGGCGTAGGAGCCCTAGTCACCAAACATACCGGAGTATTCACTCTTGCGCATAACGTGAATATCTTCCGGGTTCAGCCGAATACCGACCGTCGCACCTTCCGGCTGATGATCCGTGGTCTGGATCAGCCACTTAAAGCCCTTAAAGTCTACGATGATATCGTAGTTGAGGCCCTTGAAGGTTACGCTGGTAACTGTGCCGATGAGATGACCTTCCTCCGGGGGAACAAAGTCAATATCCTCCGGACGGATGACAACGTCAACCGGTTCGCCCGGAGCAAAGCCTGCATCCAGGCATTTGAATGTACGGCCGAAGAATTTGACCTTGTAATCGGCAAGCATAATGCCGTCTAAAATGTTACTTTCGCCGATGAAGTCAGCAACGAAAGCGTTCTTCGGTTCGTTATAGATATCCTCAGGTTTACCAATCTGCTGAATACGGCCCTTGTCCATAACAACCACCGTATCAGACATAGAAAGGGCTTCTTCCTGATCGTGGGTAACGTAGACAAAGGTAATGCCCATAGCCTGCTGGATACGCTTCAGTTCGTTCTGCATATCCTTACGCAGCCGCAGGTCCAGCGCAGCTAACGGCTCATCCAAAAGCAGGACCTTGGGGCGGTTGACCAGTGCGCGGGCAATGGCAACACGCTGCTGCTGACCGCCGGAAAGGCTGTCAATGCGCCGGTGCGCAAAGCTCTGCATACCGACGATCTCCAGAATTTCGGTTACACGCTGGTTGATCTCCGCCTTGGGCAGCTTTGCCACCTTCAGACCGAAGGCGATGTTATCGAAAACATCCAAATGGGGGAAGAGCGCATACCGCTGGAAGACGGTGTTGATCTGCCGCTGATAGGGGGGCACATCGATGATGCTTTTTCCATCAAAAAGCACCCTGCCGGAAGTGGGGGTCAAAAAACCGCCAATAATGCGCAGAGTGGTGGTCTTGCCACAGCCGGAGGGGCCGAGCAAGGTGAGAAATTCGTGATCGTTAAAGTAGAGATTGATACCATCAAGTATCCGTTCCCCGTCGAACTCCATAATTAGATCTTGGAGCCTGATGAGTTCTTTGGACATTATCCTCCCCCGTTTCTTTTTGAAATAATAGTTTATTTATACATTATTATGCGAATTTTGTCAACAAGGTTTTATGCAGGCAGAATGCGGTTTTTCCGCCCCTGCAAAAATTTTTCCAAAAGATGGTTTAAGTTACAAAATATTGGCAATACTCCATTACGGAGGTGCTTAGATATGAGCAAGAAAAAATTCTCTGGCAACGTAAGCGGTAAGGGCTACTACATAGCCCTTGTGCTATGCGCTGCCGCCATCGGAATCTCCGGATTCCTCTATTACAGAAACACGGAAAAGCCCAATGTACCTGTGGATAATAACAGCGCTACCGTGGGCGGTTTGCAGGATGACCAGGCGGTGATCGCCACCGACCCCAACGGCGGTGAAAATCAAACCCCCGGCCAGCAGGAAATTCCAAAGACACCCTTAAAGACCGCTGCCCCTGTGGAAGGTCAGACTGTAGCGGTGTACGCTATGGACAGTCTCACCTATAACGAGACCACCCGGGATTGGCGTGTCCACAACGGACTTGACATCGCCGCGGAGGCCGGTACAGAAGTGCGGGCAGCTGCCGACGGCGAGGTGTATTCGGTCTACGAGGACGAAGCGATGGGTATGACCGTGGTGCTGCGCCACGCAGACGGCTATACCACCAAGTATGCCAGCCTGGAAACATCCGTGCCGGTAAAGCCCGGTGATGCGGTTACGATGGGTCAGACCATCGGCACGGTGGGCAACACCGCCCTGATGGAAAGCGCCATCGGCGACCATATCCATTTCAGCGTCAGCCGGGACGGTGAACCGGTAGACCCGGAAGCCTTTTTGGCCCAGTAATGGGAAACGATCTTTTTCATTTTCCTCTTTGTAAAGAGCCACCTTCGGGTGGCTCACTTTTTTATTGCCAAATCCGTAAAAATACAATATGATAGAAGTAGGAATTTTTAGGGAGGGGATCTTATGATCTACACGGTTACACTCAATCCCGCCATTGATAAGACCATCGAGCTGCCGGGTTTTTCCGTAGGCGCGGTCAACCGGGGTCTTTCCATCCGGGAGGATGCGGGCGGAAAGGGTATTAATGTGTCCAAGTGTCTGAAGGCTTTGGGGATGGAGTCGGTGGCCGTAGCGATCCTGGCAGGAGAGACCGGCGACCGATTGGCCCAACTGCTGGAGCAGGAGGGGCTGACGGTCCTTGCAGTAGAATCTTCCGGACAGACCCGTACCAACCTGAAGATTGTGGATCGGGAGGCCGGACAAAATACCGATATCAATGAGCCGGGACCGGAGGTAAAATCTGCCACCTTGCGGCAGCTGCTGATCCGTCTGTGTCAGCGGATCCGTCCGGGAGATGTGGTGGTGCTCTCCGGCAGTTTACCCAAAGGCGCGGCACCCGATACTTATCGGGTGTGGACGGAGCGCTTCCGAGAGCTGGGCGCCCGGGTGATTTTGGATGCAGACGGCGCAAGCCTAAAGGAAGGTGTGCTGGCTATACCGGAGATCATTAAGCCCAATGAAGCGGAGCTGACCCGGCTGGTGGGAAGAACCCTGGAAACCCAGGGGCAGATCATCGGCGCAGGCAGGGAACTGCTGGCAAAGGGAATCCAGCAGGTGGTGGTGTCCCTGGGAAAAGACGGCGCACTGTTTTTAAGTAAGGACGGCTTCTACCGGGCAAAAAGTCTGTCCGTCGCCGTGGGTAGTACCGTGGGCGCAGGCGACGGGGTGGTGGCGGCAATGGCCTACGCCATGGAAAAAGAGCTTCCCCGGCAGCAGCAGATCCAACTGGCAATGGCGATGGGTGCTGCCAGTGTAATGCAGTCCGGTACGCAGGCGCCGGATGCAAAGACCGTCTATCACCTGGCAGAGCAGGTGGAATATACAAAGCTTGTTAAGAAAACCACCGGCTGACGGCAATAAAGAAGCGTGTTACCCTTCGGTAACACGCTTTTTCTTTATTTTTTAAGCAGTTTCGAATAGCCTTTTCCGTACTGCACACAGCGGGAGACCCGGCTAAGCGTGGCGGAGGAAATGTCCGTTTCCGCAATGACCTGATTGTAGGTCTTGCCTTCCATCAGCAGCTTTGCCGCATAGAGCCGTTCTGCCATTTTTTCCACTTCCTTATTGGTGCACAGATCTTCAAAGAGCATCGCGCACTCTTCCGGGGTTTTTAAGTCAGCGACGAGCCGGTAAAGTTCCGTGATCTTATTGCTTTTCTCCATAGTGCGCTCCTTTCTTAAAATCCTTCGTGGAAGCCTTGCAGGAAGGCTTTGGTTTTCTCGCTCTTGGGATGGTCAAAGACCTCTTCCGGTGTGCCCATTTCTTCGATCACACCGTCTGCCATATATATGACCACATCGGCGACACTTCTGGCAAATTCCATTTCGTGGGTCA
>JAZUSG010000148.1:0-3526 GCA_045606605.1 Faecousia sp.
CCATAATTATTCATTATTAGTTATTCATTATTCATTTGACAGCTAAGGCTTTGCCTTAGTTGTCATCGTCCAGCTTCAGCACTGCCATGAAGGCTTCGCTGGGGACCGAGACGGTGCCGAAGGTGCGCATGCGCTTCTTGCCTTCCTTCTGCTTCTCCAGCAGCTTCTTTTTCCGGGTGATGTCGCCGCCATAGCACTTGGCCAGCACGTCCTTGCGCAGGGCCTTGATGGTCTCCCGGGCAATGATCTTGCCGCCGATAGCCGCCTGCACCGGGATCTCAAACTGGGCGCGGGGGATATTTTCCTTCAGTCGCTCACAGATCCTACGGGCGCGGGGATAGGCATTATCCGCAAAGAGAATAAAGCTAAGTGCGTCCACAATGTCGCCGTTTAGCAGAATATCCAGCTTAACCAGGCGGCTGGGACGGTAGCCGATGAGCTCATAATTCAAACTGCCGTAACCCCGGGTGCGGGACTTGAGTGCATCGAAGAAGTCATAGATAATCTCGTTGAGGGGCATATCGTAGTGCAGCTCCACCCGGTTGGCATCCAGGTAGACCATATCCTTAAATTCGCCCCGGCGCTGCTGCGCCAATTCCATAATGTTGCCCACATACTCCTGAGGCGCGATCAGATTAACCTTAGCGAAGGGTTCTTCCGCCAGCTGGATCTCCATAGGATCGGGGTAGTCCAGAGGGGTGTAGACCATCTGCACCTCACCGTTATTTTTGGTAATGCGGTACACAACGTTGGGGGCGGTGGTGATCAGATCCAAATTGTATTCCCGCTCCAGGCGCTCCTGAATGATCTCCATATGCAGAAGGCCCAAAAATCCGCACCGGAATCCAAATCCTAAGGCAATGGAGCTTTCCAGCTCATAGGCAAAGGATGCATCATTGAGCTTTAGCTTTTCCAGCGCCTCCCGCAGATCCTGATACTTGGCGCCGTCCGCCGGATACACACCGGAGAACACCATAGGCTGCACCGGCCGGTAGCCGGGCAGCGGTTCGGCTGCGCCACCCTCCACAGTGGTGATGGTGTCGCCCACCTGGGTATCCGCAACGGTCTTAATGGATGCGGTGATGTAACCGACTTCGCCGGCGCCCAGGGCGTCCCGGGGAACCAAGCCGGTGGGACTCATCGTACCCACCTCCACTACCTTATAGGTAGCGCCTGTTGCCATCATTCGGATATCCTGTCCGGGGCAGACGGTGCCTTCTTTAATACGCACATAAACGATAACACCCCGGTAGGAATCGTACACGCTGTCAAAGATCAGCGCCTGCAGGGGCGCATTCCGATCTCCGTCGGGGGCAGGTACATCCTTTACGATCATCTCTAAAACAGAATGAATATTGATGCCGTTCTTAGCGGAGATCTCCGGGGAATCCTCCGCAGGAATGCCGATAATATCTTCCACCTCGGCCTTCACTTCCGCCGGACGGGCGGAGGGCAGGTCGATCTTATTAATAACCGGCAGAACTTCCAGTCCTGCATCGATGGCAAGATAGGTGTTGGCAAGGGTCTGGGCCTCTACACCCTGGGAAGCATCCACCACCAAAATCGCACCCTCACAGGCTGCCAGGCTGCGGCTGACTTCGTAGTTAAAGTCCACGTGACCCGGGGTGTCAATCAGGTTCAGGGCATAGGTCTGTCCGTCATCGGCCGTATAGGTCAGCGTCGCTGCGGTGGCTTTGATCGTAATGCCCCGTTCCTTTTCCAGCTCCATAGAGTCTAACATCTGCTCGGCGCGGATGCGCTGGTCAATGGCATCGCACTCCTCCAGCAGTCGGTCTGCCAGGGTGGACTTGCCGTGGACGATATGGGCAATAATAGAAAAATTCCGGATTTTGGAAAGGTCTGTCATAGTTTGCACCTCTAAAAAGGGCGAAGTAAAATACGCATACTCCACCACTTTAGTAATTGTTTTTATTATAACGAATAAACCCGGTGTTGTAAACAGTATGTTTTTCGAAAAGCCGGGGAATACTCTTTAACGCAGTGCCAAAAAACCGCCGAATACTGCTTTTTTAAAATTTTTTTGCAAGACCCTTGTCAAAAACGAAGAATCAAGGTATAGTCTAACGGCGTGGAAAAACACGAATTACAAGATAAAGAGGGATTGCACTATGAGCACCACCAAAAAAGCTGCCAAAAGTCCTGAGGAATTGCAGGCTATTTTGCAAAAGCTGATTGCCCAGGGCCGTAAGGACGGTATGATCCGGGCCAGTGATTTGCGGGCCCATTTGGAAGAAATGGATCTGTCCCCGGAGAAGATAGAAGAGATCTATGATAATTTCGAAGCGCTGAACATTCAGGTGGTCAGCGAAGATTTGGACCTGGATCTGGATGACACCCTGGATCTGGGTGATGATCTGCACGACGATATCGACCTGTCGGATGTGGACGAGGAAGACCTGGTTGACCCGGTAGATTTGGCCGCTGAGTATAATTTGGATGACCCGGTGCGGATGTATCTGAAGGAGATCGGTCAAATTAAGCTGCTGTCCGCAGAAGAAGAAGTGGAACTGGCAAAGATGGTCTCCGAGGGCAGCCAATACGCAAAAAACAAGCTGACCGAGGCAAATCTGCGCTTGGTGGTATCCATCGCAAAGAAATATTCCGGCAGAGGCCTGCACATTTTGGATCTGATCCAGGAGGGCAACACCGGCCTTATCCGGGCTGTGGATAAATTTGATTGGACAAAGGGAAATAAATTCTCTACATATGCCACCTGGTGGATCCGGCAAGCTATTACCAGAGCAATCGCCGATCAGGCCCGCACCATCCGGGTTCCGGTGCATATGGTTGAAGTCATTAATAAGGCTACTCGCTGCAACCGGAAGCTGGTGCAAGAGCTGGGCAGAGAGCCTACTGTGGAAGAGATCGCAGCCGAGTTGAATCTGCCGGTAGAAAAGATCATCGAGGCAAACCGCACCGCTGCGGATACCTTGAGTCTTGACACACCTGTGGGTGATGAAGAAGATACCTCCATCGGCTCCTTTGTGGAAGACGAACGGACACCCGGCCCGGCTGATGCCACCTCCAATGCGATGCTGGCAGAGGCCCTGAAGGAGATCCTGGATACGCTTACCGAGCGGGAAGCCGATGTGCTGCGGATGCGGTTTGGTATGTATGACGGTCGCACCCACACGCTGGAAGAGGTGGGTCAGATCTTTGGTGTCACCAGAGAGCGTATCCGTCAGATCGAAAATAAGGCGATCCGCAAGCTGCGCCACCCCAGCCGCGCCAAGAAGATTAAAGATTTTTACAGCTGATTATCACAAAAGAAAGCCGGAATGCAAATGCATTCCGTCTCTTGTTATTTTTAAATGGAGCGGGTCCACTCGGTGATCAGCAGCGCGGGGATCATCCACACCAGCTGATACAGGAACATATTTTCCGGTGTCAGATACTGCAGAGCGCCCAGCACCACCAGGGTGATCATAATGCCAAGGCCGACCACGCCGCCGATGATATGCAGCAGCGCACCCATCCGGCAGGTATTTTTCAGCACCCGGGCACC
>JAZUSG010000149.1:0-3407 GCA_045606605.1 Faecousia sp.
CCAAAGCCGGGGCGTGATCCTGCTCGCCATCCGGCAGGCGGGTCTGGATGTGGCCCAGTACAAGCCTATGCAGGTAAAGCAGGCCGTAGTCGGCTACGGCAACGCCACCAAGCATCAGGTGATGGATATGACCCGCCGGATTCTGGGTTTATCCCAGATGCCCAAGCCGGATGATGCTGCCGATGCCATCGCCATCGCCCTGTGCCACGCAAGATCCAGCACCAGCTTGCTGGCAAAAGCCATCAAGAATTGACAATTGACAGTTGACAATTGACAATTTGAGGAGGAATTTTTATGGCAAATACGATTCAAGATAAAAGTTTTCGCTTTGCGGTACGAATTGTAAATTTGTGCAGATATATCCAAAATGAGCACAACGAATTTATCCTAACAAAACAACTCCTTAAAAGCGGAACCAGCATCGGCGCCAATGTGTCCGAATCCCAACAGGCACAGAGTCGATCAGATTTTATCAGTAAGCTAAATATTTCTTTAAAAGAAGCTTATGAAACAAATTACTGGCTTCGTTTATTGCACGAAACAAACTTTCTAACATCTGAGGAATTTCAGTCAATTATTGCAGATTGCAATGAGTTAGAACGACTTCTTATATCCATCGTCAAAACAACCAAGAAATAATTGACAATTGTCCATTGTCAATTGTCAATTATAAAAACCGGGAGGTTTTTCTATGCTATACTACGTTTCCGGGCAGGTTGCCGTTTTAGAGCCGGGTTTGGCCGTGATTGATTGTAACGGTGTGGGCTACGGCTGCCGGGTCACCGCCTATACTGCCGCCCAGCTGAAGTTAGGGCAGGGCGCCAAGCTCTACATCACCGAGTCTATCCGGGAGGATGCCTACGATATTTACGGCTTCTCCAGCCGGGAGGAGCAGCGTTGCTATGAACTGCTGACCTCGGTAAACGGCGTGGGTCCCAAAGCGGCGTTGGCTATTTTGGCCGCCGGTCCGCAGAATTTTACCCTGGCCGTAATGACCGGGGATGAAAAGCTGCTCACCGCCGCCCAGGGCGTGGGTAAAAAGATCGCCCAGCGCATTATTTTGGAGCTAAAGGATAAGATGGGCGGCAGCGCCACAGAGCTGGATTTCTCCGGCCCTGCTGTTTCCGCGCCGGTTACCGGCAACAATGCTTCCCTGGCAAATGCCGCGCTCCAGGAACTGGGCTACTCCCCCAGCGAGATCGCCGCGGCCCTCAAGGGTGTCGACCCCACCGCCTCCACCGAGGAAATGGTCCGCCACGCACTGCGGGCGATGGTTATGAAGAGCTGATCCCATGGAACTGCCAAAGAGAAAACCGAATCGCCTGCCAGAATTTGATTACAGTACACCGGGCATATACTTTTTGACGATCTGTGTTGAAGGCAAGCGGTGTATATTGGGAGAAATTGTAGGGGGCGGCGCCCTCGACGCCCCACAAGTGCGCTTGACAAACGCCGGTAGAATTGCCGAAAAATATATCCTTTCCGGCAACTGTATTTCTAATGTCCGTGTAGATAAATATGTGATTATGCCCAATCACATTCATTTGCTTCTTGCTGTAAGCGAAGGGGAAAATGGCGGGTCGTCGAAGGCGCCGACCCCTACAAATGCCGTTGTTCCCCATTTTGTATCCACTTTCAAGCGTTTTTATCACCGGGAAATCGGGACGCAAATTTTCCAGCGTTCTTACCACGACCACATCATCCGGGGAGAACAGGATTATTTAAAGATTTGGGAATATATTGACACCAATCCCGCCCGCTGGAAAGAGGATTGTTTTTATAAGGAGGATTAACTTTCCATGAGTTTAGAATTTTCTCAAGAATTGGATAGTCCCATCATTTCCCCCACCTTTGCGCCCCAGGATGCCGGGGAGATCGGTCTGCGGCCCAAGCTGCTCTCTGACTACACCGGACAGGAAAAGGCCAAGGGGAATCTGTCGGTTTATATCGAAGCCGCCCGGCTGCGGAATGAACCCCTGGACCACACCCTGCTCTACGGCCCTCCGGGCCTGGGCAAGACCACCCTTGCGGGGGTCATCGCCAACGAGATGGGCGTAAATATCCGCATCACCTCCGGCCCGGCCATTGAAAAGCCCGGGGACTTAGCGGCGCTGCTGACCAATCTAAACCCCGGCGACATTCTGTTTATCGACGAGATCCACCGCTTAAACCGGGTGGTTGAGGAGATCCTCTACCCGGCTATGGAGGATTTTGCCATTGATATCATTGTGGGCAAAGGCCCTTCCGCCAACTCCATCCGGCTGGATCTGCCCAAATTCACTCTGGTGGGCGCCACCACCCGGGCCGGTCAGCTGTCCGCGCCCCTGCGGGATCGGTTTGGTGTGAATCTGCGGCTGGAGCTGTACACCCCGGAGGAACTGGCCCGGATCGTGACCCGCAGCGCCACCATTTTGGGTATGGAGATTGACCCGGACGGCGCTATGGAGATTGCCTCCCGCAGCCGGGGCACACCCCGGATCGCCAACCGTTTCCTCCGCCGCGTCCGGGACTTTGCCCAGATCTGCTGCAACGGCGTGATCACCAAGGAAGCTGCCGACCTGGCTCTGCAGCGGCTGGAGGTGGATGCGCTGGGTCTTGACAACATCGACCGGCGGATGCTCACCGCCATCATCCGCAACTACGGCGGCGGCCCGGTGGGACTGGAAACCCTGGCAGCCACCATCGGCGAAGAGGCGGTCACCCTGGAAGATGTGTACGAGCCCTACCTGATGCAGCTGGGTTTTCTCACCCGCACACCCCGGGGACGCTGCGTGACACAGTTGGCTTATCAGCATTTGCACATCCCCTTTGACGGGCAGACGCAATTTGATCTCTGAGGGATAATTTTGGGAATTTATCGTAAAATTGCATAAAAATGAAAAAATAAGCAGAAAAACTTTCATAAAGGATTGACAAAACTACCCCCTTTGTGTATAATCCCATTTGTGGCAGAATTTTGCCACGTACTATTTTTTGTCCCTGCGTTATACCAGTCAGTTAGGCCAGGCTTTCACGGGGCATCAACAACCGAAGAGAGGTAAACATCCATGTACGAAGACAAGACTTTAGTTTGCAAAGAGTGTGGCAGCGAATTCGTTTTCACCGCTGGTGAGCAGGAATTCTACGCAGAGCGCGGCTTCCAGAATGAGCCCCAGCGCTGCAAGGCTTGCCGTGATGCTCGTAAGGCAAGTGCCCGTGGTCCCCGTGAGTTCTTCACCGCTACCTGTGCACGTTGCGGCGGCGAGGCAAAGGTTCCCTTTGAGCCCAAGTCCGACCGTCCCGTATTCTGCAGCGAGTGCTTCGCTCAGATGCGCGCAGAAGGCAAAGAAAGCAAACGATAAACGGCGGTGGAATTTCCAGCTCCGTTTTTTTGTCTTTTGGGGCGCACAGATTTTATTGACACCAGG
>JAZUSG010000150.1:0-3258 GCA_045606605.1 Faecousia sp.
GGATTTCCTTGCCGCAGTCAATAACCTGACCGACACTTTCTGCCAGGAACTGGATGCCCAAATGCCTGTTCCCGAGGGAGTCTTTTGTCAGAGTATCGGTTCTGTTCTAAAAAAAGCCAGCAGCGGAAAATTTCCTTTGAACTTTTCCTATCATCTGGTAAATCATTTTAGTGGGGAAAATGACGGCCTCGTCAGTGAGGACTCCTTCGCTTGGGGAGAAAACTATATTCTGTTGCGAAGTCCCGGCAAGCGGGGCATCTCCCACTGCGATATGATCGACCTGAACCGGGAAAATATTCCGGGATTTGACGTGCGGGAATTTTATGTAGGCTTAGTAAGTGATCTGAAAAACACAGGCCTGTAAAAAACCATATAGCAAAGTATTTTCCTGTTATAAAAGCTACCAAAAGGCTCGGCCGGAAGCGGTCGAGCTTTTTTATAAAGTGTGGCGGTTGACTCGCTGCCTGCGAAAGTTGTTTGTTATCCGGAGCGTTTACAAGCCCATAGCAATGTGCTATACTAAAGGCACGATTTTTAGGAGGTACAGCTAAATGGTGGGTCTTGGTTTTTCCCTGCAGTCCCAATACGGTATCCAGACGAAAAAAGTCATCGATCTGCTGGCCCGGGCCGGGTTTTCTGCGGTATCTCCCGTATGGTCTCCGGATCTACCGCTGGAAGCTTTAGCAGTTTGCGCTCAGCAACACAAGATGACAATTCAGTCTCTCCATGCGCCCCACAAGGGCATTGCCCTTCTGTGGGAACCGGATTCTCCCACCTCTTTCCCGGTACTACAGAATATGCTTCGCAGTATCGATGCCTGCGCCCGGTTTCAGATCCCGATCCTGGTGGTGCACGGCTGGCAGGGACTTAGCTATTGTTTCCCAAAAACGCCCCTTGACTTTCGCCATTTCGATGCCATCGTGTCCTACGCCCGGGAAAAGGGTGTTTCCGTGGCCTTCGAAAATTTAGAGGGCGAGGAGTATTTAAATGCCCTGCTGACCCGCTATGAGAACTGCGCCTATGTGGGCTTTTGCTGGGATTCCGGCCACGATCACTGCTATCCTCACAAAACCGACTTTTTAGGCCGGTTTGGTCATCGGCTTATAATGACCCATCTCAATGACAACTGGGGTCTGCGGGATCCGGCGGGTATCCCCTCCGGAAATGACGATCTGCATTTTCTGCCCTTTGACGGAAATTTCCAGTGGGACTCGGCCATTTCCCTGCTTAAAAACGCGCCAAAGCAAAAGATACTGAATTTTGAAATCAAAACGCGATCCCATTCTGCTGACCCCAAGGATCTTATTTATACCCAGTTATCCCCGGAGGAATTTTTCCAAAAGGCGGGGCAGCGCGCCCGCCGGATCGCACAGATGTATGAGGAAATAACAGGCCAAAAGCTCTGACAAACCACATTTACAATCCAACCACAGAGTAGTATAATGAAAAAACCGCAGCAAGGGAGGGAGTGCGTTGAATACGAAGGGTCAAAACCTGACCGAAGGTTCTATTTGGAAGGCAATGCTTCTTTTCGCACTGCCGGTTTTTCTTGGCAATTTATTTCAGCAGCTTTATAACACATTCGACGCTTGGTGTGTCGGCTTTTTTATCAACGATGACGCGCTGGCTGCGGTAAGCTCTTCCGGCAGTCTGATCTTTATGATGATCAGCTTTTTTCAGGGTCTTTCTATGGGCGCCGGTGTTATTATTGCCAGGACCTTTGGTGCAAAACAATACCCGTCTATGCGAAAGGCGATCCACACAGCCATCGCATTCGGTTTGGTAACCGGTGTCGCTCTGTCTGTTTTAGGCGTTGTGCTGACACCGATCATTCTCGGCTGGATGGGCACACCGGCAGAGGTTCTGCCTCAGTCCATCAGCTATTTCCGCTATTACTTTTTCGGTGCGCTTTTCATCGTAATGTATAACATTTTTGTGGGAATCCTACACGCGGTCGGCGACAGCAAGCACCCCCTGTACTACCTGATCGTCTCCACATTCATAAACATCGGTTTGGATCTGTTGTTTGTGGGCGCTTTTAATTGGGGCGTAGGTTCTGCCGCGGTGGCAACCACCATCTCCCAAGGTGTCAGCGCCCTGTTATGCTTTGTCCATCTGCTTCGCATTGACGGACCATATCGGGTGAATATCCGGGAAATATCCTTCCATAAGGAGAGTCTTCTGTATATTATCAAATACGGCCTGCCGTCCGGAGTGCAAAACAGTGTGATCGCCATTGCCAATGTGGTGGTGCAGGCCAACATCAATAGCTTTGGCAAAGCAGCCATGGCCGGCTGCGGATCCTACTCCAAGCTGGAGGGCTTTGCTTTCCTGCCCGTTACCTGCTTTACCCAGGCGCCTTCCACCTTTGTGGGGCAAAACTTGGGCGCAGGTCACCACGATCGGGTGAAACGGGGTGTTGGCTTTGGTATCGCCTGCAGCTGCCTGATGGCAGAGGTGGTGGGTGTGATTTCCTATGTGTTTGCGCCGCAGCTGATCGGATTTTTTAGCGCAACACAGGCATCCATTGACTTTGGTGTGCAGCATATGCGCACCATCTGCTTGTTCTACTGCCTGTTGGCATTCTCCCACTGCATTGCCGGCATTATGCGGGGCGCCGGAAAAGCAACCGTGCCTATGTTTACTATGCTTGCGTGCTGGTGTGTCTTCCGGGTAAGCTACATTACCGTTGCGGTAAAGATCGTCAATAAGCTCACCACTGTTTCCTGGGCATACCCCATCACCTGGACACTGAGCAGTATTATCTTCCTTATTTATTTCCTGAAGGCAGATTGGATCCACACCTTTGATAAAGAGCAAAGAAAGGCTTGACCGATTCGGTCAAGCCTTTTTCATGAGCCTCCCTTGCGTAAAGGGAGGTGGCAAAAATCTTTGATTTTTGACGGCGGGATTGTAATATAAAAGGCGTTACAATCCCCCACCGTCCTACGGACGGAGCCCCCTTTACACAAGGGGGCCTTTTCTCAAAATAACGAACATATCCAGTAAATTAAATCATAAAGTACGCTGGCGGACACGCCGTAGACGATGACGGGACCTACTATTGTGAATATCTTTGCACCAATGCCAAGGACGAACCTCTCTGCATGTGTGCAAGTAGGACGCAGTGCTATTTGTCGAATTAGTTCAATTCCTTTCGATATAACTCAGATAATAGGAATTTACAGCAAACAATTGATGTGAAGTCGGATCGTAGCCATGTCGTTCTGTGAGCCAAGGAGTTGCTACTCCAATTTG
>JAZUSG010000151.1:0-7793 GCA_045606605.1 Faecousia sp.
ATCTATGTTCCTTCGTTTTATGAGCATACTTACAATGAGGATGGAACCCTTGCTGCGATTACTCCGAGAAACGGCGCGCCCAAGTCGGTAACTAAGCGGATTATTGAGGACTTAAATACTGCATATTATCCCACAAAGATGATCGTGCCGTCCACGGAGATTGTCCACGACAGAGCCAATTTGGAAGTGTTCCGCGGATGTATTCGAGGATGTCGATTCTGTCAGGCTGGTTTTTGCTACAGACCGGTCCGTAAAAAAGATGCATCTGTGCTGTATCAGCAGGCTGTGGAAACCCTTGAGGACTCCGGCCATAATGAAATCACCCTCTCCAGCCTTTCTACGTCAGATTACAGGCAGTTAAAAGAGCTGACAGATGAGATGATCCCATACTGTGAAAGTCACCGCATTAACCTGTCTGTCCCGTCTCTGCGGGCCGATAACTTCTCCCGGGAGTTGATGCAGAAGCTGCAGACCCTGCGGAAAAGCGGACTTACCTTTGCGCCGGAAGCTGGAACACAGCGCCTGCGGGATGTGATCAATAAAAATCTTACCGAAAAGGAGATCCTCACCACCTGCGCTAACGCATTTTCTGGCGGCTGGAACAATGTAAAGCTGTACTTTATGCTGGGTCTTCCCACGGAGACGGATGAAGATGTGCTGGGTATTGCAGACCTTGTGTATAAGGTGATCCAGTCCTGGAAGGAGCACGCAACCAATAAAAAGCGCGGTCTGCGTGTTCACGTTGCTACTGCATATTTTGTACCCAAACCCCACACACCCTTCCAGTGGGAAAAGCAGATCACGCCGGAGGAGTATTTGCGTCGGTGCAGACTATTAAAGGACCATTTTTATTCCAAGTCCATTGAGTATAATTATCACACCCCGGATATTAGCCGTTTGGAGGCAGTAACTGCCCGTGGTGACCGCAGACTTGGCCCTGTGATTGAGTACGCCGCTAAAAACGGTGCCCGGTTGGACGGCTGGGATGAATACTTTAACTATTCCATTTGGTTGGATGCCTTCAAAAACTGCGGCGTTGACCCTAATTTCTATACGGTTCGCGGTTACGGTGAGGATGAGATTCTGCCCTGGGATACGATCGATATTGGCGTGTCGAAGACGTTTTTCCTTCGGGAGAGGAAACAGGCATATGCGGAAAAAGTTACACCGGACTGCAGAAACGGCTGCAGTGGCTGTGGCGCCAATAAACTGCTGCAGGAGGTAGGTTGCGATGCATAGACTACTGTTTGAGAAAACGGGAAATGCTGTGTGGATATCCCATCTTGACCTTATGCGTGTTTTTCAGCGTGCGTTTAAGCGGGCAGGACTTCCCCTGACCCATACCCACGGCTATAATCCCAGACCCTCGGTTTCCATCGCGCTGCCCCTGTCTGTGGGCGTGGAGAGTATTTGTGAACTGCTGGATTTTGAATTGGACGGGGAGAGTACAACCTGTGAGGATATGCGTGATCGATTGAACGGCGCGCTGATCGAGGGCGTCCGCGTCCGTGAGGTTTACGATACCGGCAGAAAATTAAAGGAACTCTCGTATTTGCACTGCACAGTAACTTTTGAATATGATGGTAGTATTCCTGAGGATTCAGAAGGAAAGATTGCCGATCTGTTTAAACGGACAGAACTGATCGTACCCAAAAAGGGTAAAAATGGCATGCAGGATCAGGATATTATCCCTATGATACGCAGCTTTGAGATTCAAAGAGCGGGGGAGCAGGAACTTGTGATAGACTGTGTAATCTGTTGTCAAAATCCGACCTTAAATCCTGCACAGCTTACTTTAGCGGTCAAAATGTATCTGCCGGAAATGAATCCGGATTTTGCGTGCTGCAAGCGACTGGAAATTTTGGATGGCAGCGGTAATGTTTTTAGGTAAGGAGTTTTAGTATGGAAGTAAATCCCAACTATGTGCTGGAGGATTGCCCGATTTGCCGCGGCGCGGGTATTGTGATGCATGAAGGCGGCTGGAACGTACAGGTGGAGTGCACGGACTGCAGCGCCCATACGGTGTATGTAGAATATGCTACGGAGGCGCAAAAGAAAGATGCCGAAGAGCAGGTCGTCAGACTGTGGAATCTGGGAAAAGTGATTCGCACAGAAATCGGTGAATAATCGGTGAAAAATTTTTAAAAAAGGCTTGCATTTTGCGGCAAGGTGTGTTATCATACAAAAGCTGTCGCAAGCGGCAAGCAAATCCGGGTTTGGCGAAGTTTGGTATCGCGCTTGAATGGGGTTCAAGAGGCCGCTGGTTCGAATCCAGTAACTCGGACCAAAACAGCAGAAACTGCATTGCAGTTTCTGCTGTTTTTTTATTCAAATGGATTTGAACCCACGATAATGTGATATGCCGGTGGCATATCGCTGCAACCAGTGCAAACACTGGTTGCTACAATAATTTTGCGAAGCAAAATGCAAATCGAATCCAGTAACTCGGACCAAAATAGCAGAAACTGCATTGCAGTTTCTGCTATTTTTTATTAGTTACTTATTTTCCGATAACTCCCGGCGCATTTTTCTTCGGATGCGATTGATATGCCGTTCAAAATCACCGTTGTTAATCAGTTCTGCCAGCACATATTGCATAAAGGTTGGAACAGTGCAGGAGTAAAACCCCAGCTTTTGCTGAAAGGATTCCACAAGATGCTTGGGTAAGACCATATATCCGATACGCAGCGATGGGGATATGGTTTTTGAGAATGTGTTTAGGTAAATTACATGGTCTGTATCCGATAAGGAAAACAGCGTTTCGGTAGGCTTTGTGGATACGGAGAACTCCGATTCAAAATCATCCTCAATGATATACCGATCTCCACATTTTGACCATTGGATGTACTCGTGCCGCTTGGAGGCAGTTGCAGTAACGCCGCTGGGATAGCTTCGAAATGGTGTTGTATGCAGCACCTCAGCATATGTTTGCGCTAAAGCGTTGCTGTCAATGCCGGAGTTCGTTAGGGGGAGTGACTCATATTTGATTTCCGCAGCCTGATAAACCCGCTCGATTTTTTTGTAAGACGGCGTTTCTATGGCATAGACCCGATTTCTGCCCAGTAGTTCAACGATTAACCCATAAAGGTATTCTGCACCTGCGCCGATTACAATCTGCTTCATATCCACGTGGATACCGCGGTTTCTTGCCAGATAGAGACCAATGGCAGTTCGCAGCGCATCGCACCCGCAGTTTGGGGATTTCTCCAGTAAAAGATCCCCGTGTTCGGACAGTACGTTCCGCATAGTTTTACTAATGACTGACAGTGGAAAGCTTGGATATGTGTTGTCAATTTTGGGAGATGGATGCTCTGTGGGAATAGTGGCAGATGATGCAAAGCCGTCTGATTTGCGGAAGATTACGATGTAGCCGCTGCGCTCTCTGGCTTCCACATATCCTTCGTCGCAAAGCAGTTCGTAGGCGTGCTCTACGGTAATGGTACTGACACCGGTCTCTTCTGCAAGGCTGCGCTTGGATGGCAGCTTTGTGTTGTAGGGATAGTTTTCTGCAACAATATCATCCCGTATCTGCTGATAAAGCTGCAGATATACCGGGCGGTTTGCCTTGTTGATTACATATTTCATCTGGTAATATAAAAAGCTCCTTATTTGGTAATTGTTATATAGTCAGTTTTAGTATACGCTATTATCATCAAACTGTAAAGGAATTTTATAATATGTCTCCAAAAATCAAGAAAATTGTGGTTGCGGCATTGCTGGCAGCGCTGACTTGCATATCAACGATGATTATTAAGATACCTTCTCCGTTAAAAGGGTATATCAATTTAGGAGACTGCATTGTGCTGGTATCCGGCTGGTTGCTGACGCCTTCCTGGGGATTTTTGGCAGCCGGTTTGGGCTCTGCGCTGGCTGATATTCTTTCCGGATACATTATTTACGCGCCGGCAACGTTTTTGATCAAGGGGCTGATGGCACTTGTTGCGTTCTATGGATTTAAACTGGTGTGTAATCGGTGTGGAAACCTTCCATCAAGAATCATAAGCGGTGTTGCGGCAGAAATCTTAATGATCTTAGGGTATTTCGTTTTCGAAGGCTTTCTATATGGATTTGTACCGTCTATAATAAATATTCCACCAAATGCCGTGCAAGGTGTTGCCGGAATTGTAATTGGTACGGCACTTATGAAAGTTTTTGAAAAAGGTAAAATAAAAGTATAAGTGGAGGATAGTGTGATGACTTCTATTTATATGCAGGCACAGGCGGCAATTGCAGAGCTTTATGAGAAGGCAAACTTAAAGGCCGGCAATATTATCGTGATCGGCTGCTCTACCAGTGAAGTGGTTGGTTCTAAAATCGGTACAAATTCCAATTTTGACATTGCTGGAGAGATATTTAAGGGCCTTTACGACTTTGCACAAAGCAGGAACGTACATTTGGCTATTCAGTGCTGTGAGCACCTGAACCGGACAATTATTACGGAGCGATGCGCCGTACCCTTTGCAGAACCGGTGAATGTGATTCCCCAGCCAAAAGCCGGCGGTTCTTTGGCTACGCAGGCTTATGGCGCCTTTTCAGAACCAATTGCCATTGAAGAAATCAGAGCAGATGCCGGTTTGGATATAGGCCTGACGTTAATTGGAATGCACCTGAAAAAGGTTGCGGTTCCTGTCCGGTTGGAAAATAACCGCATTGGAGAAGCGCTGGTCGTTGCGGCACGGACACGTCCTAAGTTTGTTGGCGGTGCGCGCGCAATTTACAACGAAGATCTGCTGTAATGGAATTATAAAAGGGAACCTTCTTTTCGAAGGTTCCCTTTTGCGTTATTGTTTCTTTTTCAAGTATTTACCCTGGTACCGACGAAGATTCGGTTTGTATTGCACAAAGTAAATACCCACAAACAGCAGCATGCTGACAATGGTGATTTTTAAACCCAGTGAAAAGGCCTCATTACGGTATTCAAACCGAATGGTGTGTTCTCCCTCAGATAGCAGGATACCAATCATTACATCGCCTACAAGTACGGTATCCACTTCGTTTTCATCCACATATGCGTGCCAGTTCCCGTCTTGGGGGATCGAGGTGTACAGAACACCCTCGTCATAGCAATCAATCGTTCCCTCAACCAAGGTGTTGCGGAAATTGGTTAGTTCCAAAGTGGAACGGGAGAGAATGTCAATGGCACTGCGGAAAACTTCTTCATTTAGAAGTGCCGCCTGGATCGTTGTATTGCCTTTTTCGTTGGCTTTGCAATCCAAACGGATTTCCACCACATCGCCAGGCCTTACATTGCAAACAGACAGCATCTGGGGTAGACTGTAGGATTCCCCGTAAAGCTTTCTGCCATTATACCAAATGGAGAAGTTGTTCTTCTTGGATAGATTGAAGTTGACGCACATATACCCTTCCTGGTTTGCAGTATAGGTGTAGGTTACGGTTCCGGTAGATTCCGTTGTTGCGTATGAGCAGTAGCCGGTAATCGGTTGGGGTGTAACCAGGGGGCAGTCGCCGGTGATGGTCAATGCCGTTGCCGGCAGCATATACCACACGTCTTCATAAAGACCGGTAGCTTCCTTAATGAGTTCATTTTGGAAATTGAATCGATTTTCGTTTTCAAAATCCACATTCAGTAGCTGCGGGCTGGTTAAAAAGCCCAAAGGAAGATACGCGTTATTTTCCAGCAGGCGCACAAGACCATCCCGATAAACCTCATCAAGATACGGACTTTCACCAACAGTACTGTCCCGGTCAATCATATATTTTAAATTGAGAAACAGGTTTGCAACAGGGGAGCTCTGCTCAAAGCAGTACCGGTTATAGGTGTTTTTCGCGCCGTAGCCAAATGCCTTCATAAATTCTGTTACTTTTACATTGGCAGAGCTGGTAAAGGTAGAGATGCCGTTATAGCCGTTTAGCGCGCCGTCATTTAGTGTCTGGGAGTGGGCAACTTCTGCACGATAGAACAGGGTTTCTTTCTCCCGGTCCTTCATAGTTTTAATAGCGGCGGCTGTCGTATGCGTACCTCGCGGATAGTTGGAAATATTTGTACTGGGGAAGATCAGAGAGAAGTTCACAAGATTAAAGATCATTTCGAAGGCAATCACGACCAGCAGCAGTAAGCTGAGCGCTGCCCGCAGAACAGGTTGGGGTACCTGGTATTTAAACAGCGTAATGGGTTCATTATCCTTGCGGCTTCTGATTTGAACGATGCTGTGCAATACAAGCAATGTAATATAGAAAGCCAAAAAAGTAATATTAAAGCCCCAAAAGAAGAGGTCATGCTCACCGTCGTAGCCGAACATAAGCCCGATGCACGCTGCCAAAGCAATGGCAATTTGCCATATGCGTATACTCTTGCGGTTTATCCAGGCACTGTAGGCCATGTACAGCATCACAAAGCTATACAGGAAGCTGAATCGGTAGGGGATCATATTGGTAAAGTGGAATCCGTGCCAAATATAATCCAGTTGCCGCACGATGAAGCTTACATTCAAAAACAGCAATAACAGTACGGCGCAAATCTTATCTCTGATGCGGATTTTGCCGTTAAACAGGTAGATAATGGCAAGGATCGTGGCAAAAACGCCGCAGTAAACATTGGGGTTACCCTCTTTTAAGGTGTAGTTGATGCCGCCACTCATATTTCCTGCAACTACGGCCATGGTTTTAAACAGACCGACCCAGTTATCCTCGGTGGTCATGTTCAGTTGCCAGCCTTCCGGGAACTGGTTGACGCTGGATTGGGTGTTTTGTAGTGCAGCAAGGGTAGGTAGGGCAATCACTGCGGTCATAGTGATGGCAATTATGGAAAAAATAGCAATGCGCTGCAGATCTTTTAAAAGAGCAATGATGCCCCGATAGCGGCAGACCTCAAAGCAAATAAAGCAGAGGAATACAAAGATACAGGTAAAAAGACCAACGTAATAGTTAATCGCCACAGACAGAAACAGTGTTACCGTGTAAAGAACAAATTTCTTATCACGCAGCAGGCTGACCATACCTAAAATCACCAGCGGCAGCAGGGCAAAGGTGTCCAGCCACATAACATTCCACTGATATCCCAGCGCCCAGGCGCAAAAGCCGTAAAAGCTGGCAAACATCGGAATGGAAAGATCGCACTTCTGGAAAATTTTCTGCAGGAAAATGCCGAAAAACATACTGGCAAGACCCAGCTTAATGGGAACCAGCAAGGAGAAATAACCCAAAAGCCAACCTTCGGGAATCAGGATGCTCAGCAGATTCAGCGGAGATGCCAAATAATACGAGTAAAGGCCTAAAAAGTCGATACCAAGACCGATGCTCCAGTTATACAGCAGGGAATCGCCGGAAAGCAGCGCAGCGCGAAATGCCTTGAAAAACGGATAGTACTGGTGGTACATATCGGAATAGAGCATGGAAACCTTTCCAAAAGGAGAAGACCCCCGCACCAGCATTAAAATCAGCATCGCGAAAAACGGGATGGCAAAAGAAAGGACGGTATAGAGTCGTTGTTTATTTTTGTTCTCTGGTGTAAGCATAGTTACCTCCCTTTCTGAAATAGCACCATATATTTTATCATATTATGGTTTCCCGGTAAAGGGATAATCGTATATAATTTATGAAATATTTATAATTTCTCGCAGATTAAGATAACCAGCATTTAAAGTCGTGGTTGCGATGTGCTGAATGTTCGCTCCAAAAGTTTACAATCGTTGAAATTTACAGAAATTGGCGAAATTTCAATGGCGATTTCGACTTTTTGTGTTGACTGTGCGCCTTTAAGAAACTATAATAAGCTTAACAAAATTTTCTGGGAGGAAAAGACTATGTTAAAATTTAATCGCGCAAAATTGCGG
>JAZUSG010000152.1:0-23479 GCA_045606605.1 Faecousia sp.
TTCTTAAACAATCCATTTTATAATTGTCCAAGGTGTTTGTTCGTCTTTGCGTTATTCAATTTACAAGGTACATCCGCTCCCGCTCTCGCGTGAGCCTGTTCATTCTAACACAACCACCTCCACCTGTCAAGAAGTTTTTTCTTATATTTTGCAAAAATTTTATTAAATTTCGTTGATTAAAGAGAAACTGTTATATATGACAGAAACAGAAGTGAAAATAACATAGCGGTTGTAGAATTTGACACAGTAAAAGCCCGGGATTCATTAAGAATCCCGGGCTAAAAGGCAGGATTTCAGCCAACGTCATCAATCAATCCGTATCCACCATCGTTTCTGCGATAAACGACTGCAAATGATCCGCCGTTATCTTCATCTCTAAAAGCAAAGAAACTATGCTCCAATAAATTCATTTGCATAATCGCTTCATCGCGCGTCATGGGCTTAAAATAAAACTGCTTAGTGCGCACAAGCTTTAACTCTTCCTCTGGTTCATCAGCAGCAAAAGACGTTTCCTCAACGCTACGGACAAAGGCATCCTGACGCAGGCGGCGAGCAAGTCTTGTTTTATTTTTCCGAATCTGCCCTTCAATCGTACCCACAGCCGCGTCGATGGACGCAAACATATCCGAGGTACTCTCTCTTGCTCTAAACCAGGTACCGGCACCGTGTACGGTTAGTTCAACATTGTTACGGTTCTTTTCAACCGAAAATATAACAAGTGCTTCCGCATCCTCATCGAAGTACCGTCCCAGTTTCATAACCTTCTTTTCGGCATAGGCATGAACATTACCCGGCAAATTGACTTTCTTCTCACTAAACTGAAATTTCATATGCGGTCACTCCTTTCCATTCATCGGCATACCGATGTACTTATACTATACCACGATTTATAAATTCAGACAAGGTCAGCTGTCCGCTTCCTCGTCGTTATCTAACAGTTCAGACATAATCAAGGTATAAAGCAGCTCCGCCTTTTTCTCAAAGAGTCTGCTGAGCCGGATCGCCTGTCTCTGATTTGGGGCAAGCAGTTCCAACGTCATCAGATTGCCTTTCTCATCATCCAGTGCCATCATAACAGAAGGCGAACCATCGTGATCAATAATCTGGGTTTTTACAAAACTGTTTCGACGCAGTTGTCGATTAAACCGAGCAACTGCATTTTCCGCTTTTTGTCTTACCGTAAACACAAGCGAGTCCTCTGTCAGTTTGCCATCTGAAATTCCCTTCTCTGTAATCTCATAACGCTCGTCTTCCAAAACGCGGATATGCCCGGACTCTACCATTTGCGGCAGCGCCGTACATACATCGAAATAACTCAAACAGTCATCCTGATAGCACAATTCATATATTTCCTGCGCAGTCATTGGATAGTTTGAACGCGCAGCAACAAACAAGATCAAAACCTTAACATCCATCATATCATGGATAAAGCCTAATCGCTGCATATAATCACCTCTATTTCATTATACAAAAGGATCGCAAAAAATCAAGCACAACGCAGTAACAAGCGGAATAAGCTGAGATGAAAGGGCGGATTAATTTGAGTGAGCATATTATTTACGCTGCCGGTTACACCCCGGCTATGAGTTACTGTATTCGTATACTGAAAGAAAACGGTTTTACATTAGTGTCCGAACCGTGTTTGCAAGTTACCCATTTACTGCTTCCTGTACCAAGCTTTACTCCGGATGGTGGCATTGTCGGTGGAGGGAACCTTAGCACCTTATTAACACTACTTCCAAAAAATATAATCGTAATAGGTGGAAATTTAGATAGGCCGGAATTAGACTATTACTCCACAATTGATTTATTGCAACACCCGGGGTATCTTGCGCAAAATGCGCGGATCACCGCACACTGCGCACTGGAACTTGCTTTAAATCAGCTTCCTGTAACCCTTGATAACTGTCCGGTTTTGGTGATTGGATGGGGGCGGATCGGAAAATGTCTCGGAAGGATCTTACAAAACCTCGGTGCAGACGTTACAGTGTGTACAAGGAAAGAAACTGATCGGTGCATGCTGGATGCGCTGGGATACAAAGCGCTTGATTTTAAAGACACAGACCCGGCGAAATATCGTTTGATTTTTAACACAGTACCAGCTATGTGCTTCCCTATCTGTAATGGAGATGGACTCAAAATTGATTTAGCCTCGCGTCTCGGTCTTGGCAGTAACGACGTAATATGGGCAAGAGGACTTCCCGGAAAGAACGCACCGGAAAGCTCCGGTATATTGATTGCAAAAACCGTAATGGATATTTTAGAAAAGGAGCCATTATGAATATAGGGTTTGCCGTTTGCGGCTCATTTTGTACCTATGAGCAAATGTTTCCTGTTATGGAATCGCTTAGAAACATTTATACTCTAACCCCAATATTTTCCCACGCAGCTTACACAACGGACAGTAGATTCGGTCGCTCCATTTCCCACATAGAGCGTGCAAAGGAAATATGTAACAAGGAAGTTTTACATACGATTGAACAGGTTGAACCGATCGGACCGAAAAAATTGTTAGATGCGCTGATTATCGCGCCTTGCACCGGAAATACATTAGCTAAGCTTGCTCACAGCATCGCAGATGGACCTGTAACTATGGCAGCTAAAAGCCATCTACGTAATGGAAGGCCTGTAATTATCGCTATTTCAACCAACGATGCACTTTCTGGGGCTGCCGAAAATATTGGAAGATTGCTCGTTAAGAAACATTACTATTTTGTTCCATTTTGGCAAGATGACCCATTCAAAAAGCCAACAAGCATTGTTGCAGATTTTAGTAAAATTCCGGAAACATTAGAGTTTGCATTAAGCGGAAAGCAAGTTCAGCCGATATTGCTGCAAAAATAAGGAGCGGATCATATCCGCTCCTTATTTGTTCAATCACAAGTTTTCAGCTTCCTCTATCCAAACACGGCAAGCGGCATCACTGGGCATACGCCAGTCACCTCGGGCGCTCAAACTAATCGTACCAACTTTTGCACCATCAGGCATACAATTACGCTTAAACTGCTGCGTAAAGAACCTGCGGTAAAATACGCACAGCCATTTCTGAATGGTTTGTGGATCAAAGTCCTGTTTGAAGGCTCTGCACGCAAGGGCATAAATCTTACGGGGTGCAAAATCATTGTGAAGCATATGATACAAGAAGAAATCGTGAAGCGCATAAGGCCCAACTAAATCTTCTGTCTGTTGTGAGATTTTACCGCTTTCATCCGGCGGAAGCAGTTCAGGACTGATTGGTGTATCCAGGATATCCAACAGAACATCGCGGGACTGTGCAAAACGCGGATCTTCTGCGATAGCGCTGATCATCCAGCGGATAAGCGTCTTGGGGATAGATGCATTGACACCGTACATACTCATATGGTCACCGTTATAGGTGCACCAACCCAAAGCCAGTTCGCTTAAATCTCCGGTACCAATCACGATGCCGTTCATGACACTTGCGTAATCCATAAGAATTTGGGTACGTTCACGAGCTTGAGCGTTCTCGTAAGTTGCATTTAAAACAGCAGGATCGTGTCCAATATCAGAAAAATGCCCCAAAATCGCATCTTTGATAGAAATTTCCTTGCTGGTAATTCCCAGCGTTTTCATCAAAGTCAAGGAATTTTGGTAAGTGCGGTCCGATGTGCCAAAGCACGGCATTGTTACTCCATAAACATCGCGTACAGAACGGCCAAGGCTTCTCATAGCTTCAACCGCAACCAAAAGCGCAAGTGTAGAGTCTAAGCCACCGGAAATGCCAATCACCGCATTAACGCCAATTACCTTTAGCCGTTGCGCCAACGCAGTAACCTGAATTTGAAAAATTTCATTGCAGCGCTCGATCCGTTCCTGCTTATCGAGCGGAATAAACGGGAGTTTATTCAGTTCATAAAGAGAACCGTCAGAGCGGAGCGGAGCATTGGAACACTCTACAATCCGCGCAGATTCGATGTGATTATAGATAGCTGCTGCATCACGGACACTCTTATTCTTTTTGCGCGTATTTCGAACCAAACCCACATCTGCATCGTAAATGAGGAGGTAGTCTGTCTGCAGGAACTGTTCATTTTCAGCCAGGACTTTTCCATTCTCAGCAATTACACTGTGTCCGGAAAATACGATGTCCTGTGTTGATTCCGTGAAGCCTGCGGATACAAACGCATAAATGCAATTAACGGCAGAAGATTGATGTTTAACCAGGTCTCTGCGATATGCGCGTTTACCTACTGTTTCATTGGAAGCAGAAAGATTTACAATGACTTCCGCGCCATTGAGGGCAAGCATAGTGGATGGTGATATACCCGAGAACAGATCTTCACAGATTTCCATACCAACCATAACGCCGTCACCAATCTTAAAGATTAGATCTCTGCCGACTGGTATCTCATAGGCTTCATCCATATTAAGATCAGATGCGCAAATGCATTTTTTCTGCAAGTGTTGAGACGATGAGAACAGGCGGCTTTCGTTAAATTCTCTGTAATTGGGAAGGAATGTTTTAGGCACAATACCTTTTATTTGACCATCAACGATCAGAACACCGCAGTTGTAGATTTGACCTGCAATGATAAGAGGTACACCGACAGCAATTGATAATGCCGGATAGTTGCGGCTAAATTGACATATATCCTTTAGTCCGGAGACTGCCGCATCTATAAAATTTTGCTGTAAAAAAAGGTCACCGCAAGAGTAGGCAGTAATGGCAAGTTCAGGGAAAACCACCAGGTCACAATCAGCTTCATTTGCTTTTACTATTTGCCTACAGATATCTTGAACATTCTGTTTCACATCTGCTACGCGCACCGGGGGTACAGCGCACGCAATTCTAATATAGTCCAGCATAGAATCCCTCCGTATTATGTCTTATATTGCGTATCATACCATATTCTTTCACATTTGCAAATAGAATAACAAAAAAATTACGTATACAAAAAACAGGATCCGTATAATCCGGATCCTGTTTTATTTCATTTTTCATCGAATGAATAACGCAGCAGAAAATAAATACAAAATTATTTCTGATAATACGCAGTAATTTCATTGATGAAAGTGGATTCAAGGGTGTTTTTTGTGCTTTGCGGATTAAAGATCAGTGCTTCGCAATATTTCTTGGTATGATCGCAACACCGCTTTTGCACCAGGTTGTACCGCTTTAACTCCTCTTGGGTAAGGGAGGGTGACCACAGGTAGCTGCCGGGTATAGTGGCAAGAAGATGAAATTGCGTATACCGGTCAATGGTATAAATTCTGCTTTTGGTCTTTTCATCCACTGCGTGATGAATAAAGTTATCATCACTGTGGGCAATCAAAACGCACTGCTTTAGCGCGTCCATATGAATCTTTTCGCTGTCGGCCAGGATGTGGTTCTTGTGCATAAGAATCTTATCTTCGTAACTTGTCAGCATACGGAATGTAAGCTTTCCGGATAAGGCAAGCTCTTGAAAATATTCCTCATAACCAGCGCGGAAACGAATGATGCCGATTTCAGCCTGGCCTGCAGAGATAATATCCAGCGTTTCTTTTGCATGTCGTTCAAAAACAGAAATTTGAACATTGTGCTCATCCGTGGCAGATTTCAAAAAATCAGCTACAAATTGAATGCAGGATACTGTTCGCGGTATGCAAATGCGCATACGGTCTTCAATCGGTTGATTGGGACCCATCATCTGTATATTTTCAACTTCGCGCAGAATATTATGGGCATGCTGCAGAAAAACTGCACCCCGCTCCGTAGGCTTGACGCCGTGGGTCGTTCTCAGAAAAATAGGAAACCCAATATCCGTTTCCACTTCCTTTAAAATACGGCTTAAATTCGGCTGACCGATATAAAGATTCTCTGCTGCTTGCGAAATTGAGCTAACGCGTTCAATTTCAACAATGTATTGAATATGCTTAACATTCATAGGGAATCCTCACAGTCATCATTGCGTTAGGATTTTTGCTTTACAGTAATTTCTTCATAGAAGCTTCGCTTTGCCGGAGCTGTACGATCAATTCTTTAGCCTTGGTTGCCTTTTCACGAATGTCAGCAACAACGGCTTCCGGGGCGCGAGAAATGAAATTCTCATTACTCAGCTTGCCCTCAAGGCTCTGAAGATTCTTTTCCGCTTTCTCCAGTTCCTTGGAGATGCGCTCCAGTTCCTTGGCAGCATCTACAAGCTGTCCCATAGGAATATAGAGCTTCGCAACACCGGTGGTACAGCAGACCATACCGTCAAGATCAGCAGGCTCTGCATCCAGCATAGTGATCTCGTCTGCATAAGCAAGGCGCTGCATAAAGCCATCGCCTTCCGTGAAGATTTCAGGCTTGTTAGTCAGGATATAGAGCGCAGCCTTCTTGGAAGGCGGTACATTCAACTCAGCTCTGCGATTGCGGATCGCACGAATGGCATCCATAACGGATTCCATCTGATCCTCTTCGGTCTTAAATTGCAGATCATTAGAAAAAGTAGGCCAATCCGCAACAATCAGCGCCTCACCATCGTGGGGCAGACTCTGCCAAATCTCCTCAGTAATAAACGGCATAAAGGGATGGAGCAGCCGCAGGGTCTGATCCAGTACATATACCAGCACCTGCAGAGCAATTTCTTTCTGCTCAGCATCTTCACTGTAAAGTCTCGCTTTGGTCAACTCAATATACCAATCGCAGTAGGTATCCCACAGGAAGTCATACACCTTTTGAACCGCGACACCCAGCTCGTACTTCTCAAGGTTCTCTGTAACCTCAGCAATCAGGTTGTTCAGCTTAGACAGAACCCACTTGTCAGCAATGGTCAACTTAGAAAGCGCAGGGAGCTGATTGGTAGCATTCTCACCCAGGTTCATCAGCACATAACGGCTTGCATTCCATAGCTTATTGGCAAAATTACGCATTGCTTCACAGCGTTCCACATAGAAGCGCATATCATTACCGGGTGCATTGCCGGTAACCATATTCATACGCAGGGCATCGCAGCCGTACTTTTCGATCATTTCCAGGGGATCAATGCCGTTTCCAAGGGATTTGGACATTTTTCTGCCCTTATCATCCCGGACAAGGCCGTGAATCAAGACAGTGTGGAACGGTGTCTTACCTGTGTGTTCGCAGCCGGAGAAAATCATACGGGCAACCCAGAAGAAAATAATATCATAGCCGGTAACCAGCACATCAGTGGGATAGAAATAATCCAAATCCTCTGTCTTTTCCGGCCAGCCAAGGGTCTCAAAGGGCCAAAGAGCGGAGCTGAACCAGGTATCCAGCACATCGGGGTCACGCTCAATGTTGGCGCTTCCGCACTTTTCACATTTGCAGGCATCCTCACGGGAAACAGTAATATGGCCGCACTCTGCACAGGTCCAGGCAGGAATCTGATGACCCCACCAAAGCTGACGGGAAATACACCAGTCACGGACATTTTCCATCCAGTTCATATAGGTCTTGCTGAACCGATCTGGGACAAACTTAGTCTCCCCCTCTTTGACGACGCGCATAGCTTCTTCTGCCAGAGGCTTCATTTTTACAAACCACTGGGCAGAAATAATCGGCTCCACATCATTGTGGCAGCGGTAGCAAGTACCAACATTATGAGCATAGTCTTCAGTCTTAACCAGGAAGCCCTGCTCAGCAAGATCGGCAACAATCGCCTTTCTTGCTTCGTATCGGTCCATACCCTCATATTTTCCACCGTAGCTGTTTACCACACCATTGTCGTCCAGTACGCGGATCACTTCCAAATTGTGCCGCAAGCCTACCTCAAAGTCGTTGGGGTCATGGGCCGGAGTCATTTTTACACAACCGGTGCCGAACTCCATTTCAGCATAATCATCAGCAACAACAGGAATCTCTTTGTTAACAAGGGGCAAGACAACGGTCTTACCAACGATAGAAGTATACCGCTCGTCGTTGGGATTTACGCAGATACCGGTATCGCCCAGCATAGTCTCAGGACGGGTGGTGGCAATTACCACATCACCGGAGCCGTCAGACAGCGGATAACGGATATGCCACAAGTGACCGGGCTTGTCCACATACTCAACTTCAGCATCAGAAAGAGCAGTTACACAGTGGGGACACCAGTTAATAATCCGGCTTCCCTTATAAATGAGGCCCCTTTCATACAGAGAAACAAACACCTCACGTACAGCATTGGAGCAACCCTCGTCCATTGTAAATCTGGCTCTGTCCCAATCGCAGGATGCACCAAGTTTCTTCTGCTGCTCAACAATGCGGTTGCCATATTTATTCTTCCAGTCCCAGACCTTCTCAAGGAACTTCTCGCGGCCAAGGTCATAGCGGGTCAGACCCTCCTTAACACGGAGCTCCTCTTCCACCTTGATCTGCGTTGCGATGCCGGCATGGTCAACACCGGGCAACCACAGCGCATTATAACCCTGCATACGCTTAAAACGAATCAAGGTGTCCTGCAACGTTGCATCCATTGCGTGACCCATATGGAGCTGACCGGTAACATTGGGGGGCGGCATAACGATCGTAAACGGCTTCGCATCCCGACCGCGATTGGGTTTAAAATGGCCACCCTCTTCCCACATTTTATAGATTTCGGTTTCAACCTGCTGGGGTTCATATACCTTAGGCAGTTCTTTGTTCATTATAAACACTCCTTAATAAAAAACGTCCCGAGCCAAAGGCTCAGGACGAAAAAATTCCGTGGTACCACCTGAATTTCCGAAAAACGGACACTCTTTTAGCTATAACGGGCATACCCGCACTCCCCTACTAATAAATTTTCAGGGAGCAAGCTCCAGGACGACAATCTGCTTCTTCCGTATATGCTTGCACCAAACGCATACTCTCTGAAACGGGGCAAAACAGAACCTTCCCATCTTCGCTGTTGACATTTATCCTAAAATAGCACAGATTTCCCTTAATGTCAATGTTATTTCTGCCATTTCAGGTATTCTTGCAGACCTCGCGGATCTTATCCCGAACAGAAAGCAGATCTACAAAGGTTTCCGGACGTTTATCTTTATCTCGCAGCAATGCTGAAGGGTGATAAATCGCAGTAATCCATACCCCGTTTTTGCAAATCCAAGTGCCGTGTTCCCGTGTAATCCGATAATCCGGATCAATGATTCTCTTTGCTGCGATGCGTCCGAGGCATATGATGATTTTTGGTTGAATCAAAGCGACCTGTCTGCGCAGAAAATCAACACAGGCATCCTGTTCGTCTTCCTGTGGGTCTCTGTTATGGGGTGGACGGCATTTAACAATATTAGCAATATAGACATTGGTTCTATCCAAATCAATGATAGACAGCATATCGTCCAAAAGCTTACCGGCTGGGCCAACAAACGGAATTCCCTGTAAATCTTCCTGCTCTCCAGGGCCTTCTCCAATCAGCATAATCTCTGCCGTCTCAGAACCGATGCCAAAGACAACGTGATTTCTGCCTTGACACAGTCTGCACTTTTGGCAGGATAAACACGCCTGTTTCAGTTCTTCCCAATTATCCAAATTACTTACTCCTTCTGCGGTATCTCCGATAGCGACTAATCTTACTCTTTTTCTTTGCGATACGGACAGTTCGCAGGGTCAGCAGTACGATAAAGGAAACAAAGACAATCGCGGCAATGACACCAATTACCTTTAGTATAGCAGCAAAGAATCCAGAACCGACACCGGCATTTCCGGAATCCGCAAACTTTGTACCGGCGACAGAAACAGAATTCATTGCGTACACTTCCGTCTGTCCAATGCAGACAGAACCGCAGTATACCTGCAGTGTAGACAGCGTTTGACCCTGCTTAATTGGCGCTGTCAAAGCCATTTCATTGGCATATCTGTAGGTAAGCCCCACTGCATCCATGTTTTCGGGAATGACTGAAGATGCCGCCGTCTTAGCGCCGAGCATCACGTCGCAATCGCCATTTAGCACGCTGTACTGCTGTAATACCTGGTCAGGGTGAATGATCTGCACCGTTCTGTGACCATTAAAACCCATATCCAACATCTGGGTTGTTTCATTATATGCACCATATACCTTAACGGTATAACCATCCTTCTCATACTGGGATTTAGAACCGATCACAACCGCAATCAGGCACATATCTCCGGACTTTGCAACGGATGCAACGCTGCGGGATCGGTCGTTATTCGCTCCGGTACGGCCACCAATTACCCGTTCATCAAAATAGTTAACATCCTGATCATTATTCATCAGATAATTCTGAGAGGTAAGATGGCGAGCAGAAGACTTATTGGTCTCCTGCACTGTATAGTAGATTGCACCAAACACTTCTGCGAAGGTCTCATTTTGAATCGCCTTCCGCAAAATACGCACAATATCCCGTGCGGTTGTATATTGGTTTTCTTCATAAATGCCGTGCACGTTAGTAAAGTTTGTTGCTGTGCAACCAAGCTCTGCTGCATAGCGATTCATTTCCTGAACGAACGCTTCCTGGCTACCCATCACGTGATCCGCCAGCACAACGGCAGCATCGTTACCGGAGGAAACCAACATACAATAAAGTAAATCTCTTACAGTTACAACTTCGTCAACTTTTAGTCCCACGACCACAGCATCCGGATCCAACGTCTCTAAAATATCAGCCCGTACCGTAACTACATCGTCCAAATTGCCTTTTTCAATAGCGATCAGCGCAGTTAAAATTTTAAGCAAACTGGACGGTTCGATCTGTTCGTCCGCATTATGGGCGTACATCAGCGTATCCGAATTGGTTTCATACAATATAGCGGATTTGGCATTGCTGATCAGCTGCTGCGTTCCTAAAAATGGCACTTGTCCATCCAACGTGTTACATCCGGCTGAGATGGATAGATCCTGTGTGTCCGAAGACGCTTCCAAAGCCAAAACGGGAGTATTCAACAGAAACAAAATTACTGCAAGGCAGACCGCACATATTTTTTTCATGTTTTCTCCTTATTTACTGCCCACCGCACTTGTCTTGCGGTTAAATTTTTTGTATAATTATATCAGTTATTTTTTGAAGAGTCAATGCAGGAGGTGGAACAAATGAAAAAACCGCAGTGGATACTATTGGGAATAACCGGTGTATTTATTTGTCTTCTTGTGGGAATCTTTGTTGGCAGAAACCTTTCCGGGTCTTATATTCGTATTCACAACAGCGCCGATTCACAAGATTCAATTGCTGCAACGGAGCAAAACGACGGTCGAATGGACATTAATACTGCCACACCCGATCAGCTGCAAATGCTTCCCGGTATTGGCGAAACACTTGCGCAACGGATCATCGACTATCGTACAGAACACGGTGATTTTAAAGCATTAGATGAGCTTCTGCAAGTCAGTGGTATCGGTGAAAGCAAACTGGAACAAATCAAACCCTACATCAAAGTAACTGATTAAATTATACAACAAGAAACGGATGATGCTTATGAAATTCATATCCTGGAATGTAAACGGTTTGCGCGCCTGTATGCAAAAAGGTTTTTTAGATTTCTTTCACGCGGTAAACTGTGATTTCTTTTGCCTGCAGGAAACCAAACTCCAGTCGGGACAAATCGAGATAGATCTTCCCGGATATCATCAGTACTGGAACTTTGCCGAAAAGAAAGGTTATTCCGGCACGGCAATCTTTTCCCGCATAAAGCCGCTGTCTGTAACACAGGGTATTGATGTCGCAGAGCTGGATACGGAAGGACGGGTCATCACGCTGGAACTTGAAGACTTCTACCTGGTTACCTGCTATACACCGAATGCTCAGCGCGAGCTTGCCCGCATTGATCATCGGATGCGTTGGGAAGAAGCTTTTTTAACATACATTCAGAAGCTTGATAGCAAAAAGCCAGTTGTGATTTGCGGAGACCTGAATGTGGCTCATACAGAAATCGACCTGAAGAATCCAAGCTCCAACCGTGGAAACGCAGGCTTTTCCGACCAGGAACGCTCCTGTTTCTCTAACCTTCTTCAGGCAGGTTTTACGGATACATTCCGTTATCTCAATCCGGACGCTACCGGTGCATACACCTGGTGGAGTTATATGTACAATGCACGTAAAAATAATGCCGGATGGCGAATAGACTACTTCCTGGTTTCAAACCGCATTGCCGATAGAATCATTACGGCTCCGATTTACTCGGATACGCTTGGGTCTGATCACTGCCCTGTCGGTTTGGAACTGAGTCTATAAAGATCTGCCCCTGTCCGTTTTGATAGCGGTATTTCCCGTATCTAAGATTATTTAGTTCTGCGAAAGCTTTACCGGTCTCAACCGGGATGCCCGCAATATTATCGCACTCAGGCATAAATGAAAACTGTAGATTATCTTGTTCCAAACAACGAACTGGGATACGTTTGGTAAGAACAAAACGCCCCCCATTGGGAACACATATTCCAAGATCTATTGTTGCATTTCCATCGGTAACAAAGATTCTGCGACTGCCACTTGGAAGCAAATCGCAAGAGCAAGAGATCCTGTAAAAACATCCCTCTTTTTGCACCTTAGCGAAACCAACTGTCTGATTTTCAAATGTAATTGCAAACAAAATTCATACCCCCTTACAGTTAGTATACACTGTAAGGGGGTATATCATTACCTATGATCGCTTAAGCCGAAGCTTACAGCAATTGCATCATTTACCATTGCCATTTCCTGATCGCCCAAATGCCCCATATGCTCCCGCAAGCGCCGTTTGTCAATGGTGCGTATCTGCTCTAACAATATCACAGAATCCTTACTTAATCCCACACTGCCTCCGGCAATATTGATGTGGGTCGGGAGTCTGGCTTTTCCTGTTTGACTGGTGATTGCTGCTGCAATGACGGTTGGAGAGTGGCGATTGCCCGTGTCATTTTGAACGATTAAGACAGGACGTGTGCCACCCTGTTCACTGCCAACAACCGGCGACAAATCTGCATAGAATATGTCGCCACGCTTGACTGTGCTATCCATGTACTTCACACTCCGAGAAATCTTGCCAGCGCTACCGGATTATCCATTATGTAACGCGGCTGATTGTATTCTCCCACGCACACAGGAAAAATATACGGTCGCACTGTCAAATTATCCTATGCAGTAGCAAACAAAAAAGCTACAGGAATGTAAAGTTTTCGATGGTTAATGTTAAAACCCGACGGCCTTGCCAAAAAATCTCCGCAGAAACCGGTTTTTCCTCTTTTAGCAGTATTTGTAAAAGAAGCGCATCTTCCGAATAACTGTCATCGATGGAAACTTCTGTCCCCCTATCACCTACACTACACGATGCGATATAACCGCTTCGTAGCGCTTTCATAAACACCCACGGTGCACTGACCGGTGTAATTTGATCCTCAGCCATACTTTGAAATGCTAATACCTTGTCATCAAACAAGACTTCCCCGCCGGTAGCTTTTACTTTACCGGTAATACCGGATATAGAATCCGGACTTGTAACGGTAAAAGTCAGATTCCCCTCACGATCTGTAATACACTCGGCTGAAAATGTATAAATTTTCTCACCGTAATCCGCGTGAATCACCGTGTGAAAACTGCATCCGTTGCCATTTAATATCTTATCCCGCAGTGTGATTGCCTTGCTTAGTGCGTCTTTTGTGCTTTCGCATCCGGAGAACAACAACACAAAAGACAGGATTACCGGTAAAAACTTCTTCAACAATCTCCCACCTATTTCAAAAGTCGCGGAAGAACTGTAAGCATATCCGAAGGAAGCATCCCATACTGCCCAATCTCATCTGCACATATATCACCAGCTGTTCCGTGCAGCCAAGCGCCGCAGGCTGCTGCAGCAATCGGCTCTATACCAAAGCCAAGAAGTGCCGTAATCATTCCGGCCAACACATCACCGCTTCCGCCCACTGCCATTCCTGGATTTCCCGTAGGATTTACATATACGCGCTCACCGTCCGTTATTACAGAGTTGTGTCCTTTTAAGAGCACAATGGAATTTGCATATTGAGCAAACGCCCTTGCAGATTCAATACGGTCATGGGTAAGTGTGCCGCCTACGCGCACAAATTCCCCTTCGTGAGGCGTTAAGATTGTTGAGCCTGTCCTTCCACGCAATATATGTATATGACCGGATAGAACATTTATGCCATCGGCATCCAAAACGACTGTCTTCTCAAAGGATTGCAGCACTTTTTCTACCAGGTTAAATGTTCCTTCGCTATCTCCCATCCCCGGACCGATCAAAACAGCATCTATCTTTGATAAGAGTGGAAGAATCTTATCAAACGCACCTTTCGCAAATTTGCCGTCTAAATCCGGCAGCGGAAAAACAATTGCCTCAGTAAGCTTAACCGCCTCAATTGTGTAGATACTTTCCGGAACGCCTAAATACACAAGTCCGGCACCGCAGCGTAGCGCGCCCATTGCCGCCAGTGCGGCTGCACCAGTATAACCCCTGCTGCCGCAGAGCAGCAATATTTTCCCAAAATCACCTTTATGTGTATTCGGTTTCCGATCCGGCAATTGACTCAGAACATCTCTGTGGGTCAGTTGTGTAATCTCCATAACAACACCTCTTTTTTATCATAACACAGTCGCCCATTATAGTCTATCAGTATTTTCTTTGTTTGGATTATAATAGAAAAATTGTGTATATAATTTAAATTCTTTTAAAATCCCTTGTTTTCACCATAAATTTATGTATAATTATATCATAAAACCAAAGATGAAAGGAGGGTTCATATGAAGAAAATCATCTGCAAAAGAGAATATGATACCGATAATGCAACCGAAGTTATGAAATATACATACAGCTACTTCGGCGATCCCGCAGGCTTTGAAGAAATTCTTTATATGACTCCAGGCGGGTTATACTTTCTTTATGTGCGTGGCGGCGCAGATTCCCCCTATCCTGAGGAAGATATTCTGCGGCTTGCAAAGGCCAAAGTGGAAGCCTGGAAAAATGAGCATCAATAAGCAACCTGGAGACTGCTTTTGCAGTCTCCTTTTTTCTTGACAAATGTGCTATAATATATAATGGTATTTTATGAAAACAAGTTGGTTTTGTTTATGAAAAAACTGTTGATCTTATTTATAATATTTATCTTTGTGCTTACAGGTTGCACCATTCCGCAAACCGCGCAAATCGCTGCAAGCACAATGCCTGTAGCGGAGTTTACGTCTGCCATTTGTGAGGGAACCGGGCTGGCCGTTTCCCCGCTCATTACAGAAGAGGTCTCCTGCTTGCACGACTATAGCGTACAGGTATCACAGATGCGTGCAATTGAAAACGCGCAGGTTATCATAATAAGCGGTGCCGGATTAGAAGATTTTCTTGAGAACGCCCTTCATTACGCCGAATATGTCATAGATGCTTCAGCATACGTTCCTTTAATCTGTGAAGAAGATCACGCTCACAGTCACGAAACACACCACCACGAGGAAGACCCGCACATTTGGCTTTCTCCCAAAAATGCAATGCAAATGTGCCGCAATATATGTCAGCAGTTGTGTGTCCTCTATCCCGAACATACACAGCAATTTGAAATCAATTTAAATAGTCTTTTAAAGGAGCTGGAAGCTTTACAAAACTACGGTGAACAAACATTAGAAAATCTTGCATCCCGCAATTTGATCACCTTTCACGACGGATTTGCCTATTTCGCCGACTGTTTTAACCTAACCATTTTAAAATCCATAGAGGAAGAATCCGGCAGTGAGGCATCCGCACGGGATTTACTGGAACTTATTAAGCTTGTGGATGAAAGTGATGCTCCTGCAATTTTTGTTGAGTCTAACGGTAGTCGTTCTGCTGCGGAAATCATTGCACGGGAAACGGGCGTAAAAATCTATACACTGGATATGGCGATCTCCGGTGAGAGTTATTTTGATGCAATGTACAAAAATATTGATACCATTAAGGAGGCTCTGGGATGAACCAAGAAATGCACGGACATACTTGCGGACAGGCTTGCTGTCTCCGAATTCAGGATCTATCTGTAAAAATCGGCGCAAACACAATTATCAGCGGTATCAATCTGCACGTTCACTGTGGAGAACTTATTGCCCTGATCGGTCCGAATGGTGCCGGCAAAAGCACTTTAATCAAAACACTTCTTGGGCAGCAGCCCTATGACGGTGTCTTCTCGTTTTCCGTACCCGGGCAACGAAACCGGAAGGCTAAAATCGGCTACGTGCCCCAGAGTCCCGTCTTCGACCCCAGCGATCCCATCAGCGTGACTGATCTGTTCTCCTGCTGTATGAGTAAACGGCCTGCATTTTTAGGCCAATCCAAAAAAATGCGCAATAAGATCACAGAATGTTTAGAACGGGTTCACGGAGAAGCCTTAATTGATAAGCGTGTCGGAACGCTCTCCGGTGGTGAATTGCAGAGAATTCTCTTAGCCTTGGCATTGGAACCGATGCCGAATATTTTAATTTTGGACGAACCTTTATCCGGCGTGGACGTAGAAGGTATGGAAACGTTGATGGATATGCTGGATGAGATCCGTAAAACTTACGATCTTTCCATATTAATGACCACCCACGATTTTACAACGCTCCCCCGCTACGCCGATCAAGTCGTGCTGATCGACAAGCAAATCATACGGCAAGGCTCACCGAATGAAGTTTTAAACTCTGAGGAATTCCGAAGCGTATTTCACAGGAAGGAAGGTACCGCCTGATGGAACTATGGTATAAAATCTGTCTCGCAATTCCTGTAAAAATGCTCCAATGGGAGTTTATGTGCAATGCACTGCTTGCCGTGCTGTTGATTGCACCGTTATTTGGCCTAACATCCACCATGATTGTGACAGGACGTATGAGTTTCTTCTCTGATGCTCTGGGACATTCTGCTTTTACCGGCATTGCTATCGGCTGCATCTGTGGTTTTACATCACCTACCTGGGTTGCTGTAATTTTTGCCATTGCATTTGCACTTCTGTTCTCTTTTGTGCGCAGTCGGAGCAATCAGACAGCAGATACGCTCATTGGCGTATTTTCGTGCACTGCTGTGGCACTTGGTATCTTTATCGCAACACTGGGCGGCAGCAGTTTTACAAAATATAACCGGTACTTAATTGGTGATATTTTATCCGTTACACCGGCAGAGATCTTGTATCTCGCGATCTTACTGTTTGGCGTTTGCATATTTTTGTTGCTGTATAGCAACCGTTTGATTTTGTCATCCGTGTATCCGGAACTTGCATCGTCCCGTGGACTGTACCCGGCGCTTTGCCAGACGCTCTTTACTACTGTGATCGCAGTGGTTGTTACTCTTTCCATGTCTTGGGTAGGTCTTTTGATCTTGAATTCCCTTTTAATCCTGCCGGGTGCTGCAGCCAGAAATATTTCTCGTAATCTACGTCAATATCATTTATTTTCTGTTCTGTTTGCCCTCGTTGCCGGAATTATCGGGTTAATCATTTCCTATTACCTGGGCACCTCCTCCGGTGCTGCGATCGCACTGGTATTAGCGGTCCTCTTTGCAATTTCTTTCTGTTTAAGAAAGGTCAGGAACTAACTATGGAAGTTAAAATTCGCCCAATTGCTACTATGCGGAGTGATTTTTCAACCAAATTTGGCATACCAAGACAGAGCGGTATGGTGGACTCTCTTCGTTCAACAATTGTGTTTGAACCCGAATATCGGAACGCTGATGCGCTTCGTGGAATTGAGGATTTCTCTCATCTGTGGATCATTTGGCAGTTCTCTGAATCCGTAACAGACCGCTGGTCTCCCACTGTCCGTCCGCCCCGTTTAGGCGGTAACACCCGCATAGGTGTTTTCGCAACCCGTTCACCGTTCCGGCCAAATTCCTTGGGGCTCTCCTGCGTCAAGCTGATCGGTCTTGAAGAAACACGGGATCTGGGCACTGTCATTCATGTTGCCGGCGCAGACTTGATGGACGGCACGCCGATTTTCGATATTAAACCCTATATTCCTTATGCGGATGCCCATCCGGATGCACTGGGCGGTTTCACCTCCTCTGCAAGGGATTTCATTTTAAAAGTTAATTTCCCGGATGATTTGCTTTCAAAACTCCCAAAGGAAAAACAAACGTCAATCGTGGATCTGCTGTCCCATGACCCACGGCCCTCCTATCAAGACGATCCGGAGCGAATTTACGGTCTAAGCTTTGCTGGTTTTGATATTCGGTTCTCCGTTGAAAAGGAAACCCTACGCGTGAAAGAAGTTATTAAATTATGAAGAAAAACATCGATTTGCTGCACGGATCATTACATAAAGGAATCCTGCAGTACACCATTCCCATCATTTTGACAAGTGTCCTGCAGCTTCTGTTTAATGCAGCTGATCTTATGGTGGTAGGACAATACTGTGGAAGTATTTCGGTGGGTGCTGTCAGCTCTACCGGTGCGCTCACCAATCTGATTGTCAATCTATTCATCGGTCTTTCTGTTGGTGCGGGTGTTACGGTTGCTCACGGACTTGGCGGTCAACACGACGAAGAGGTCCACCGTGTTGTTCATACAGCCATTCCTACTGCTATTATCAGTGGTATTATTTTAACGGTGGTGGGTGTTTTCTTCGCTGATGATTTTCTCAGGTTAATGAAGACGCCCGAAAATGTGCTTCCCCTTTCTACGGTTTATATGCGGATCTACTTTGGCGGCATTGTGTTTAATATGATTTATAACTTTACCGCTTCAATCCTAAGAGCTGCCGGCGACACAAAATCGCCGCTGATCTACTTGTCTCTTGCCGGTATATTAAATGTAGCCTTGAACATTGTCTTTGTTACGGCATTTGATATGAATGTAGCGGGTGTTGCCCTTGCCACAACCATTTCGCAATGTGTATCCGCCGTTTTAGTAGTGTTGGCGCTTATGCGCAGAACAGACAGTTGTAAGCTGGTGCTTCGCAAAATGCACATTTATAAGAAGCAGCTGTTTAAAATGATTCGCATCGGTTTGCCCGCCGGTATCCAAGGTTCTATGTTTTCCATCTCCAATGTTATCATCCAATCCTCAGTGAATTCCTTTAATTCTGACGCAATTATAGCCGGTAACGGCGCATCGGCAAATTTGGAAGGCTTTGTGTTTGTTCTGATGAACAGTTTTCATCAGACATCCGTAAATTACATCGGCCAAAATGCCGGCGCGCACCAATTTAAAAGAATTCGCAAAATTTTTGCCACCTGCCTTTTGTATGTAACCATATTCGGTTTGGCTGCCGGAACTGCTGTTTGGTTGTTTGCAGAACCACTACTCTCCATCTACATTACTGACTCTGCAGAAGCAATCTCAGTAGGTATCACTCGACTTACCTATATTGCACTCCCCTACTTCGTCTGCGGTATGATGGATGTAACCACCGGTGCGCTACGGGGTCTCGGCTCATCTCTTGTGCCAATGGTCATATCTGTTTTAGGCGTTTGCGGTATTCGCATTGTGTGGATCTATACGATTTTTCAGATTCCCCAGTATCACACACCGGAGTGTCTGTATGCGTCGTATTTAATTTCTTGGATTGCCACATTCCTTATTCAGACCATCGCTTTTATTATCATATATCAGAAAAAATTAAAAGCAGATTTACGATACAAACCATAATCAGGAGATTTTCTATGAATATTCTTATTTGTAACGTTGGCAGCACCTCGCTGAAATATCAGTTATTTGATATGGACAACGGGGAGAAAGTCCTATGCGCCGGAGGTGCTGAGCGCGTAGGCGCTGAAAAGAGTCTCTTCTACCATAAAAACAACCTAACCGGCGATGCCGTCAACCAGGAAGCCGTATTTCCCAGTCACAGGGAGGCAATTTGCGCAATGCTTGAGCAGCTGCTCTGTGGTTGTATTGCATCTCTTTCCGAGATTTCTTGCGTTGGATTTAAGGTCGTACACGCAAAAGGTGTTACCGGTGTACAATATCTAACCGAAGATGTTCTGCAGGCAATGGCGGATTTTAATTCCGTTGCACCCGCACACAATCCTCCCTATATTGCAGCCATTCGTCAGTTCAAAAACCTGATGCCGGATACACCGATGATCGGTTCTTTCGAAACCGCCTTCCATGCCAATATGCCCCCGGAGGCCTATTTATACTCCATTCCGCTGGAACTAAGCAAGAAGCACGCCATTCGTCGGTATGGCTTTCACGGCGCATCGCTTGAATATCTGTCTACCTGGACTGCTGAAAAGATGGGCCGAAACGATCTGAAGCTGGTTTGTTGCCATTTGGGCGGCAGTGGCAGTCTGTGTGCGGTAAAAGAAGGTATCAGCATTGATACCACTATGGGTATGGGACTGCAGTGCGGTGTGTTGCAAAATAACCGAATCGGTGATATAGATCCCTACATTATCTTCCATTTAGTGGAAGAATGCGGTATGGAACTGAACGAAGTCAAAACGATGCTCCAATCCAAGAGCGGCCTGTATGGTCTCTCCGGCGGCGTATCTAATGATCTGCGTGATATTCAAGAAGCCGCCAAAAACGGCAACAAGGACTGTCAGAACGCCATCAAGGCATACGCCTATGGCATCAAGAAGTATATCGGTGCATATGCCGCCGCAATGGGCGGATTGGATGCCATTGTATTCGGCGGTGGCATTGGCAGAAAGAGTGACACTGTTCGGGCTATGAGCCTTTCTGGGCTGGAATTTTTAGGTGTCAAGCTGGACGAAAATAAAAATGTATGTGTAAATGGCGGCGATGACATTTCTGCAGACGGTAGTCCAGTGCGAATTTTCGTTGTGGACACCAACGAAGAAATTGTAGTTGCAAGAAAAGCAAAAAAACTACTGGAACAATAAGGAAAAGACCCGGAAAGCAAATGCTTTTCGGGTCTTATTGTATCAATTAGCCTTTGAAGTACTTTACTGCAGCTTCAAACATACGAATATCGTAGTTACCGGGCACATTCTTGTAAAGACCTGCGCCGATACGCTCACTGTGGCCCATTTTACCGATAACTCTGCCGTCAGGAGAAGTAATACCCTCGATTGCGAACAGAGAACCGTTGGGGTTGAAGGCTGTATCCATGGTGGGATTGCCGTCCAGGTCCACATACTGGGTAGCGATCTGACCCTTTGCCGCCAATTCCTTTGCCAGTTCCTCGGATGCGTAGAAGCGACCCTCACCGTGAGAGATGGGAACATTGACAATATCTCCAACATTCATCAGACTCAGCCAGGGGGACTGATTAGATGCGATCCGGGTTCGGACGATCTTGGACTGGTGACGGGAAATGGTGTTGAAGGTCAAAGTGGGGCAATTCTCGTCGGTATCGATGATCTTACCGTAAGGTACCAGGCCCAACTTGATCAGTGCCTGGAAGCCGTTACAGATACCACACATCAGACCGTCCCGATCATCAAGGAGTCGGGTTACCTGCTCCTTAATCGCAGGATTGCGGAAGAATGCAGTAATAAACTTAGCAGAGCCGTCCGGTTCATCACCACCGGAGAAGCCACCGGGGATAAAGATCATTTGGCTGTCTGCAATCTTGGCAGCGACGGACTCCACGCTCTTGGCAACATCATCAGCAGTCAGGTTGCGGATAACCACAATCTCAGCATCAGCGCCGGCTGCCATAACAGCACGTGCGGAGTCAAATTCACAGTTAGTACCGGGGAATACAGGGATCAGCACTTTCGGTTTCGCGCACATCACAGCAGGTGCTTTTGCGCTGCTGCCTGTATAGTTAAATGTCGGGATTTCCTTGGCATCAGCAGGAGCGACTGTAGTATATACATCCTCCAAAATATCCTCGTTAATGGAGAGCAGCTCGTCAATAGATGCGCTATCACTGTCCAGAACAATCGCAGTTTCCACAGTGGTTTCACCGATCTTCATCACACCGGGCAGCGCAACATCTTCGGTAAGTTCAGCGACGATGAAGCCGTAGAAATTCTTATGCCAGTCCTCACCCACAGCGCCGCAGGACTTAAAGCCAATACGATTACCGAAGGACATCTTCATAACTGCCTCGCCCAGGCCGTTCTCAACCGCCCAACCGGCATTAACCTTGCCGGCAATGTGCAGCTTGTGGAAGTATTCCCAAGCCTGCTTTTGGCTTTCCGCAGTAGCATCGGTAGGACCGAATACATAAACGGGGTTGCCGGCAGCCTTAAATTCAGGAGTCAGCACCTGCTCCTTGTCGATGGGCGCGATAGCAAAGGAAATCAGTGTGGGGGGTACGTCCATATCCATAAAGGAACCGGACATAGAGTCCTTTCCGCCGATTGCTGCTGCTCCCAACTCCAACTGGGCATCCAATGCGCCAAGAAGTGCTGCAAAAGGCTTGCCCCAGCGATTGGGTTCATTCTTCAGCTTTTCAAAGAACTCCTGAAGGGTCAGGTAAGCCTTCTTGTAGTCTGCACCGGCTGCAACCAATTTTGCCATAGAGGTATAAATCGCAGCACGCGCACCGGTATACGGATCTACACTCATCATATCCGGATCCAGACCCCATGCCATTACACTGCCCTGGGAGGTTTCCTGACCGGGCAGAACGGGCAGAACCGCTGCCATTGCCTGTGCAGGTGTGGTCTGAGTCTTACCGCCGAAGGGCATCAGCACAGAACCTGCGCCGATACTGCCGTCAAAACGTTCCACGAGACCTCTGCGGCTTGCAGTCTTTAAGTCCCCTGCCATCTCACGGAGGGAGCCATAAAGGGCATTGCTCAGCACAGACAAATCCTTTTTCGTAACGTAAGCTTCAGTATGTTTGCTGGCACCGTTGGTATCCAAAAATGCGCGGGAGAGGTTTGCGATAGTTTGGCCTTTCCAAACCATAACCATTCTTTCTGCTTCCGTAACAACTGCTACACGGTATGCTTCCAGATTTTCCTTCTGCGCTGCAGCGATAAAGGCATCCGCATCCTCAGCAGCAACCACAACAGCCATACGCTCCTGGGATTCGGAAATTGCAATTTCAGTACCGTCCAGGCCGTCGTACTTCTTGCGGACTGCATCCAAATCGATCTTAAGACCGGCAGCCAGCTCACCGATGGCAACGGAAACGCCGCCTGCACCAAAGTCATTACAACGCTTAATGAGTCGTGTAACCGCGCTGTCCCGGAACAGACGCTGGATCTTCCGCTCTTCAGGGGCATTGCCCTTCTGAACCTCGGATGCCATTGTGGTCAGAGACTTCATATTGTGGCTCTTGGAAGAACCGGTAGCGCCGCCAATACCGTCACGACCGGTGCGGCCGCCCAGCAGAACGACCACATCACCGGCAGCCGGACGCTCGCGGCGGACATTGTATGCCGGAGCTGCGCCCACAACAGCACCGCACTCCAAGCGCTTTGCTGCATAGCCATCGTGGTAAATTTCAGCAACATGACCGGTAGCCAAACCAATCTGATTACCATAAGAGGAATAGCCGGCTGCAGCAGTCTGGCACAGCTTGCGCTGGGGCAGTTTGCCGGGAATGGTATCCTTCAAGGCCACCCGAGGATCGCCTGCGCCGGTAACGCGCATAGCCTGGTGGACATAGGCGCGGCCGCTGGGGGGGCCGCGGATACAGCCGCCGATACAGGTAGCCGCACCACCGAAGGGCTCGATCTCCGTGGGGTGGTTGTGGGTCTCATTCTTGAACATGAGAAGCCAGTCCTGCTCCTGGCCATTAACTGTCGCGGTGACATGGATGGAGCAGG
>JAZUSG010000153.1:0-2825 GCA_045606605.1 Faecousia sp.
AGCCAAAGGTCTCAAATTTTACATCGGTAATGATGTCGCCATCGATCTTCAGATAGATCTTCATAATGTCGCCGCACTTGGCGTTGCCGACTTCACCGATTCCGTCGGCATTTTCAATCACGCCCACATTGCGGGGGTGCATAAAATGGTCCATAACCACTTCAGAATATAGTGCCATAATGATTTCTCCTTATTACAGAATATATTCACGTTTTCCGGTTTGCAGATCCCGCCAGACGGGACTCATATTCCGCAATAGCTCCACCACCTGGGGAACTACGGTGAGAATGTGGTCCACTTCTTCCTCGGTGTTTTCGTGACACAGGGAAAGTCGCAGAGAGCCGTGGGCCACATCATGTACCCGGCCAATGGCCAGCAGCACGTGGCTGGGGTCTAAGCTGCCGGAGGTACAGGCAGAGCCGGACGAGGCGCAGATGCCCTGGGCATCCAGCATCAGCAGAAGACTTTCGCCCTCAATGCCCTCAAAGCAGAAGCTTACATTGCCGGGCAGCCGATTTTCCCGATCGCCGTTTAAGTCGCAGTGGGGGATCTTGGAAAGACCGGCGATCAGCTTATCCCGCAGAGCGGTAACCTTTTCATTATTTTTGTCCATATTGGCGCAGGCATCCTCCAGCGCAGCAGCCATACCCACGATGGCGGGCAGATTTTCCGTACCGCCCCGCTTGCCCCGTTCCTGAGCGCCGCCTTCAATCACATTCACCAGGGGCATACCCCGCCGGGCATACAGCGCGCCCACACCCTTCGGGCCGTGGAACTTGTGGCCGGACAGGGACAGCATATCGATGTTCTGTTCTTTTACCTGAATTTGCAGATGACCGACGGCCTGTACCGCATCGGTATGGAAGGGCACACCGGCCTCCTTACACACAGCGCCGATCTCGGAAATGGGAAGTACCGAGCCGATCTCATTGTTGGCGTACATAACGGTTACCAGGCAGGTATCCGGCCGGATGGCGTCCCGCACCTGCTGGGCAGTGATGTTGTGGCCCTCTTTCACATCCAGCAGGGTGATCTCAAAACCCTCTTTTTCCAAGGCGTTTAAGGTGTGCAGCACTGCGTGATGCTCAAAAGCGGTGGAAATAATGTGTTTTTTTCCTTTTTTTGCGCCGTAAAAAGCGGCGGAACGGATGGCTTGGTTGTCAGCCTCGCTGCCGCCGGAGGTGAAATAGATCTCTCTGGCTTCGCAGCCCAGGCAGCGGGCGATCCGGGCGCGGGCATCCTCCAGCACTTCCTTGGCTTCCTGGCCGACGGTGTGCAGGCTGGAAGGATTTCCGTAATAGATTTCAAAGCAGGGCATCATAGCCTGCAGCGCGTGGGCGCTTATTTTTGTAGTAGCAGCATTATCTGCGTAAACTTGCATATTCATTCCTCCAGGGTATTTACCTACTGTTTCTGTGGGTAATATACCATCATTTACCTATAATGTCAATGGGTAAATAGCATAATTCTTTGCCATTTTTTGCCGTTTTTTTCGACTTTTGCAAGGGTTACAACCGGGCCGACCGAGGAATATTAACAGGGCAGACAAAAAGGAGGGTCGGATGATGAAACGTTTTTTAAATCGCACAGGTTTCTGCATACTATGTGTGTGGATTATGAGTATCAGCGTCAGCGCCGCCAAAATGCTGGTGCCGGTGGGGCAGGTGGTTGGCCTGGAGTTAGCGGATCATACGGTAACCGTTGCAGCTTTCCACGATGAGATCGGCCCGGCAGCGCAAAAAGCGGGATTACAGGTGGGTGACCGGATCGTAAAAATAAACGGTACTGCCGTGAACGCGCCGGAAGATATCCGCCGCGCCCTGGACCGGGCAGAAGGCGTGGTGGAACTGACGGTTATGCGGGGTGAAAAAACGGTCCCCATTAAAATAGCGCCCACCGTTACCGAAGACGGACCGAAGATAGGCATTTATTTAAAACAGGGAATCACCGGTGTGGGTACGGTAACCTGGTACGATCCGGATACGGGAGACTTCGGCACGCTGGGACACGGGGTCAATAATGGTCGGGGAGAGCTGCTGCAAATGGTGTCCGGAAACGCCTATAAAGCCACCGTGGTTTCCGTGCGCAAGGGCGCTTGCGGCAAACCCGGTCAGCTGATGGGCGCGCTGACCCAGGCAGAGCCCATTGGTACGCTGACAAAAAATACCAATCGTGGCATTTTTGGTAATACAAGCGTGGGCTGGAGCGGTAAAACCCTGCCGGTAGCCGCGGCAAAGGATGTGCATACCGGCGCGGCAACCATCCGGTCCACCGTGCAGGGCGCGTGTATGCAGGAATATTCTGTGGAGATTTTGAAGGTTTATCCCACCGCAGGCAATACCGGTCGCAACATTTTGCTGCGCATTACCGATCCGGCGCTGCTGGAAACCACCGGCGGCATTGTGCAAGGTATGTCCGGCTCACCGATTATACAGGACGGCAAGCTGGTGGGGGCAGTTACGCACGTACTGGTAAATGATCCCACAACTGGATATGGCATCTTCATCGAAAACATGCTGGACGCAGCAGCGTAATTAAGGCGGGCAATTCCCCGCCTTTTCTTTCTTGAAAATATGTAAAGCACGCTTGACATTCTAAAAACAATATGCTATATTATCGATGTAAAGCAAGCTTTACATTTGGTAAGGAGGTGCCTTATGAAGAACAAAATCGAGAACATAAGAAAAGAGCAGGGAATCTTACAGGATGAAATGGCAAAAGCTTTGGGTGTTTCCCGGCAGACTATCAGCTCTTTGGAAAACGGGCGGTACAATCCGTCTATCATGCTGGCATATAAGATCGCAAAATACTTCGGAATGACCATT
>JAZUSG010000154.1:0-5153 GCA_045606605.1 Faecousia sp.
GCCCTTTCTCTGAGGACCGTCCAGGATCATCTGGTCGCCGGTGTAAGCGTGGATGGTGCACATAATGCCGGACTCGATGGAAGCCAGGTCATTCAGAGCCTTAGCCATGGGAGCCAGGCAGTTGGTGGTGCAGGAAGCAGCAGAGATGATGTGGTCATCCTTGGTCAGGGTCTCGTGGTTAACATTGTAAACGATGGTGGGCAGATCGTTGCCTGCGGGAGCAGAGATAACAACCTTCTTAGCGCCAGCGTCAATGTGAGCCTGAGCCTTAGCCTTAGAGGTGTAGAAGCCGGTGCACTCCAGAACTACGTCAACACCCAGCTCGCCCCAGGGCAGCTCTGCAGCGTTAGCCTTTGCGTAAATGGTGATCTTCTTGCCGTCGACAACGATGTTGTCTTCGCCAGCCTCAACGACATGACCCTGAGCAGCGTAATTGCCCTGAGTGGAGTCGTACTTCAGCAGGTGGGCAAGCATTGCGGGAGAGGTCAGGTCGTTGATGGCAACAACTTCGAAACCCTCAGCGCCGAACATCTGACGGAAAGCCAGACGGCCGATACGGCCAAAACCGTTAATAGCAACTTTTACAGACATGGTTTTTTCCTCCAATTTTCGTACTGCTTTCGCAGCAAAATAGATAGTTTTTCAGAGATCTATTGACCCCATACGACATCATTATACTATAAGCAAAACTCCTTGTAAAGTAGCCAAACTGTAAAAATACAACAATTTTTACAAGAAAGTTTGGACACAGAGTACAAAAAACCGGGGCTTTCCGGATTTTCTGCTGAGGGCAGATCAGGATTTACGCATTTTCTCCCGCATATAGCTGCTCTTTCAGCAGGTGAAACTTGGAGCCTTTACTCTCCAGTACCCCCATCGCCCGGAGCTTACTCAGCTCTGCAGACATAGCGCTGCGCTCCACGCCCAAAAAGTCCGCCAGAGCCTGCCGATCCAAAGGAATGGTAAATTCCGATGCGCCCTTTTGCTTTGCCTGGTCCAATAAGTATGCCATCAGCTTTTCCCGTGTGGTCTTGCGGGACATAAACTGGATCTTGCGGGATAGGATCAAATTCTTTTGCGCCACCACCTGCAGCAGATTCTGCACCAGGGCGTTGTGGAATATGCAAGCATTGGTGCAGACGGTGAGCATTTTCCGGCAAGCCAGCCACAGGATCTTACTATCCTGCGCCGCATAACCGCTCACCGGCATCGCATCCAAGCCTGCGCAGGCATAGGCCTCTCCAAACACCTCCCCGGTCTCTGCGATCATCAATAGACTCCGGTTGCCGTAGTAATCGTCCCGCACGATCTGCACCGAACCGGCCAGCACAAAGCCGATGAGTCCTGCCCGGTCTCCCTCCATAAACACCGGGTCGCCCTTTGCAAAGCTTTCTGTTTTTGCCGCCAGACAACCCAACAGGCTGCGCAGGCTTTCCCGGTCGATTCCCGCAAAGAGGGGATGCTGCAGAAGCAGCGTGAAATATTTTTCCATAAGCGCTCCTTTGTTGGAATTCCAACATCTTTTTTCTGCTACTATACTAAAATAACAGTACAAAGTCAAGGAGGTGCTGTTTATGATTTTAAGTGGATGCCAGGCAAAACCCAAAACGCCCACCATTATCGAAAAGATTTGTCCCCAGTGTGGCCACGAGATCGAACTGTTTTCCATCGATACCCAAATGCCCTGTGAGCACTGCGGATTTGTGGCCTATAACGATAACTTAAGCTGCGTGCAGTGGTGCGCCCACGCCAAGGAATGTGTGGGGGAGGAAATGTATGCCCAAATGATGAAGATCTTAGAAAGTCAAAAAGAAAGAGGTGCATAGTATGGTGCGCAGGATCATTCAAATCGACGAAGAAAAGTGTAACGGCTGCGGCGCTTGCGCCGATGCCTGCCACGAGGGTGCGATCGGTATGGTAGACGGCAAGGCAACGCTTCTGCGGGACGATTACTGCGACGGGCTGGGCGACTGTCTACCCACCTGCCCCACCGGCGCAATCACCTTTGTACAGCGGGAAGCTGCTGCCTATGACGCAGCTGCCGTGGAGGCGGCGAAAGGCCATAAGGGCTGCGCCGGCGGCTGTCCCGGAACGGTGGCAAAGGCGCTGCTGAGTTCTTCTGCGCCCTCTACAGATACAGATTCCCCCTCCCAGCTGCGGCAATGGCCGGTGCAGCTAAAGCTTGCGCCCATTCGCGCGCCCTGGCTGGACAGGGCGAAACTACTGATCGCGGCGGATTGCACCGCTTATGCCTACGGAAATTTCCACCGGGATTTTATCCGGGATCACGTTACTCTCATCGGCTGCCCCAAGCTGGACAGTGTAGATTACGCCGTCAAGCTCACAGAAATTCTGAAAAACAATGCTATCGAATCCATTACTGTGGTGCGGATGGAGGTACCCTGCTGCGGCGGCATTACATTTGCGGTGCAGCAGGCGCTCCAAAACAGCGGCAAAGTCCTGCCCTGGCAAGTGGTTACCATTTCCACAAGCGGACAGATCGTACACAGAACTTAAATAAAACCCCGCCATTGGCGGGGTTTTATTTTTATACACCTTTGCTGTGCAGGATGTACGAGTAAATCATAGGGGCCAGTATCATCATCAGCATAATGGGGAGCAAAATCCAAACGCCGCCAACAAAGCCGGTGAGCATAATGAGAATGCCGCCAATCAGCCAAATCCTGCCGGCAAACCGGTGAGTGCGGTTCCAGTTTTCCTCACTGTTCAGCGTCCAGGGGATTTTGATGCCGATGGTATAATTCTGCTTGCACTTGGGCAGATAATTGCCCACGATCGCCAGTACCAATCCAACAAAGATCGGCATCACCATTTCCATTCGGATTTGCTTGCCCAGCGCTACCGCATAGGTAACGCCGTGCAAAAGCACAGAGATCACCGGAATGATCCAAAGCACCAGCTGCACCACTTTTTGCGGATGGTTTTGCTTCTTGGGATCTGCGCCAGTGCCCAAAATGCACAACCAATGGAGCGCCAGCATTAAGAAAGATAAACCAAACACCGCAAAGGGCTTACTGCTCCAGCCATCCACTTCTCCCGCTGCGTTCCAATGGGTAGGAATCTGCTCCGGAAGCCGATTCCAAAGAATCACCCCCGCCAGCATAGGCAGTAAAATCACCACCGATGTAATGAGTAGTGTCTTCCAATTCTTCTTAATCATTTTCCTTCTCCTTTCAAAGCCGCCATCCACAACATCACTTCCTCCAAAACGGAGGTGTTCAGCTCATAGAAAATGAATTTGCCCTCTCGGGTATCCCGGATCAGATCTGCCTCCTTCAGGACAGACAGGTGCTTGGAGACCGCAGCGCCACTGACCGGAAACTGTTCTGCGATCTGCCCAGCGGAAAGTCGGCCGGTCTTCAGAAGGCCCAATATTTCCCTGCGAACCGGGTCAGACAGGGCTTTCAGGGTGGTTTGGATTCCCATAGGATCGCCTCTCTTTCATTTAACCTCTTGGTTAAATATAGAATACAACAGGCTGCCCCCCTTTGTCAAGCATTATTTAACCGTTTGGTTAAATATTCCACACAAAAAAGCGATGCCGTAATCGGCATCGCTCTTTATACTTATTGTTGCGCGGCATCCTGCGGTGCAACCGGTTCGCCGGCCATTTCCCGATATACCAGGCAGTATGTGCCCAGCAGCTGGTCCTGACACTGCCAAACCAGGATTCCCTGCAGCACCATTCCTGCTGTATAAAACAGGAAGAAGACCGCAGCCGGGGAAACCGGCAGAGAAATGCCTGCCAACTGCAGGATCTGATCTCCATAGCACAGCGCTACGCACAGGCCTTGCAGCAGATAGAACCACCAAAAATGCAGATCTATTTTTATAAGCTGCCAGGTATTTTTCCGGGTCGCCCGGATGCTGATACCCATACTTTTTCTGACGCCCAAGTCATCCATAACTCCGTACTCTGCCAGCCGCAACCGGTAGAAGATACCCAGCGCCACCGGGATAAACACCACGGCAAACAGGATAAACAGCGGGATCATTTCCTTCATAATCGCACCCATCAGCTCCGGTGTCAGCATTTCTCTCAATTGCTGTGTGGTAAGTGCCGGGTCCATCAGCGGTATTAGCTGATCCGCTAAGGATTTCCCGAAGGGTGTCAGCATATACATCGTGGAGCAGATATTCAACAGACCGATACTCACGATAATAAAAATCAGACTATACAGAACCCGGAATCGCAGCACCGGGGCAAATCGGCGAAAACCTTGCAAAAGTGTGGATGCTGTGGCCTTCTCCCCTTTGATCCACCTAAGTCCCACATAAATAAGGCCGATCTCCCAAAAGGGCAGCGCGAACATAACCACCAATTCCAGCACCGATTGGACTGTTTCCAGGATCGTGCGCAGATCCATTCCGGAAAGTCCGCCTGTGTCTTCAATCGACAGGCTCAGCAGGTAATTGAGCGCCGTAACCAGTAAGGAACTGCCCACGGAAACGACTGTATGTATCAGCACCAGCTTTTTGGGATTTTCTACCTTCTGCAGCAGATCCCGGGATTGCCGGTGTAAAACAGATGCTTGTAATTTCACAATATAACACCTCCTGTGTTTCCTTATATAGTTATACGCGAAAACCGCCATAATAGCAAATGAAATTTTTGTAACGGTAGCTTTTTACAGGGAAATATGGTACAATACCCGCAAAGAAAGGGTGTGGATCATGGACTATGGGGCTTGTAGCCTGTGCCCCCGCAGGTGCGGTGTGGACAGAACTTCCGGGGAAACCGGATTTTGCGGCTGCCCGGATACGGCATTGGTCGCCAAGACTATGCTCCACCGGTGGGAAGAACCGGCACTGGCCGGTTGCGGCGGCAGCGGCGCGATTTTTTTCGGCGGCTGCACCTTAGGCTGCACCTTTTGCCAAAACCGGGCCATTTCCGCCACGCCGAAAGGTACGCCTATGGACTCTGCCCAGCTGCGGCAAGCTATGGAAGACCTGATTTATCAGGGGGCGGAAAATATCGATCTGGTTACCCCCACCCAATTTCTCCCCACGATCAAGCCTGCCCTCTCCCCCAAGCTTCCCGTTCCGGTGGTGTATAACTGCGGCGGCTATGAGTCAGCGGAAACCATCGCCGCGCTGCAGGGACTTGTGGATATTTATCTGCCGGATATGAA
>JAZUSG010000155.1:0-12800 GCA_045606605.1 Faecousia sp.
GCTTATTTTATAAATGCTACATTTCTATTTACTGGGGTTTGCCTACGATTTGATTGATCTTATTCTGAATCAGCACGGTGGCGATCAGCGGGCAAACGAACGCGAAGGCCAGACACAAGATATCCAGCTTAAATTGCTTGCCCTTTTCTGCGCCGTAGCTTTCCACATTTTCGCCGGTCTTCAGCAGCCAGTAGGTGTAGTAGAAGGGCAAAAACAGGCACAGAAGCACTTCTCTTGCAGGCTTTCTATCTTCCACACCGGAGACCTTGTTCAGGTTCTTGGTGACGTGGTAGATCCAGATCATCGGCCATACGCCAAGGGTGATCAGGCTGAAGAAGATATGCTTTGCAATACTGTTGTATTCTGTAAATACAGAGGGTACCAGCACCAGGGCAATGCAGATCGTTGTGAGGGCATAAATGCTATAGATTACCAGGGCGGTAATGCTACCCGATGCCAAAGGCGCCAGGGCCATAAAGATGGATGCAAAGATGGCCAGCACCCGGAACTTCACCGGCTTGCCCTTTTTCTTTGTGAGGATCACCGCAAAGAGCGCTGCCAGGCTCAGATTCCATACATAGGGGCTTTCCAGGACGTACAGCAGAACCTTCCAGTTCCATACCTTTGCGCCCAAAGTTCCAAGCAAAATGGGAAGCAGTGTGTTCAGGGCCATACCGCCGCAGGCAAGCAAGGCGGTTTTTTCGTACACGCCGGTAAATAAGCACTTGGCAAACGCGCAAAGAGCAAAGCCGAACAGGAGAACGGCCGCAGCCTTTACCACAAAGGCAAGCCGCTCTGCCCAAACCTTAGACTGCATCTGCGCGATCCGTTCGTTTAAGGTCCCAATTTCTTCTTCTGCGCTTGCGATGTTTTCTTCTGTCTGTTCAATGTTTCTTTCAGCCGCCAAAATTGCTCTCTCGCAGCTGCTTTTTTTGTTTTCACCAGACTTTACGATATCCTCCTGATCGTTCACCACATCCTTTGCCGCATCCACCGCTTTGTGGAGATACAGGCAATCTGTGGTGCAGTAAAAGCCGCTATAGCTGCTTCGCGGACACACCACATCCAGGTCGTCATTGGCCGCCTGCAATTCATTTTTTGCGTTGGTAAGCGCTTCCTGCGCCTGCACAAGGGCATCGTTTGCATTTGCAAGCTCTGTCTGCTTTTGGGTAAGCTCTGCTTTGTACTGCGTTAGTCTTAATTTATACTCAGCCAGCGCCGTTTCCTGTCTGTCGATGTTGGCGTTCATTTGGGCAACGCTTTCCTTTGCAGAGCCGGTAGATCCGATTGGATCAGACAGGCAGAAGGACAGGCAGCCGGCAAGGGCTGTGATCACACACAGCACAGCGGTAACCTTAGCAAAGTCCAGACGCTTTTTCTCCCGCTTCTGGGCAGGTACCAGCACATACAAAAAGACGATCCAGCTGGCTGCGGCAAAGACTCCCATAGACAGGAAGCTGCAGACCACTGTCAGCACCACGCCGATCGTTCTGAGGATGCGGTTCTGCTCCCGTTCCCGGTCAGCAACAATGATCGCCACCATTGCATATACCAGCACTTCCAGGAAGGCTGCGCCCTCATTTGCCAGACCCCGCAGCACTGCGGCAACGGCAAAGACCGCAACAGTGCCGGGGATCAGTTTCTCAAACTTCTTAAAGAACAGGCACAGAGCAAAGCTTGCGCTGGCCAAGGTGTAGCACAGGATGACCAAGAGCCGGATGATCTCGGCCTTCTGCAGACACAGCTGCAGGATCTGACCCACACCGCTAAGAGCGATGCCGGTATGTACTGCGATCACGGCCCACTGCCATTTCCCAGCGCAATTTGCCTGCTCATCGAGAGCCAGGTATGCGCACACCGCAGCGGCCACCAGCAACAGAGGATTTAACACACCGTTTGCTACTGTAAGAATATAAGAATTGTAAAATATGCCTTCCAGCACGCTTAGGACAAAGATCGCGGCCAGGGCGGATAGCGACCACATGCGCAGCTTTTTCTTATCCATATTTTCTCCTCTTTCTCTTTATATCCTCTTTAGAAGGGCATAAAAATGCCCCGCCATTATCCATAGTTTACCACCCACCCCCCGCTGGGGTCAATAGTTTTGGATTAAATTGGAAAATATGGGATGCAATTACCCCGGTAAAATACATTCCTCATCTTGCATTTCAAAAACTTTTGTGCTACACTTGATAATGCGTAAATATGACCCTTTACAAAGGGTGAAAAGAGGCATTTTTATGATCTACGAATATGAAAACGGCATTCCCGCCGAGCAATTACGGGAAGCCCTGAAACAATCTCTGGAAGGCCGCAGCTTAAAAAAGGTTCTGATCCTGCCCCCCGACTACACCAGAATGTACTCCGGCGCCGGTAAGATCACAGCCATTTACTATGAGCTGCTCAAGGATACCTGCCAGGTGGACATTATGCCCGCTCTGGGCACCCACGTGCCGATGACGAAAGAGGAATGGGTGGCATTTTTCGGTGAAGGTGTTCCCTTTGACCGGATGATCGTCCACAACTGGCGCACCGATGTGGTAAAACTGGGCGAAGTGCCCGCCGCCTTTGTGTCGGAAGTTTCCGAGGGACTGGTCAATAACAGCATCGATGTGGAAGTCAACCGCTGCATTATGGACCCCTCCTACGATCTGATCCTGTCCATCGGTCAGGTCGTGCCCCACGAAGTGGTGGGTATGGCCAACTACAGCAAGAATATTTTCGTCGGCTGCGGTGGCTCTTCTATGATCAACTCCTCCCATATGCTGGGTGCCTTTTACGGTATGGAGCGGATCATGGGCAAGGACTTCTCCCCTGTCCGCCGGGTGTTTGACTATGCCCAGGAGCATTTCCTGAAGGATGTGCCGCTGGTATACGTGCTGACTACCACCACCAACAAAGGTGATGAGGTTACCATCCACGGTCTGTATATCGGCTCTGACCGGGCGCCCTTTGAGGCTGCCGTGAAGAAGAGTCAGGAGATTAACCTCACCCATATGAAAGAACGGATACAGAAGGTAGTCGTTTACCTGGACCCCCGGGAGTTTAAGAGTACCTGGCTGGGTAACAAGGCGATCTACCGCACCCGTATGGCCATCGCCGACGGCGGTGAGTTGATCGTGCTTGCCCCTGCGGTTGGTCATTTTGGCGAAGACGCTGAGAATGACAAGCTGATTCGCAAATACGGCTATGTGGGCAGAGAAAATGTGCTGAAGCTGGTGGATGCTCCCGAAAACGAAGACCTGCGGGAGAATCTCTCCGTTGCCGCGCATCTGATCCACGGCTCTTCCGACGGCCGCTTCAAGATCACCTACTGCGCCGGTAAGCTCACCGAGGAAGAAGTCCGTGGCGCTGCCTTCAACTATGCTCCCTATGAGGAGATGGCTGCCAAGTACGACCCCGCGAAGCTCACTGACGGTTTCCACACCATTGACGGCGAGGAGATCTTCTACATCTCCAACCCCGCTTTGGGTCTGTGGGTCTGCGACCAGTAAGGAGTAGGCTGTGAAACGAATCGATCTACACACCCACTCTCTGTGCAGCGACGGCGCGCAAACCCCTGCCGATGTGGTGCGCTCTGCCTATGATGCGGGTCTTGCGGCCATCGCCCTTTCCGATCACGATTGCATCACCGGTGTGCAGGAGGCAATGGATGCCGGCAAAGCTTTGGGCGTGGAAGTGATCCCGGCGGTGGAGCTTTCCGCTCAGTCGGATACCGAGCTGCATATTTTAGGTTACTTTGTGGATATCCACAACAAAAAGCTGCAGGACGCCATGGCCTATGCCCTGCAAGTCCGCAACGAGCGGCAGGTTGAGGTATGCCAAAAGCTCAATGAGCAAGGCTTCCAGATTACTATGGACGAATTGCGGGCGGAAGCCGGCGGCAACGACGTGCTGTGCCGCGCCCATTTTGCCCAGATCATGGTGCGCAAGGGCTACGCGGAATCCGTGAAGGATGCCTTTAACCGCTATTTGAGCGTTGGCTGCTATGCCTATAGTAACCGGCAAGCGCTGACCGGTCCGGAAGCGGTATCCCTCATCCGGGAGGCCGGGGGCATTGCGGTGGCAGCACACCTGCACCTGATCAAAAAGCCCGATGACGAGCTGCGGGAATATCTCAAGGAGCTGATCCCCTACGGCCTGGACGGCGTGGAAGGTTACTACACCGACTACACACCGGATATGGAGCAGCGCTACCGAACAATGGCCCGGGAGTTGGGTCTTGTGATTTCCGGCGGTACGGATTATCACGGCGCCAACAAGCCTCACATTGCCATCGGCAAGGGTAAGGGCAATTTGGAGATCCCCTACAGCGTGCTGGAGGGTCTGAAGGCCCGCCACCGGGAAATTTTCGAAAAATAATAAAAATTCATCATAAAAGGAGTCTTAACAAATGAAAAAAGCTGATATCGGTCTGATCGGTCTTGCCGTTATGGGCGAGAATCTGGTCCTCAATATGGAGTCCAAGGGTTTCACAGTCGCTGTCTACAACCGCACCACCGAGAAGGTCAAAAACTTCGTGGAAGGCCGCGGCGCAGGCAAGAACATTATCGGCACTTACTCTATGGAAGAGTTGGTAGCAAACATTGAAAAGCCCCGCAAGATCATGATGATGATCAAGGCCGGCGCTGCTGTGGACGCTACCATCGAGGCGCTGCTGCCCCTGCTGGATGATGGCGACATCATCATCGACGGCGGCAACTCCCACTTCCCCGACACTGTCCGCCGCACCCAGTATGTGGAATCTCAGGGTAAGCTCTATATCGGCACCGGCGTTTCCGGCGGCGAAGAAGGCGCACTGAACGGTCCTTCCCTGATGCCTGGCGGCTCTCCCGCGGCATGGAGCAGCGTAAAGCCCATTCTGCAGGCGATCTGCGCTAAGGTAGAAGACGGCTCTCCCTGCTGCGATTGGGTTGGCGAAAACGGTGCAGGCCACTTCGTAAAGATGGTCCACAACGGCATTGAGTACGGCGATATGCAGCTGATTTGCGAAGCCTACCACCTGATGAAGAATATGCTGGGTATGTCCGACGATGAGATGCACCAGGTCTTTGCCGACTGGATGAAGGGCGACCTGGACAGCTACCTGATCGAGATCACCCGGGATATTCTGGCTTACAAGGATACCGACGGTGAGCCCATCGTAGAGAAGATTCTGGACACCGCCGGCCAGAAGGGTACCGGCAAGTGGACCGGCATCGCTGCTCTGGACGAGGGTGTGCCTCTGACGCTGATCGGCGAGGCTGTGTTTGCCCGTTGCCTGTCCGCTATGAAGGACGAGCGTGTAGACGCTGCCAAGGTCCTGCCCGGCTCTGCTGACGCAGCTCTGAAGCTGACCGCGCAGGAGAAGGCTGAGTGGATCGAAAACATCCGCTGCGCGCTGCTGGCTTCCAAGATCGTCTCCTACGCACAGGGCTACACCCTGATGCGCGCAGCTGCCAAGACCTACGGCTGGAACTTAAACTACGGCGGCATCGCTCTGATGTGGCGCGGCGGCTGTATCATCCGCAGCGTTTTCCTGGGCAAGATCAAGGAAGCTTTCGATGCAAATCCTGCCCTCACCAACCTGCTGCTGGATCCCTACTTCACCGCGAAGATCGCAGACCTACTGCCCGGCTGGCGGAAGGTCGTTGCCCAGGGCGCCCTCAGCGGTATGCCCACTCCCGCATTCTCCTCTGCCCTTGCTTACTACGATGGATACCGCTGCGACAGACTGCCCGCAAACCTGCTGCAGGCACAGCGTGACTACTTCGGCGCCCACACCTACGAGCGTATCGACGAGCCCAGAGGCAAGTTCTTCCACACCAACTGGACCGGTCACGGTGGCAACACCTCCGCTACCCAGTACGACGTATAATAGAAAGGAAAGTTACTATGAAGCTTCGTGAAAATTGCAAGTACGCACTGGTAGTACCTACCAGTATGGGTGTTCGTATCACGCCTCCCAACGGCCAGCCCGTTGCCTCCTCCAATATGTTTATGATGCAGGCCACCTCCGCTGAGACCAATGTGGCTTCCATCTCCGCTTACCTGGGTCTGCCCACTAAGGTGCTGACCACATTCGTAAAGGGCAGCCCCATCGCTGACTTCATTAAGCGGGATCTCCGCAGCCGCGGTATGGACTACGAGGGCAAGGAAGTCGAGCAGGGCGATCCCTGGGGCTACCGCCATCAGTTCAATATCGCTGACTCCGGTTACGGCTCCCGTGGCCCCCGGGTCTGCAACGACCGCGCGGGCGAAGTTGGCCGCACCCTGAATATTAAAGACTTTGACCTGGAGCGTATCTTCGGCCAGGAGGGTGTTGGCATCCTGCACCTGTCCGGTCTGATCGGCGCACTGTCTCACGATACTTCCGTATTCTGCCTGGAACTGGCCCGTGCTGCCAAGAAGTACGGTACGCTCATTTCCTTCGACTTGAACTACCGGGCATCCTTCTGGAAGGGCCGTGAGCAGGAGCTGCACGATATCTTCACCGAGATTGCTTCCGTTGCGGACATTCTCATCGGTAATGAGGAAGACTTCCAGCTGTGCCTGGGCGTACAGGGCCCCGAGGCCGGCGGCAAGGATATCGGCGCCAAGATCGACTCCTTCAAGGAGATGATCGGCCGCGTAAAGGCACAGTTCCCCAATGCTTCTGTTTACGCTACCACCCTGCGTCAGGTTGTGAATGTAAACAACCACCTGTGGGGCGCTATTATGCTGGCCGGTGACGAGTGGCACGTAGTTGAGCCTCGTCCTATCACCGTTCTGGACCGTATCGGCGGCGGCGACGGCTTCGTAGGCGGTATGCTCTACGGCATTTTGAAGGGTTGGGAATCCGAAAAGTGGATCCAATTCGGTTGGGCATCCGGCGCACTGGCTACCACCTTCCTGACCGACTATGCGCAGCCTGCTGACGAGGACGTGGTTTGGTCCGTTTGGGGCGGCAACGCAAGAGTTAAAAGATAATTGAAAACTTTCAAAAACCGGAGCAGAAAAATCTGCTCCGGTTTTTTGTTATATTTTCCAGGTGGGAATCTATTGCATTATAGGTATAGGGGAAGTATAATAAAATTTGTCGAATTGTATCCTGCTTGCTACAAATTTATGCAGAGGTTTATGTATATGAAACAAACTACCGGAAAACCCATATCTCCCCGGCTGCTGATTCTGTCCGTTATTTTGATAGGTAGTCTTTTGGCCGCAATCCTTTGGGGTCTTTCCCTGGACGGCGCGCTGCCCGGTCACGATCAAAAAGCCACCAATCTGATCATCAGCGAGGTCTGCGCCAAAAATGACGGCATCCTTGCAGATAATGACGGCCGTTACCGGGATTACATCGAGCTCTATAACGGCGGTGAAGACATTAATTTAAAAGGCTACTGGCTTACTGACGGCAGCGCCCAAAGTCAGCCTTTCGGTGATCTGCCCCTGCCCAGTGGGTCTTACTTAGTGCTGTTTTTAGACAAAGAACTCACCGGTTTTTCCCTGGATGCCACCAGTGAAGAGACCGTTATGCTGGTAAATCCCCACAGAAAAACCGTAGCCCAGGTAACCACAAAGCCTATGAGCGCCGATGAGGTGCTGCTTTACGGTGATCCGGACTACACCCTCTCCAAAACCGCTACCCCCGGCTTTCCCAACACCAAGGCCGGTCTGCAGGCATTTCAGGAGGGGTCTGTAAACGAAAACCCCCTGCTGAAAATCTCTGAGGTGCTCACCCAAAATGCCTCTTCCCTGCCGGATGAACAGGGGAATTTCTCTGATGTGATAGAGCTTTATAACAGCGGCAGTGCCCCCATCTATTTGGGTGAATACTGGCTGTCGGACGATCCCCAGTTCCGTTTCCGTTACCGCCTGCCCGCCATCGAACTCAATGCCGGTGATTACGTCACCCTGTACTGCGATGGGGAGAATTATGTAGGTGAAAACGGGGAAATTCACGCAAACTTCGCCCTGTCCCGGGGAGAAACTCTGTGTCTCACCGGAAAGGATGGCAGCTACACTGCCCTGCCTGTCTCTTTCCCCGGAGAAAACATCTCCTGGGCGCTAAACAGTGCGGGAGAATATGCCGCTTCCCCCGTAAGCCTTGGCTATGCCAATGATGCCGTGGGCGCAGCGACCTTTTCGGAGTCCCGGATGGCTGAAAACCCCGCTCTTGTGGTGCGGGAATTGCTGCTTTCCGCAGCGGATGTGCCCTATCGGGGGGAATTTATTGACGTTGTGGAAATTTATAACCGCTCAGACGCCCCGGTGGACACCACCGGCTGGTATCTGTCCGACGGGGGAGATCCCTACTGCTACGCTCTGCCCCAGCAGATCCTTGCTCCCGGCGAATGTATGGTAATACCCTGCGGCCGTGCCCAGACCGGCTTCTCCCTGTCTACCAGAGAAGTTTTGTGCCTGATGGCGCCGGGCGGAAAATGGGCATCCCGGGTGGCCTGCTCCAATGTAGCGCAGGGACAGAGTACGCAGCTTATCGATACGGGTCTGTACACCACCGGTCCGGTATCCCTTGGCTTTGAAAACACCGATGCGGGCGTTAAACTGTTCCAGCAGCAGTTCCTGCCCGGCACGCTGCGAATCTCGGAAATGATGAGCACCAATGCCTCTTACTTAAAGGGCTCTTACGGCAAGACCTGCGACTGGATCGAGCTTTATAATGCATCCGGTCAGTCCATCAATCTGAAGGACTACGCGATTTCCACCGATGCGGGGGATCTGCAGGAATGCCCCCTGCCGGATAAAACCTTGGCCCCCGGCGCTTACTGCGTACTGCTTATGTCCGAGAAGGATATCTATCTCTCCGGCTACACCCGGCTGCCGGCAAACCTATCCGCAAACGGCGAGGCGGTCTATCTGTCTCAAAACGGCACGGTGGTGGACTATGCCATCCTGCCGGCTATGGCTACCGATATCTCCTACGGACGGGAAAACGGAAACGGCGCATTCTCCTGCCTGTCCGTTCCCACCCCCGGCAGCGGCAATGGCAACGCAGTGGCCCTCTCGGCAGTGCCGGAAGCCTCTGCACCCCAGGGCGCTTACGATGCCGCCCTGGACATTACCCTCTCCGGCAGCGGCGCGGTGTACTATACCACCGACTGCACCGCTCCCACTGCAGAGTCCACACGCTACACCGGGCCGATCCATTTGGACCGCACCGCGGTGATCCGGGCAGTCTGCATTGAGCCGGGCAAAATGCCCTCTGAGATTCTGACGCTGACCTATGTGATCGGCGAAGGCCACAGCCTGCCGGTAGTCAGCCTGGTGACCGAACCGGATAATCTGTGGGATTACAATACCGGTATTTATGTGGAAGGCCCAAATGCCGGCGCCACATCCCCTCACTGGGGTGCAAACTACTGGCAGAACTGGGAAAAGGAAGCCACGATCTCCCTGTTTGAACTGGACGGCACCGGCTTTTCCGAGCCTTGCGGCATTTCCATTTTCGGCGCCTACTCCCGGGCGCTGGCTACCAAAGCCTTTGATGTGAAGTTCCGGGATTTCTACGGCACCGGCACACTGAACTACTCCCTCTTTGGGGACAAGGGCATCTCCAACTTCGAATCCTTCATCCTGCGCTGCAGCGGACAGGACGCTATGGTTGCCCGTATGCGGGATGTGCTGCTGACCTCCTTGGTCGCCGACCAGACTACCGTGGCCGTGCAGAAATACCGCCCGGTGGTGCTGTACTTAAACGGTGAATTTTGGGGCGTATACTACATCCGGGAAAAAACCAACGAACATTTTGTTGCCGGTAACTACAATGCTGACCCCAAGGATGTATCCATCACCGAGTTTAACGGCAACACAGAATACAAGAAAATGGTGGAATATGCCCACACCCACGATCTGACTGTGCAGGAGCATTACGACTACATATGCTCCCAAATGGATGTGGATAATTACATCGACTTTATGATCGCCCAAATGTATATTGCCAACATCGATATCGACAATATTAAGTTCTTTAAAACCACAGACTTAAAATGGACCTGGCTGTTCTATGACACGGACCTGTCCTTCTCCTCTTCCGACTATGATACCGTAAAGGATTACACCCACCCCTCCGGCACCGGCGGCGGAAGAGCCCTTTCCACCAAGCTGATTAACGCGCTGCTGAAAAATCCCGAATTTAAGGAAAAGTTTGTCAGCCGGTTTGCCTGGCAGATGAACAACATCTGGTCCGTGGAAAATGTTACCGCCCGGGTAGATGAACTGGAGGCGCTGATCGCCGAGGATATGAAGCGGGACTGTCAAAAGTGGGGCAGAAGCTACTCCGGCTGGCAGGGCAGCGTGGATTATCTCCGGAAGTTCCCCGCATCCCGCAATAAGAAGCTGCCTGCCTTTGTGCAAAGTTATTTCGGCCTGACCGATCAGCAGATGATCGACTACGGCTTCCCCGTACAGGAGGGCGCATAATGGCTGAGCGGCACGAAGAAAAATATCTCATCGACTACCGGCAGTACGCCCTGCTAAAGGCCAGAGCCGGTCAGGTGCTGACACCGGACCCCCACGGTCAAAACGGCAGCTACACCATCACTTCTTTATACTACGATGATTTAAAAAACACCGCGCTGCTGGAAAAACAGGACGGCCTGGCAGTCCACACCAAGTTCCGGCTGCGCACTTATGACGCAAATGCCGATCTGATCCGCCTGGAACGGAAGGTAAAGCAGGGCATTATGACCCAAAAGCAGTCCGCGGTGATCCTAAAAGATCAGCTGGCCTTCCTGGGAATGCCCGGGTGGGATCTTGCAAAGCTTTCAGAAGATGCCCAACCCTTGGCGCTGCAAATGCTCTCCGGCGGAATGCGGCCTGCTACCGCCATCCGCTATCGGCGGGATGCGTTCCTGTTTCCCGGCACGGATCTGCGGCTGACCTTCGATATGGGGTTGGAAGTTTTGCCGCCGGATGCAGAATCTCTGTTTGAACCGGACCGGGTGGGTATCCCTGTGCTGGACGGAAACACCGTCATCATGGAAATTAAGTACAACACCCATCTGCCTGCCTTTGTGCGGCAGCTAAGCGCCATTTCCGCCCAAGCCTTATCCGTATCCAAATATGCTCTGTGCAGAGAAAAATTCATTTAAAGGAGCGCAAACTATGAGTATTATTGATGCCATTAAAAACAGTGTTTTAGACGGCTTTGACACCAGTGTTACCGCGGTGGATATCCTGCTGGCGCTATCTACCTCCCTGCTTGCCGGTCTGTTTATCCTGCTGATCTACAAAAACACCCGCAAGCGCGCCGCTGCGGATACCGGCTTCTGCCTGACTATGCTGCTGATCACTTCCATCAGCGCTATGATCGTACTGACCATCACTTCCAATTTGGCGCTGTCGCTGGGTATGGTGGGCGCTCTGTCCATCGTCCGTTTCCGCACTGCCATCAAAGACTCCTCCGACACCGCGTTCCTGTTTTGGTGCGTGGCCGCAGGTATTACCGCCGGCGCAAGATTTTATCTCATCACCCTCATCGGCAGCCTGTTTATCGGCGCGGTGTGTGTGGTGAGTCTGCTGGTGCTCAATCGGTATGCAAAATCGTTCTTGCTGGTGATCCGGGCAGAGAACGCCGAGGCAACCGACCGGGTGGAAGCTTTCTTAGACGGCAGCAAGCTGCCCTATAAGCTCTCTGCCCTGACCCAGACTGCAGACTACACCGAGGCCGTTTATGAACTGGCATTCTCCGAAAAGCACAAGGCAGCTGTGGCAAAGCTCTCTGCCCTGCCCGGGGTAAAACACGTGTCGCTGGTTGACTGCCAAAAGGGTTAATTTTACCGCATAAAATCGCCGGGCGATCCATGATCGCCCCTACAATATTAATCGTTAGGCTGTTAGATAAATTATAGTTTATCCAACAGTCTTACAATCCACCTCGTAGGGGCGAACTGTGTTCGCCCGCGGGCGGTCACAGACCGCCCCTACATATTCTTTCGGAAGCTATTCGACAAACTATAATTTGTCTAACTGGTAAGTGTTGCTGTCTGCGTCTCTACCATCGAGCAGAAATGCCTGCGCAGTCCTACAAAGGGACTGCGCAGGCATTTTTATCTTGTGTTGTGAATTTCCGTTAAAGCTATGGCACTATTTCCCCGGCGGTTTTTCAGTCTAAGAGAAGTTTGAACGCGCCGTAGATACCGGCGTCGTTGCCTAAGGTCGCCAGGGCAAACTGGGTATCTTTGCAGGCGTGGAAGCAGTAGCTTGCAAAGTACCGGCTGACCCCATCCAAAAGGGGCTGTCCCGCCCGGCTGACACCGCCGCCCAGCACCACCACTTCCGGGTCGATTACGCAGCACGCGCTGGCTATGCACTGGCCTAAATAGGCATATACCTGCTCTAAGACCTTATTTGCAGGCCTATCTCCGGCGGCTGCCGCGTCAAATACATCCTTGCAGGAAAAGTTTGCATTTCCCCGCAAAACAGAGGATTCTTCCGTGTTTTTTAAGAAGTTTTTCGCCACCCGGACGATGCCCGTTGCGGAGCAGTACTGCTCGGCGCAGCCCCGCTTTCCACAAGTGCAAATTTCTGTTTCCTCCCGGTTTACGGTCATATGGCCAATCTCACCGGCGGCTCCGTGAGCTCCCGGCAGCACTTTTCCATCTATCACAATGCCGCCGCCAACACCGGTGCCCAGCGTCACCAGCATCATATTCCGGAAGCCTTTTCCGCCGCCCATCCAGCACTCGCCCAAGGCCGCCACGGTGCCATCGTTTCCGGCTTTCACCGGAAAGCCGGTGAGCGTTTGCAAATCCTTGCAAATATCCACTCTGCCCCAGCCTAAATTGACGCACCGGTTCACTGTGCCGTCCGGCTCAACC
>JAZUSG010000156.1:0-13644 GCA_045606605.1 Faecousia sp.
CGGATGTACAGCTACATCGGCGATGTTTCCTTACTTGCCGGCGTGGAGGATATTGACAACCTGACCCTTGCGGAGCGTCCCAAGATGTTTGACTCTGTGGCAAGACCCTATGTGCTGGCCTTCGGCGATACCTTCCAAACACTGCCTTCCTGCGGTGTGGGCGGCCCGATGGCCCAGGCTGCAGAGGCAGAGAAGATCCTCGCCTGCAATCCGGACATCGTCATTTCGGAATTTGAGGATGTGGACAAATCCAACGCCTTGCAAAAGCAGCTGGGCGTGCCGGTGATTACCTTGAGCGCCGGCAGCAAAAGCGTGTTCGACGAGAAGTTCTCCGGTTCTATGGCGCTTTTGGGTAAGATCTTTAACCGGGAAGAAAAGGCCAATCAGCTTATAAAGTTTGTGGCGGACGAAAAGGCCGCCATTGAAGCCAAGGTTGCAAACATTCCCGAAGCGGAAAAACCCAGCGTATACATCTGCGGTTTGGGCAATTGGGGTACGACCAACCACCTGATGACCGCGGAAAATTACATCTGCCTGCAGGTTGCGGGGGTCAAGAATGTGGTCAGCGGCCTGGGTATGCAGGGTGTCGGCCCTATCGAGGAAGAGAAGTTCGTGGAACTGGGCGAGAAGATGGACATTATCATTATGGATGCCGCCGCGGTCAAGAATATTAAGCCCCTCTATGCGGAGGATCAAACGATGTTCGATACCTGTAAGGCGTGGAAAAATGGCGAAGTGTATCTGGAAATGGCCTATAATGCCTACTACACCAATTACGAGATCGCACTGATCAACACCTGGTTTATCGCTAAGACTGTCTATCCGGAAGCATTTTCTGATGTAGACCTGACCGCCAAGACTAATGCGGTGACAAAAGCATTCCTGGGCAAGGAGCTGGCAGACGAGATCTTTGCCTGCCCCTCCAGCTTTGGCGGCTACGGAAAGATCGACACAAAGACATTCTTTGAATAAAGAGCGCCGGACGGGAAAAACGAAAGAAAAACGGAGAATCGATATGGAGAAAAAGGATATCATCGAATTTTTTGACCGCTGCGCTCCCACCTGGGATGCGGAGATGGTCAAAAGCGATGGGAAGATCGGACGGATCTTAGACAATGCCGAGGTGGGCGCAGGGATGGACGTTTTGGACGTGGCCTGCGGCACCGGCGTGATGTTCCCTTATTATCTGCAGCGGGATGTAGCTTCCGTGGTGGGTATCGATATTGCGCCGGAAATGGCAAAAATCGCCCGGCAGAAGTATGAGAATGAGCCGAAGGTTACTGTGATCTGCGGAGACGTGGAGGAGTATGATTTCAGCCGGAAGTTTGACCGGATCGTGGTGTATAATGCCTTTCCCCACTTTCCCTATCCCAAGCGCTTGATTAAGATCTTGGCTGGACTTTTGAAAGATGGCGGGCGGCTCACCGTTGCCCACGGTATGAGCCGGGAGGCGATCGACGGCCACCACAGCGGCGCGGCCAGCAAGGTCAGCAACGGCCTGATGGCGGCAGACAGCCTAAAGCGGATCTTCGATGCCCATTTTGATGTGGAGGTGGTGGTCTCTAACCGCCATATGTACCAGGTCAGCGGTGTAAAGCGGGATGTGCTGGCCCATGCCCACGGCGGCGCGACCCATACCCACGGCAACTTGACCCATAGCCACACCCACGGGGATGAGGCGCACGACCACCTGCCCAAGGAAAATGCAACTCCGATGGAAGAACTGCTGGTGATGATGAAATATCTTGTCAGCCATAACGATGCCCACGCTCAGGAGGTGGCAGACCTTGCCCGGGAGCTGATGGCAGCAGGTAAGGATGTGGCCTATGACGAGATTATGGATGCAGTTTCCGATTTTGATATGGTAAACGCCAAGCTGGCAGCAATTTTAAGTAAACTGACCGTAGAGGAGGATTTGTAAGAATCTCATCCCCGGCGGTTTCCCTATGATGCAATGTTGCCATCCGCCAATACGTGAAAAATTAGAAAATGCCGCAGGATTTTCCCAAATCCTGCGGCAGTTTTCTTTCGGTTTTCCAAATTTTGTGTCGATTTCCGAAAAGAAACATTTATATTTTCTCTCTAAAGGGCAAAGCTATGTTTGCGGAAAGAAAAGCGCTTTCTTAGGGAAGTGCCGGACTTTCCTAAGATAGCAAGAAAAGGAGAGAAGTATTATGAAGAACAACAACCAGATCAATGTTCCCCAGGCACGGGAAGCTATGGACCGTTTCAAGATGCAGGCAGCACAGGAAGTTGGCGTGAACCTGACTAACGGTTACAACGGTCACCTGACCTCCCGCGAAGCCGGTTCCGTCGGTGGCCAGATGGTCAAGAACAATTGGCCCATACGAACTATGAATTTTACCCGCCATAACCGTGTTGCAATAGGCCATATTCAGACCGTGCAATACATAGCAGCGATCACCGTATAAGTAAAAACCGGATCAGCACGCAATAAGCGCAGGCTGATCCGGTTTCTAAAATTACGAAATATTATTTATCAAGGTGAACATTGATGTGGGGATAGGTCATCTGGATGCCCTTGGCATCGAACACCGCCTTAACATTGCGGTTTGTCTCGAAAAGGGTCGTCCAGTAGTCTTCACCCTTGCACCAGACCTGCAGTACATAGTTCACGGCACTTTCACCATAGCTTTGAACTGCGGCAAAGGGCGCAGGAGATTCCATAGCGGTGGGGATATTGCCTGCTTCCCGCAATGCTTCCAACACCTGCTCAACAGGTGCTTCATAGGATGCAGAAGCTGTCACATCCACACGGCGTGTGCCGGATGTACTGTAATTGACGATCTGGGCAGCCACCACAGCACTGTTGGGGATGGATACGATCTTATTGTCAGCAGTAGACAGCTTTGTGTAAGTAAGACCAACCTCCTGCACCACACCGGACTGACCTGCGATCTCCACAAAATTCCCGGAGGCAAAGGGCTTATTGCTCAGCAGGGTGAAGCCGCCGATCAGGTTGGTAAGTGCGTTTTGGACAGACAGGGAAACTGCCAGCGTCAGCACACTTGCCAAGGCCACCACGCCGGTCACATCGATGCCCAGCTTAGAGGCGGTGATCAAGCCAAGCAGCAGATACAGTACCACACGGACTACCGAGCAAATCAGACTATGGGCAGCCTTTTCCAGCTTAGACTTTTCCAGTGCGGCTGTCACCAGTTTCAGTACCAAACGGATCACCAGAATGCCAACAACAACGATGATCACACCTGGCAGCACCTTCGACAGAGCAAAGTCTCCAAGTTCAGCGATTTTAGAAAGTAACCAGTTCATAATTGCACACTCCTTTTGTAATAATTACAGTTTTATTATACTATTATTTTCTCTTTAATGAAAGAGTTTTTTCGTTTTTATCCTTTTCCGAGGAAATGTTACTTCAAAACACATCAATTAGAATGTCCGCCAGCAAAGATTGCGCATAAACTCTGTGATTTCGCCGTTATCACGGTCTTCGTAGTAGCCCACCAGCAGGCGCTTAAATTCCGGAACATGTTCCTGGGGGATTACCAACAGACCTTGTCCCTTGGTGATCATAAAGTGATTGGCAAAAATCACCGCAGCGCGCTTGTTTCCGTCGTTGAAAATCTGTGTTTTCATACAGCCCGTTTCTGTGTCGAAACTGATTGATTGAAGGGACCAGGATCAATATGTTTGGGAGGACTGACGAACAACAATCATAACCACCGGCCGTGCCGGTGGTATGCACAGGCCCCCTTAGGGCTTTTTACCCGCCGAGCCTATAGGCTCATCGAATTATCTTTCATTTGCGTGTCCTTCCCTACCACCGCAGATGCGGTAATTTACGCACCCAAGGCTCCCTTGTGCAAAGGGAGCTGTCAGCCGATCAGGCTGACTGAAGGATTGTCACTATTAGAACAACCCCTCCGAGCAAAATCAAAGATTTTGCCCACCTCCCCTTACACAGGGGAGGCTTGCCGCTGCGGCGGGACTGGGCATAGCTAAAGCTTTTTAGAACCACCGGCACAGCCGGTGGTATTCTTATACAAAAAAAGGAACACCCGATCCCGTCATGGAATCAGGTGTTCATTCTTTCTCAAATTTAATAATATCGCTTATTTCGCAGTCCAGAGCATAGCAAAGTGCGTCTAACGTTTTTGTGCTGATGGCCTCGCCTTTTTTCATTCTGTGCAGGGTGTTGGCAGAGAATCCCTGCTTAAAGATCAAGCTGTATTCTGTAATGCCTTTTTCAAAAAGTGTTTTGTAAAAAGGGTTGTAACTGATCATTTTCATCACCATTATAATTTTAACATACTTAACCTCTTGACTATACTCAAAATATAGAGTATAATTTAAAACATTAAAAATTTCTGTTGAAATGCCGGGTAGATACTGAAAAATTCCTTGGTAACTTTGACTGATTTAGTGTTCAAAATTTGTTAATAATTTATCACCCGTTGTTTTCAAAGTCACTTGACTATGCGCAACAGAAGTGATATAATTTACCTCACAGACGGAATCGGGTTCGGCGCGGATGCCGATAAATCAGGTCAGAACAGTTTTTCAGCCTTGCTGTAAAAGTGTTTTTGATATAAATATCTTTTATCTTAAAATAAAGGAGAAGTGATAATCGTGAAAACAAACAGAAAAGGCTTTACCATCACGGAATTGGTGATTGTCATTGTTGTCATTGCTATTTTGGCGGCGGTACTGATCCCTACATTCGCAAGCCTGATCAAGAAGGCAAACCTGTCTGCTGATACCCAGACCGCTAAGAGCCTGAACACTGCAGTGGCTGCAGCAGAGGCTGAGAATGAAACGGTTACGTTCAGCGTTGCTTTGAATGCTATGCGTGAAGCAGGCTACATTGTAGCGAACCTGAACCCCACCGCAGCTGGCAATTTCTTTGTTTGGGAAGCCAAGACCAATCAGGTTCTGCTGGTGGATGAGGATATGAAGGTTCTGTTCAAGGTTGAGGATCTGGATGAAACCTGCGACTCTATCGAAGACGGCACTTGGTACATTGCTCTGAATGACACCTCCATTCTGGATGGCGTTACAGGCGCTCAGGTGATTCCTTCCCTGACCGACAAGGCTGTTGACGGCAAGGGTGATAATGTTAAGGCTATGCTTGCAGGCGGCGGCACTGTAACTTTGAGCGAGAATGTTACCCTTACCGAAGCTCCCACCCATTCTGATGGCGTTAAGAAGGACGGTATCCGTATTGACACTGATGAGGAAACCTCTCTGGATCTGAACGGCCAGACTCTGAACGCATCCTTTACAACTGCTGATTACCGTATGTTCCAGGTCGGTTCTGACTTCAACCTGGCTAACGGCACTGTTGTTGCTTCCGGCGAAGCTAAGAGCGGTGGCCTGTGGGGCGCTCTGCGTACATTCGGTGGCGCTAAGGTCAACGTGAAGAACATGCAGCTTTCCTACACCAACACGTCGGCTAACAGCGCACAGCCCGGTAGTGTGCTTTCCGTTTCTGACGGAAGTGAACTGCTCCTGGAGGATACTACCATCGTAGCTGGCAATACCATCGGTATGGAGATTGCTTCTGCCGCTACCTTGAAGAATGTCACCCTGAAGAGTGCTGGTGACAAGGGCTGGAAGACCGCAGGCATCTCTGTGTCTTTTGGCGGCACCGTCAACATCGAGAGTGGCTACTATGAGGCTCAGGGCGATGTTCTGTACGTCCTGCCCAGTGGCGGTACTATTAATGTTAAGGGCGGTACTTTCGCAGGCGGCTTGGCAATCCACGAGATGTATGCCGGCAAGACCGGTAAGATTGTCATTTCCGGCGGTACCTTTGACGGCAAGCCTTACAGCAGCTACTCTGTTGCACAGTGGGCTGAAATGGTAACCGGTGCTGAGGTAAGCAACGTTTCTATCAACAACGGAACCGTTACTATTGTAGTGAATGGCTAATCGTTCACTTGAACGATATATTTCGTTTATCAATGTGCAGCCCGGCTCTTATCGGGTCAGGCTGCACCCACTTTCCTAAAGGAGGAAAATCCCTATGAAAAACCGTAAGGGCTTTACCATTACCGAGCTGGTCATCGTAATTGCTGTTATTGCGATTCTGGCCGCTGTTCTGATCCCCACCTTCTCCGGCATGATCAAAAAGGCTGAGGACTCCGCCATTACTCAGGAGACCCGCGCTGCTCTTACCGTCCTGCTGTCTGAGAAGAACGGCAGCATTCCCGATGGCACTTACGTTGTCTATTTTGATGGCGATGACGAATTCTGGTTTGAGTACGACACCAATGCAGGCAAGCTGGTTGCGATTACAGACGACGATGTTTTGGGCGATACAAAGGAATTTGCCGACGCTACTGACGAGTACTATGCTCAGGCAGCCGCTGCGTCTAGGATTGCTGAGGATGTCACAACAGTAGACTGGACTGATCTGTCCAAGAATATTGAGATCTTTATCAATGTTGGCTAATTGTTCCGGCAATAAATGAGAAGAAACACCGCAACACCTTTTGGGGTGTTGCGGTGTTTCGCAATTCATGTTATTATTATGAAAGAAAGGACGGTGATCGCATGAAGCACTTAAACCATACTGCCCACACCCCCAAAAAAGGCTCTACCCTGGCGGAAATGTCTGTTGTGCTGGCGGTGGTATCCATCGTTGCCCTTGCGGTCGTGTCCTTTACCACAATGGTGGGCGCCCGCAGTTCCGTCAGCGCCGCGAAGCTGAAAATGATGGAAGACCGGCAGCTTACAAAAGTGATTTTGGAAAGCTGGCTGAATCAGCTCACCGAAGAAAACGCCGTTATCACCGCTGACGAAAGCGGCCTGAGCGCCGCCATTGACGGCGAAGTATTCTCCGTCACCCTGGAAGAGGATCGGCTCACCGCCGCCATTCCTAACGGCGATCCCCTTTCCTGCCCCATTCACACCATAACCGGCATTACTTTTGACGTTATGTCCCATTCCGGCGATGCCATTTACTTCTGCACCGCCGAATACGAACTGCCCAACCCCAACGGCGGTACGATCCAACGCTCCTTTACCTTCGCCCTCAACCCCCACATCGGGGATGTGTATGAGGAGGTGGGAGCATGATGCTGCGTTGCCGGAAAGGCATGTCCATGGTAGAAGTAGTCATCGCTCTGGTGATCATTTCTGTCATCAGCGCCGCTGCCCTATCGATGATCATGATGTCTGTAAACGTGGAAGCAGACGCAGTAAGATCCGTCGAAGTGGCGGAATCCGTGGACAATGCTATCGCCTGTTTCCGTTTCGCGGAAAATCACGAGACGTTTTTACGAGCCCTGCAAAAAACCGCTCCCTATGAGCAGGATCCGGAAAACCCGAATCGTTTTCTTATGAAAGCAAGCGGTTTTACTGTTGCTATACTGTTTTCCGGAGATCAATTTGAATACACCGCTGTGAATGCTGACAGCGAAGTAATATATACCTTTACTTATGCCAAGGGCAGCGCCGCTGCTGACCCAACGCAAGCGGAGGAAGGAGGCGGTGAACTATGAAAGCCTTCCTTCACAAGCTGAAAAATGACCGCCGGGGTGTGGCGCTGGAAATGGCCATCACCCTTTTGGTGGTAACCTTCGCCCTGTCTACTCTGGTGCTGACCACATCCTTATTGCAGCACAGCAAAAAGGTAAGAGCTGAGGATCACCTGCCCCGCACCGTTATACTGGAGCAGATCGGGGAAAGCTTCTGCGCCGGTACGGCTGCCGGAATCGATCCAAGCCAATGGTCTGGCGCGTATCCCGACTACGACATTACCGTTAACGGTCTTGAACTGACGGTTTTCGAAAAGGATTCCGACACTGTCCTGATGACGGTGGAACTAATGCATGAGGACGGTAAATATACCGTTTTCCAATGGAACTGCAACTGAGAGGAGTACAGCGTTATGTTTGATTCCGCACTGTCTGCCGTGATCTGTGTAGATACAGATAGTCAAACGATCCATTTTTATGCCGATGTGTCTGGCAATTCTCCCAGCCATTTGGTGGCAGGCTACAACAACCAACCCTTTGACGATGAGTTTTTTCAGAAGCTGGAAAGGATCCTGAAAGGTTACCGGCAGAAAAATCCTGCCATTTCTCTGGCGAAGGTCTCCTTTGTGCTGCCGGATCACGTCTTTTTGACGGACACTGTCAATGTTCCCGCCTTAGGCAAAAAAGCTATGGAAAATTCCCTGAACCTTGCTGTGGGCGCGATTTACAAAAATAAAGACGATTTGAAGCTCCACACCTTCCCCTTGACACAGAATAAGCAAATTGCCACCTTTGGGCTTGTGGGTGTGCGTAAGGATCTGCTTTCCCGGCTGAACAGCGTATGCGAAGCCAATCAGGTGGGCATACAGAACATCACCTTTGCTGCCAATGCTATGGTCAACGGTGCGTTTGCCCTGAACGCAAAGTTGAAAAACAGCACATTCCTGCTTCTGGATATTAAGGAGACTGCTGCGCGGTTTGCCTTTGTGAACAAAGGCAGGACTGTGGGAAGCTATTCCCTTCCTTTTGGCTATTCCATGCTGTATAAGACCCGCCTTGCCACAGAGGATCTGCTGTTCGATCATACAAGCGGCGAATTACTGGTTTTGAACGCAAAAGAAAGAGCCAAAGCAAAACAGCTGACGGTATCAGGCGAAGAAGTTCTGGTAGACGAAGATGCTGAGGATCTGCTAAATGTTCCGCAAGCTAACACAGAAGCAGAAGATAGCGATCTGTTTGGCAGCGAAACCTACACAGATGGTAAGAGAACAGGCAGGAAACTGCCCAAGTTTATGCTCCGGGATACCCCCACAGACCGGGACGGCTTCGTATATGAGAATTTCCGCATTTTTATGAAGTGGACACTGGATCTGATTGCTGCTAATTCGGACATCACCTCTCAGGGCGCCATCGATACGGTATATGTGAATCTCCCCAGATCGTTTAACTTCCTGTACGACAGGATCAATGCCGAGGCAGATGAAAATAAGGTCAGGTTTGCACCTCTTATGACCGGTCCCAGCTTTGATAATTTAGCCGCTTATGCAAGAGACTTGGAGCTGTTCGGCGGTTTTCATGTGCGCCAATTCAATAAGATCAACAACTTTTAAGGAAAGGATCGGAAATTGCCATGGACAGACAAACATTTATGCTCATTTGTATTTACACACTGGCAGGGGTGTTCGGTCTGTGCGTTGGTAGCTTTTTGAATGTGGTGATCTACCGTCTGCCCAACAATATGAGCTTAGCAAGTCCCGGCTCCCATTGCACTTCCTGCCATTACAGTCTTTGTTGGTATGACAACATTCCGGTGCTGTCCTATATTCTGCTCGGTGGCAAATGCCGGAAATGCAAGTGTAAAATTTCGCCCAGATATATGATTGTTGAGCTGATAAACGGTATGTTGTGGGTACTGTCTGCCGTGCTTTTCTGGGAAAACAGTATTGTTTATGCCTGCACCGCAGCAATCGTCTCTTCTGCGCTGATCTGCATTTTCTTTATCGATTTGGAGCATATGCTCATTTACAACCGCTTTACGCTGATCGTTGCGGCAGGCGGTGTTGCAGCAATGTTCACCGATAATGGAACGGTCTGGTATGAACACCTGATCGGCGGGGTTGCCGGAGGCGCTGTATTTCTGGCCCTTTACTATGGTGCGCTAACCGTGTTAAAAAAAGAAGGGCTGGGATTCGGCGATGTGAAATATGCCGCAGCAGCAGGCTTGCTGCTGGGTTGGAAGAAATTTATATTGGCAATTCTTTTGGCTTCCGTAGTCGCCGCCATCGTTATGTCGGTGATGAATCGGATCCAAAAATCAGACGAACAAACAGAGCATCCCTTTGGACCCTACCTGGCGGCAGGAACACTTGTAGCGATGGTGGCGGGCGATGCCATCATTACGTGGTATGCAGGATTTCTGATGGATCTGATTATTTAGGAAAGGAACAGGCGCTTTATGCAGAAATACAAATACACAGCGGTTAATCTCCAAAAACGGAAGATACGGGGCATTTTTATTGCAAAAGACGAAGAAGATCTGGCACTGCAGCTGGCAAAACAGAGCCTGTTCCTTGTATCTGCTAAGCCATACTCCGGCGGAACGCCTTCCGCATTCTTCACACTGGGAACCGGAAAGGTTTCCATGGGTGAGCTGACCACATTTTGCCGGCAGTTTTCCATTATGCTTAACACCCACATTCCTATTTTGGATTGTCTGGATATTTTAAAGAATCAGCCCTATTCTTCCTACTTCCGAAACATTCTTGCCGTGATCTATGAGGACGTTCAGAGTGGTATGCTGATGTCAGAAGCGCTGGATAAGCACGCCAAGGTGTTTCCGAACTTTTTCCGCAGCATGATCAAAGTAGGCGAGCTCAGTGGCAAGCTGGATATTGTGCTAACCTCTCTTGCCGATTACTATGAAACCGATTCGGAACTCAAACGAAAAGTAAAAAGTGCGTTATCCTATCCGATGATGCTCGCTGGCATGACCTTGGGCATTGTTGTACTGATGCTTACTTTGGTCGTTCCTACATTCCGGGAGACGCTGACTGAGTTGGGGGTAGAGGTAACAGGACTGACGGCGGCAGTTTATGCCGTGTCAGACTTTGTGTTGGAATGGTGGCGGCTTATTTTGGCGGGTGCCGTGATTATCAGCTTGTTGGTTTTTGCGATCTCACGCACCGAATTCGGCGGATATGCCGTCGATGTGCTGAAGCTAAAACTGCCGATCATTAAATCTATACAGATCAACATGATCACAGCTCGCTTTGCCCGGGGATTTGCCCTCTTGCTTTCCAGCGGTATGGATCTAAATGAAGCCATGTATGCCACAGAGATCGTGATCGGCAATAAGTACCTTACCAAACGGTTTCACGAAGCAACGGAAGCGGTGCGTGGCGGCATGTCTTTGACCAATGCCTTTGAGAGCTATAAACTGTTCCCGCCAATGATGATTCAGATGATCACCATCGGCGAAAAGACTAACGCACTGGACGATGTTTTGATGCGGTCATGTAATTTTTTTGATACACAGGTGGAGACATCCATGAACTCTCTAACCAATAAGATCCAGCCGATTATGCTTCTAATCATGGGTGGAATTATCGGAACCCTGTTCCTCGCTGTGTATTCGCCAATGATCTCGATCATGACAGGACTTGAAGCATAAGGGGTAGGATGATATGAATATCAATCACGAACTTATACAGTTTTATATATACAAAAAACTGGTAAAGCGCAAGGATGCCCAGGAGATCCTGGAGGAATGCGAACGATTAAATATTGGTGTCCGGGATTATCTTCTGGCAAAGGAAGTGATTACGGAAGCCACAGAACTGGAAGCACTGGCAGAATACTACTGCATGCCTTGCGTTGAGATCGATATGTTGGATATCGACAAAACGCTTTTTGATCTTTTTACCTTTGATTTTATGAAAAAGCATAAAATCATTCCTGTCAGCTATGACAAAAACGGTGTTCTGCTGGTAGCCACAGGCAAGCCACTGGACTGTCATGCCAAATCGGCAATGGCTGTGCAGCTAAACTGCAAATTTGATTTCATTCTTGTACCCCCGGTGCAAATTGACCGTTATGTTGATTCCGTTTCTGCTGTGATTTCCACTACGGCAGCACTTAGCGACCTGAACACGGAAAAAACAGAGCAGCAGGTCAGCGCAATGCAGAAAGGCAGTCAGGGTGTTTCCAGTGAAAGCGATGTTATCAATAATCCTGCGGTTCGGCTAGTGGATTCGGTGATCAAAGAGGCAATTCCGTACCGTGCCAGTGATATCCATATTGAACCTTTTGAGAAAATCGTGCGGGTGCGCTACCGCATTGACGGCGACCTACAAGATCGTGCCCAATTTCCTGTTGATGCCTATTCTGCTATTTGCGCCCGATTGAAGATCATGTCGGGGTTGAATATTGCGGAGCGCCGCGTACCTCAGGACGGTCGTATCAATATGAATATCGGCGGAAAAGAATACGATTTTCGTGTATCCACACTGCCCACCGTATTTGGCGAAAAATTCGTTATCCGTGTATTGGATAAGACCTCCTTCCACTTCACCCGCGCAGATCTGGGCTTTACTCCGGAAGAAAATTTGATCGTTGACAAGATGCTTGCTCGTCCCCACGGTATTATTCTGCTGACAGGACCCACCGGTTGTGGCAAATCCACTACGCTGTATTCCTTCCTGAAAGAAGTTAATGATCCCTCGGTGAATATCGTAACAGTAGAAGATCCTGTTGAGTTTACCATGGCGGGTATCAACCAGACCCAAGTCAATACCAAAGCCAACATGACCTTTGCTACCGCCCTTCGTTCCATTTTGCGGCAGGACCCCGATATTATTATGATCGGCGAGATCCGTGATGAAGAAACCGCAGAAATTGCTGTCCGTTCCGCCATTACCGGTCATATCGTGTTCAGCACACTGCATACTAATGATGCGCCCGGCGCGATTCTGCGTCTTCAGGATATGGGTGTAGACAACTATCTGGTAGCAGATGCCCTTGTGGGTGTTATTGCACAGAGACTTGTGAAACGTTTGTGCCCTGCCTGCAAGAAAAAGGGCCGTACGAACGCCAAAGAAATGGAGATACTGGGCATTACAGAACCTGTTAGTATTGCCAGACCTCAGGGATGCCAATTCTGCAACAACACCGGCTATAAGGGCAGAATTGCGGTACACGAGGTTATGTATATGAACGAAGCCATGAAGAGTGTCGCCATGCGGGAAAAGAATCTGGATGTTCTGCGCAGAATGTCCGTGGAGAACGGTATGACACCGTTGTGGAATTCCTGTCGCAATTTTGTGTTCAAGGGTATTACCAGTATTCAGGAGCTTATGACATTGAACGTTGAGTAACCATGTCTGCATGAGAGGAGACATTTTATGGCAAAGCAGCATTTGTATTCCCGTGTCCCTGCCAAGCTGAGTATGTATAATCGCTTTGACAGCTTTGATACCTTTGCTCATTCTGATGGATTGACACGAGACTTCATCGAACGGGAATTATCCTGTGCATATGCAAATAAACTGAGCAAAAGTGATATGGAAGCGGTTCGCACAGGCCAAATGCCTCCGGTGTACAGCCAGTATGCTTTGCGCTCCGGTCAGATCGTGCAAACCTGTACATATTATCTGCCGCTTGATTACACGGGAGAAAGAAGCGCCTATCTGTCTCATACCCTTATTCCCACAGAAGAAGAACAGCGGCAGCTGCTGTACAATCAGCAAAATGCGGTTTTTAATCCCCATATGTTCATTCAGGATGTTTCGGGATTTGACTTTACATCCCCTTCCGTTACGGCAGACAGCAACTATCCGGAAGTTGAATACATACTCCGCCCTGTGGCGGACACGAAGGAACTGATCAAGCACTATGATCCCGATACCTTCAAGCGGTTTCTCAGTGCCATATTCGGTGTGTTGTGCGCAAAGGGTAAGGCGGTTTATATCAAACTGGACTGTCCGGATGCAAATGCCTCTGAAACTGCTCTGAAACTGATCACCGGAGTCATGACGGTGATCCCCTTCCATTTGAGAAAAGATCTGTCATTTGTCACCTATGTTACAGATCCGGCACAGTATTCCCATGCCAAGGTAAAGTGCCTGTCCGGCAGCTGCCCGGAAGTTCCCCCGACTAAGGGCTCCTTTTTAGATCTGCATACCGG
>JAZUSG010000157.1:0-4967 GCA_045606605.1 Faecousia sp.
CCCCGCATAAAGCCGATCATATACAGCCGGTTGTGCTTGGGATCGTATTTAGCACCGTAAATGGATTCCTGCGGAACGGGAGTGCCTAAGGTGATGGCGTGGCCGGTTTTGGGATCCCAAACAACGGTCTGAGAGCCGGGGAAGCCTTCCCAAACGTGATTGTGGTGACCGAAGGGCATCCATTCCTCGTGATGCTTTGCCCGGTCGGTGGAGTGGGTGGTGGCAACGATCAGGAAATCGTCAGGATCGTCAGGACATTCCGGATACAGAGCGTGCCGGGGAATGACATTCAGAGATGTATGGAATTTAGAGTGGGGGAGCTTGCGATCATTAACCAGCAAAACCTCATTGCCGTCGAAGCAGTTAACTACACGGTCGTTATCATATTCGAATCGGCCCAATTTAGTAGAGTCAGACAGACCGTTTTCGGAAGAAAGCGGGAAATAGAAATATCCATCCGGAGCGACTATACCGTCCCAGCAGCAGTTAGCGGTTTCGTTACCCTTTTTGGGGGCCATACGCACTCTGACGCCGGTTTGGTTAATCAGTCTCTTCGCATCGTCGGAAAAACGATCAAATACGTATTTTTTCATGGAATTCCTCCTAAATTGCAGAGGGTTTCAAAGCAGTGAAATGACTGCAAGGAAATCCTCTAAACTATATTTTGTGTCACTTACTATAATAGGCGATTATTGAGAATTGTCAATACAAAATATGCTTTTTTGTGCATAAATTCCCTTTTTGCGATGATAGGGAGTATGAAAAAGTATTTCACATTTTAATGAAATATGATATAATTAAAATAAATGGAGACGAGGTGATCAAATGGACCTGCTGGAGGCAAGAGAAGAGTATATGAAAGCGCGGCGCCTGGGCCAAAAAGAGGTGCGGGAGCTCCGTTCTCAGGGTCGGGAAACGACACCCGCTGTGCTGGATGATATCATCGGTGAAGCTTTTACGGGCTCTGCACAGGAGATAGGTATTGTCAATATTCCTGTTGATCGAATCGTCGGTACAAAGACCGCAGGTCGGATTACTGCCTTTTCAGCTGGTTTTTTGCCGCTTTTAGATTTCGAGACTGAGTTTGCGCAGAAATGGATGCATCTTTGTGCCGCCCATATGTCGGATGAGGGAATCCGAAATCCCATCGACTGCTTTGAGTATTTGGGGAATTTCTACATTCAAGAGGGTAATAAGCGGTTGAGTGTACTGAAATATTTCGGTGCGTCCCAAATTCAAGGCACTGTTCACAGAATTATGCCCCAGTCAAGTGAAGAGCCGCAGATCAAGGCTTATTTTGAATTTTTGGAGTTCTATAAGGCCACCGGCTTGTACGATGTCAAGTTCCGTCAGACAGGCGACTATGAAAAGCTGGTTTCCTATCTGGGCAAGGATATTTCTCAGGTGTGGACAGAGGAGGAGAGGCGCACCTTCCGGGCGTATTTCCGTTATTTTAAGGAAGCGTTCTATGCTTTGCAGGGTAATAAGCTGGATATCTTGCCGGAGGAAGCGTTGCTTCTTTGGCTAAAGGTGTATCCCTTCCGGGATTTGGGCAAGAAATCATCCGATGAAATATTAAAGGCCCTGTCTGCCCTTTGGGACGATGTGGTTTCCGTATCCCAAGAAACACCGGTCCAGGTGGAGACAGAGGCAGAAATCGGTACGAAAGGAAATCTTCTGAGCCTATTGTTGCCTACTGCACCGTCCCATTTACAGGTTGCTTTTGTCTACCAGCTAAACCCGGAACAGAGCACCTGGGCAAAGGGCCATACAGACGGCGCAGAATATATGCAGCGTGTGCTCTCTGACAGAGTAACCGTTCGCCATTATTATAATGCGGACACACCGGAGGAAGCGGAAAAACTGCTGGAACAGGCGGTTTTAGACGGAGCAAATGTGGTGTTTGCCACTACACCGAAACTGAGCAGACCGACCTTGAAGGTCGCAGTGAAATACCCACGTGTCCGATTCTTAAATTGCTCTGTGGATGCGCCGTACTCCAGCGTCCGGACCTATTACAGCCGTATTTACGAGGGTAAGTTCATTACCGGCGCCATCGCCGGTGCAATGGCCAATAATGACCGGATCGGTTATATCGGCTCGTATCCTATTTTTGGCGTACCTGCATCCATTAACGCCTTTGCACTGGGTGCGCAACTTACCAATCCCCGTGCCAAGATCGACCTGCGCTGGTCCTGCTTGGGTGGCGATCCGGTGCGCGATTTCATTGCAGACGGTATTAACGTGATTTCCAACCGGGATGTACCCACATCTGATAAAAAGTACTTGGAATTTGGTACATACGGCACCTATATGGTAGAAGACGGTGTGCTGTATCCTCTGGGTTCACCTTGCTGGCTGTGGGGACATTTTTATGAGAATGTTATCCGCTCCATCTTTAACGGTAATTGGGAAAAGGGCAAGGATAACCGCCACGCCGTGAATTACTGGTGGGGGATGGATAGCGGTGTGATCGATGTTAATTTGGCAGAGGGTCTGCCGGAAGGTTTAAGGCGGCTTACGGATATGCTCCGGGAGGGCCTGCGGGAAGGAAAGATCGATCCCTTCCGCCGGAAGTTAGTGGCGCAGGACGGTCGCGTAATGAACACCGGCGACCGGTCATTGACACCGGAGGAATTGCTCCATATGGACTGGCTTTGCGAGAATGTGGATGGCGGCATACCGACCTTTGAAGAAATCGCTCCCTTTGCCCGGGATATGGTGCGGGAACTGGGTGTATACCGGGATCAGATCCCAATGGAGAAGGAGGGTCAGCTATGAAGATATTAGCTATATCCGACGAAGTGTGTCCCGCCCTGTATGACTTTTATGTTCCCGGTCGGCTGGACGGCTATGACCTGATCATTTCCTGTGGAGATCTGAAGCCGCAATATTTGTCTTTCCTGGTTACGTTGACACGCGTTCCTCTTTTGTATGTCCACGGCAATCACGACGGTATTTATGAGACCCGTCCCCCGGAAGGGTGCGATTGCATTGAGGATGATTTGGTCATATACAAGGGCTTGCGGATCTTGGGTTTGGGCGGAACACCCCGTTACAGTCCCGGCCCTCACCAGTATAGCGAAGCGCAGATGCGCTGGCGGATCTTTAAGCTTAAGTGGAAGATCCTGAAGCATAGAGGTGTGGATATCGTAGTATCCCACGCGCCGCTGGCAGGTGTGGGAGACGGAGATGATTTTGCCCACCGTGGTTATTATGAATTTCTGCGCTTTGTTGACAAGTACCGTCCCAAGTACTGGCTGCACGGCCATGTACATATGCGTTACGGCACTGACAATACCCGTGTGCGAGAATATAACGGCACAAAAGTGATCAATGTCTGTGAGCGGTATGTTTTAGATATCCCCGACGCAGATTTTTCAGAAAAAAAGCCCAAGCAAAAATGAACGTGTGAGTAATAGCTTATATATGGGTGTTTGTTTTAAATATATGTTACACACAAATGCAGGTTAAAAGGAGGGTGACGATGAAAGGAAAATCGTTTAACAAATACTATCTGTTATCTTGCCTCGGTGTTTTGATAGTATCGTATTATCCTTTATCTATGGGCGTTCGCGTGATCACCGATATGCTTGTCAGCGGTACTGTGATGAAAGAGAACTATCCCAAATACATTATTCCGTACACACCGATTTGTGTGGCCATCATTATCGGTGTCCTTCTGATGCCGCTATTTATCAGATTCTTTAAGCGATTCGCCTTTGCTGGCGGAGTGGTTTCCACAACAGGCATCTTCTTCGGGTTGGAGTTGCTGTTTGAGCAGAAGGTCGTGGTATCAACTGCCGAAACAGTCACGAAGCTTGAGGACTGGCAGATGTTTATGTGCTATATTCCCCCGAAGGGATGGGGAGAAACCGTAACCACATACAAGACACAAACAGCAGTCGATATCTTAATGGGTGACTATAACCCTGCATTTAAGCTTCACTTTTATATTATTTCTGTTTTGCTGATCGTCACCATATTGAATTGTTTGTATGGATTTGGGCAGATGATCAAAAACGGTGATAAGAGGCGTTGCAAGTCTTTGATCCTGCAGTCGATTTGCTCTGTTGTTTTCCTAGGTCTCTGTATACTCGCTTGCTTTACGGCATTTTGGAGAGATGGCAGCATTCAGGTATCTCCTTTGTCTGCAGTGTTAATGACGGTGTTCTTTATTTTGTTTGGTGTAACCGCCGGTGTGTTCGTTGGCTCATTCTTTTTAGGGAAACGGAAACTTGTATCCGTTTGGATTCCCACAATCTCGGCATCCGTGATGACGCTTCTGATGTATGTTGGCGAAATGATTCTTCTCAACGGGCATTTATATTGCCTGGGTTCTGGCTTCTTATTTGAGAGCCTGCCCGGAATCATTTTTGCACCGATAGACATATTGGTGATCCTGTTGTCCGGGTGTGCAACTGCATTGATTTTTACGTTGCTTAACAAAAATGGAATAAATAAGTGATACCCGAAATCACAAAGCCACAAGCGGGTAACCGTCTGTGGCTTTGCATAGGTAAGCTTAGAAATAAACGATAAAGGTGAATCCATCTCCCAAAGGAAATGGGTTCGCCTTTAACTTGTTTGGTGGAGATGAGGGGAATCGATAAGGTGATGTAGCCACCAGTGTGCGCACTGGTGACAGCAATAGTCCACCGGACTATTGCATTTAAATGGGTTCGATTCCCTATAAACTAAAGAACACCACCCTTTTGGGTGGAGATGAGGGGAATCGATAAGGTGATGTAGCCACCAGTGTGCGCACTGGTGGCAGCAATAGTCCACCGGACTATTGCATTTAAATGGGTTCGATTCCCGCTTTACCAATAAAAGAACCCGCCTAACAGGCGGCTTCTTTTATTGGTGGAGATGAGGGGAATCGACTTGCATTGCCATTCTTCCGGAATGGCAATTATGGTTTTGTCGCCGTCGAGACCGGCGACAAGCAACAGTCCACCGGACTG
>JAZUSG010000158.1:0-2980 GCA_045606605.1 Faecousia sp.
GAAAAAAAACGCGACAGAGAGGGCCCCTCTCCCCCAACTGCTTAATTGAGAATTAATCCTCCAGGAACTGGCCCAGATACTCGAAGCTCTGCTTTGCGCTGTCCTTGTGGGATACAGGGGGCTTATCCAGCTCAATGCAAAGAGGACCTGTGTAGTTCACAGAATCCAGGATCTTCATAATCTCCGGGAAGTTGATATGACCGTCACCCAAAGCGTGGAAGCAGGTCATAATGGGCACATCGGAGTCGACCCAACCGTCATCGGTAACATCGTCGCCCATCTTGAAGTCCTTCAGGTGTGTGAAGTTGACCCGGTCAGCATACTGTCTGATGATCTTGACGGGATCTGCGCCGGCAGCTGCAATGTGCGCGGTATCCGGTGCAAAGTGGATGAGGGCGGGGTCGGTGTTCTGCATCACATAGTGGATGTCTTCTTCAAACATGAAGTAAGTAAACACGTGGGGATGGACATTGGTCTGCAGATCGAACTTCTTGGCGATCTCTGCGAATCTGACCATATTGTTCAGGTTATACTCGTGCTCACGAATACCGAACTTGTCGGGACGGCCGTAAGTACCCTGCAGGGTAACTCTGTTAACGCCCATTTCTGCAACAAACTCCAGCTCTTTTTCCAGGGTGTTGAACAGGTTCTCTTCTTCCATACCTGCCTGGGGAATGTGGAAATAGAAGCTCTCTGCCTTCAGGTTGAAGCTATCGAGCATTTCCTTGTATTCTTTGGCATTCATATCGTAAGCATACATACAGCTTTTCACACTTTCAAAGCTTCTGTAGCCGATATCTGTAATTTCCTTTGCTGCCTGTACTGCCTGTTCCCTGGTTTCAGTGCCCCAGGGCCAGATTGCATAGGATAATTGGGATTTCTTCATATCCATACACCTCATTTGTAAAATTTATTTTTTGGCTTATATACATAATAAAGAAATTTTTCTTATGTCACAAGGGCAACCATACTCCAAAAATACGCAAAAATTCACAAAATGAAATATGTCATCTTCCCCTCCCCATTTCGAACCGGTTTCAAAAAACCTTTGCCTTTCCTGTACTCTTCCTGGGCTGCCCCACCGCTTTATTGGCATAATGCCATAAAACAGGGTGCAATAATTGTGCTATTCCCACAAATCTCTTTTATGCTATTCAAAATGTCACACCCATAACAAAATCCCAGTTCTGCTTTCACCGGAGCTGGGGGTATTGCTTAAAAGGCCTTTGTGACCTGACCTTTATCTCCTCCAATATCTGCAACACAAATGTTCTTCACCGTTTGTAAAAAGTGATCCCCCGGGTTTCGCAAAAAACCTCGGGGATTATTATATTTATCGTTTTGCGGTTTTCGTAACCAAGTCTCCATAGACCGGTGTTGCCAAACCGAAGCCGCCGGAAACGGTAAGGATTTGACCGGTGGTATAGGAAGCGGCATCGCTGGCAAAGTAACAAACGGCTTCTGCGATCTCTTCCGGCAGACCCATACGGCCCAGGGGGATATGCTTCATAAACAGATTCCGAAAATCGTCAGACAGGTGTTTTTCCACCGCTTCGGTGGCCGTCATACCGGGAAGGACCGCGTTGCACCGGATACGGTGTTTCGCTTCCTGTACGGCGATCAGCTTTGTCAGATAGTTAATGGCTGCCTTACTGGTACCATAGGCAACCTGGGAAATATCCGGCACAAGACCGCCAACAGAGGAAATGTTGATAATGCTGCCGCCAGTTTGCGCCATATGCCTGACCGCAGCCTGGCTTGCCATAAAGACGCTTCGCAGATTCAAATTCACCGTATCCAAAAAGACTTGCGGATCTGTATTGGCAAAATCCAAATCCTTACCGGGATTGGATGTGCCGAAGTTGTTGACCAGAACATCAATGCGACCAGCATCCCGGACTACGTCTTCTACCATAGAGGTAAAGGTTTCCGGATTCGTGGCATCGTTGTACACGCATTTTACGCCATTCAAGGTGTTTGCGATTTCCTGGGCCCGTTCCATATCCCGGGCGGCCATATAAACCTTAGCACCTTCTTCTGCGCATTTCTTAACGATTGCAAGGCCGATCCCACGGGTGGCGGCGGTTACCAGAATGATTTTATCTTGTAATCTCATATCAGGACTCCTTTAAAACTTTTCGTTTTGGAAGAAAGGCAACTGCAGCGATACCCAACGCCACGCACAAAATCTCCGCAATCGCCAGAAAATGAATGGAGGCTACCGCAGCAGCAGGCTCAGCCGCACCTGTTGCAATTCTTCCCGTAATTTGATTGGTGAATAACGGCACAAATACAGCTACGCCAAAGGGCGCGGCCAGATCCCGGAACAAGCCGTAGGTTCCCGTGCCTGCACCGGCTTCCTGGGGCGTCAGTCCGGAAAGGACTACTTTCATAAAGATTGTGCCGTTTCCACCCAGACCGAACCCAAGAATACCAAGAGATGCCATCAGCACAAGTACGGAAGTAATCTCTGTAAACAGCAGCAAGATACCGCACCCAATCCCGGTTAGCAGAAACGAGCCAATCAGAATTTTTTTAGGCGCAAACTTATCTGCCAACGGTCCTAAGACGATCGCTCCCAAAGACATACCCACATACATAACGGATATCGCATAGCCGGAGATGGCGGTGTTGTTTGGCTGGGTGTAATTGACAAAGACGATGGTGTTGGTCATATTTGCCTGCATAAGTCCCTGTGTAAGAAACAATGCGATACCGCTGAGAATAAAAGCACTACGCCCCATAAAGCTGCCGGATAAAATGGGATGAACACTTTTCCTTTCCGCCAGGACAAGTCCAATCAGACTAACGACTGCAAGAATCAGCACAACGAGAAACTGTGTAGATGTCCAACCAATGTTCTGCCCAAAAGAGGGAACGCACAGCAGCAGGCTAAAGAAGATCAGAATCAAAACAGCGCCGGTAACATCAAAGTTCTGCAGGGGCTTTCCCGTGGATACTTGTCTGCGGGAAGTAAGGA
>JAZUSG010000159.1:0-4419 GCA_045606605.1 Faecousia sp.
CATCACCGATGCCAAGAAGAATATGGTGAAGATTTCTCTGAGTAACGGCACCATTCCTCACGAAGTCACTGGCATCTTCGGCCCAGGCAAGGTCCTGGTGCGGCCCGCCCCCGAAGGCACCGGCGTTATCGCCGGCGGCGCTGTCCGTGCCGTTATGGAAGCTGTTGGTATCCGCAATATCACTGCAAGATGCCTGCGTTCCAACAACCCCCAGAACGTTGTCAAGGCAACTATGGTTGGTTTAACATCTCTGCGTACTCCTGAGCAGATCGCTGCTATCCGGGGTAAGAGCGTAGAAGAAATCGTATAAGGAGGGCAATAATCATGGCAAACTTAAAGATTACCCTCGTTAAGAGCTTGAATGGCCGCCTGGAAAAGCAGATCGCTACCGCCCACTCCCTGGGCCTGCGTAAGATCGGCCAGGTTACCATCCAGCCCGACAACACCCAGACCCGCGGCAAGATCGCTAAGATCGGCTTTATGCTGCAGGTTACCGAAGTAGAATAAGGAGGAGATTAGAAATGAAACTCTCTGAACTGTCTCCTGTCGCTGGTTCCACCCATGTGGGCAAGCGTAAGGGTCGCGGTGTCGGTACCGGCAACGGTAAGACCGGTGGCCGCGGTCACAAGGGTCAGCATGCCCGTTCCGGTGGCAAGACCCGTGTCGGCTTCGAAGGTGGCCAGATGCCTCTGGCTCGCCGCGTTCCTAAGCGTGGCTTCAACAACATCTTTGCAAAGCCCCTGACAGCAGTAAATCTGACTGTTTTCAATCGTTTCGAAGATGGTGCTGTGGTTGACGCCGCAGCACTGATTGAGGCTGGCGTTCTGTGCGCTTGCCCCTATGGCCTGAAGGTACTGGCAAACGGTACTCTGACCAAGAAGATTACCGTTAAGGCTGCGGCTTTCTCTGAGTCTGCTAAGGAAAAAATCGAGCAGGCAGGCGGAAAGGCCGAGGTGGTTTAATTGTTTAGTACACTTCAGAATGCATGGAAAATCCCTGAGCTGCGTAAGAAGCTGATTTTCACTATGCTGATGCTGCTGATCTACCGGATCGGTAATGTAATTCCCGTTCCCTATATTGATGCATCAACTCTGGCCACTTATTTCGAACAGACTCTGTCTAACACCATTTTGGGCCTGTACGATGCTATGTCCGGTTCTGCCTTCTCTCAGGCTTCCGTTCTGGCATTGGGTATTCAGCCCTACATCAATGCTTCTATTATCATTCAGCTGCTCACCGTTGCGCTTCCTCCCCTGGAGCGTTGGGCAAAGGAAGAGGGCGAAGCCGGTAAGAAGAAGATTGAGCGCCTCACCCGTTACAGCACTGTAGCGCTGGGTGTATTGCTGGGCTTTGCCTACTACACCATGCTGCGCAACTACGGCACTCAGGGCTTTGCCATCATCACCGATAACGGCGTTCTGCCTGCAATCGTGATCATTCTGGCATTTGCTGCCGGTTCCTCTGTTGTTATGTGGATGGGCGAGCAGATCACCGAGTTCGGTATCGGCAACGGCATCTCTATGATTCTGTTTGCGAACATCGTTTCCGGCCTGCCCGGTATGTTCAGCAGAGTTCTGGGTATGCAGTGGTGGCTTGCCATCATCATCACAGTTATTATGCTGCTGCTGGTGGTATTCATTGTATTCATCAACGATGCTGAGCGTCGGATTCCCATCCAGTACGCAAAGCGCGTGGTTGGCCGTAAGGTCTACGGCGGTCAGAACACCAACCTGCCTATTAAGGTGGCAATGTCCGGTGTTTTGCCTGTGATCTTCGCCCAGTCTATCGCCTCTCTGCCTGCGACTATCGCAACCTTTATTGGCAAGACCGGTGAGAAGAACTGGTGGTACAACAATGTTTGGTCTTCTAACACTTGGGTCTACGTGGTGAGCTATGGCCTGCTGATCTTCTTCTTCAGCTGGTTCTACTCCACCATTCAGTACGATCCTGTGGAAGTTTCCAACAACTTAAAGAAAAACGGTGGCTTCATCCCCGGCTTCCGTCCCGGCAAGCCTACGGCTGAATTCATCAAGAAGGTAATCAATAAGATCGTTGTGTTTGGCGCAGTATATCTGGCAATTGTTGCCCTGCTGCCCATCATCGGCGGTAATTTGGTTCCCAGCATTCAGAATTTGGCAATCGGCGGCACTTCCATCATCATCGTGGTTGGTGTTGCACTGGAGACCGTAAAGGCTCTGGAAGCACAAATGCTGATGCGCCACTACAAGGGCTTCCTGGATTAATCACGGAGGCGCTGCATGAACCTGATTTTATTGGGTGCGCCCGGTGCGGGTAAGGGAACGCAGGCAGAAATGCTTTGTGCAAAGCTGCAGATTCCTACCATTTCCACGGGCAATATGCTCAGAGAGGCTATGGCAAATGGCTCCGAACTGGGCAAGCAGGTGAAACAGGCTATGGACGAAGGCCGCCTGGTCTCTGACGAGCAGGTGCTCGGCATTGTAGCAGAGCGGACCGCTAAACCCGATTGTAAAAATGGCTTTATCCTGGACGGGGTGCCTCGCACCCTGGCCCAGGCAAAGGCTCTGGATGCAATGGGCGTGCGGCTGGACCATGTGGTTTCCCTGGAAATTGACGATGCTGTGATCGAAGGCCGGATGACCGGCCGGCGGGTTTGCCCCAAGTGCGGCGCCAGCTTCCACATCACCGCCAATCCCCCGAAAAATGATAACACCTGCGACCTATGTGGTGCGGAGCTGATCATCCGTAAGGATGACGCCCCGGAGACTGTACGTAATCGCCTGGCGATCTACCACACATCCACTGAGGTCTTGAAGGATTACTATGCTGCTCAGGGCAAGCTGCGGCTTGTGGAGGGCAACCAATCCATCGAAGGTGCTTTCAAGGACATCTTAAAGGCCTTGGGAGAAACAGTATGATAGCAATCAAAAATGAACAAGAGCTTGCGCTGATGCGTCAGGCCTGCAAAATTACCGCGGCAGCCCGTGCTTTAGCAGGGGAAATGGTAAGACCGGGCGTATCAACAAAAGCAATTGACAGAGCCGTACGGGAATTCATTCTCGAGCAGGGTGCAAAACCGTCATTCCTGCACTATAACGGCTTTCCCGCAAGTTCCTGCATCAGTGTGAATTCGGTGGTGATCCACGGAATCCCCGACGGATATTTACTCCAGGACGGAGACATCGTTTCTGTGGATGTGGGCGCTTATTACAAAGGGTTTCACGGCGATTGCGCAGCGACTTTCCCCTGCGGCACGGTTAGTGCCGAGGCCCAAAAGTTGATCCAAGTGACAAAGCAAAGCTTTTTCGAAGGCTTGCGCTTTGCAAAAAGCGGACACAGAGTGTCCGATATCTCCCACGCCATCCAGACGTATGTGGAGTCTAACGGTTTTTCAGTTGTGCGCGCATTCGTAGGTCACGGCGTAGGCGCACAGCTCCATGAAGAGCCGGAGGTGCCCAATTTCGGCAGCCCCGGTCGTGGACCGAGACTACTGCCCGGTATGACACTGGCCATTGAGCCTATGGTCAACGCAGGCGTTTTTGATGTAAAAGTACGCAAAGACGGCTGGACCACAGTTACTGCCGACGGCAAGCTCTCCGCCCACTATGAAAATACTGTATGCATCACCGACGGGGAGCCGGAAATACTCACCGTCGCCGAAGAGCTCTGATAAATATCAGCAGCTGCAAACTACAAACCTGGAGGTTAATAGCTTGGCAAAAGACGACGTAATCGAGATCGAGGGCATCGTAACCGATGCACTGCCGAATGCTATGTTTAATGTAGATATCGGCAATGGACACATCATTTTGGCACACATTTCCGGCAAGCTCCGTATGAATTTCATTAAAATCTTGCCCGGTGACAAGGTAACCGTTCAAATGTCTCCCTATGACCTGACCCACGGTCGGATCACCTGGAGAAGTAAGTAAGAAACAAGAGAATTATCTCTATTGGAGGTTAAACAGTATGAAAGTAAGACCGTCCGTTAAACCCATGTGCGAGAAGTGTAAGATCATTAAGCGCAAGGGTCGCGTTATGGTAATTTGCGAAAACCCCAAGCATAAGCAGAGACAAGGCTAATAGGAGGCAAAAAAGAATATGGCACGTATTTCTGGTATTGACCTGCCCCGCGAAAAGCGAATTGAAATTGCCCTGACTTATATCTACGGCATTGGACCTGCTCGTGCGGCAAAGGTTTTGGAACTGACTAAAATTGATCCCGACACCCGCGTTAAGGATCTGACCGAAGAGCAGGAAGCTCAGCTGCGTGAAACCATCGAAGGTAACTTCATCATCGAGGGTGACCTGCGCCGTGAGACCGCTATGAACATCAGGCGCCTGTCTGAAATCGGTTGCTACCGTGGTCTGCGTCACCGTCGCGGCTTGCCCGTGCACGGCCAGCGCACCAAGACCAATGCTCGTACCCGTAAGGGTCCG
>JAZUSG010000160.1:0-2733 GCA_045606605.1 Faecousia sp.
TCCTCAAACAGCGTATCCTTTTGTTTAGAAAATTTGTGAAGATGATACGCCTGCACTAAGTATAACGCACCGCATTCTTGGCAACGCACCAAACGCCGCACACCGTTTTTACCGTCATCCCAACGGTACAAAAACCATCGAATACTGCCGTCGGGATTTTTCGGCGTTGGGTCGTATTCTTTTATGACCTCAAAATTTTCTTTAGCACAACAATTCATAGTTTTCACCATATTTCTGCGTTACCATACAAATGGTAAGATCCTATGTTTCACACGTTTTTTATACTCCGCATAGCCTTCGGGCCGTGCTTCAAGCACCTTTTCCTCATTGCGTATTCTGACAACGATCACCGGTGATGTAGGTATGAACGACCATCCGAACCAATCATTGCTTTTTCATCTGCCGCAAAAACAACAATACAGCTAGCACGAGCGCGGCAGCGGCATATCCGAGCACCCACCATAGATGGGGGAAAATACCGGTAAAGTTACCGGCAAGGATCGCCCGTTCCGTTTCCACCGCATGGACAAAAGGGAGGGCGTAGGCAATCTTCTGAAACGCGCCGCCCACCAGGTCAAGGTCAAACCAAACGCCGGATAACCATGCTGAAAGATTCGTAAGCAAAGCACCGCAAATACCGCCCACCTGCTTATCGGTAAATACGCTTCCGCAAAGCAGGCCCAAAGCAATATAAAAGACAGAAACAGGAATGATAAATAGAATAGCGTATAAAATGCCAGCCGTAATTTCTAATCCGAGAATAATCGCGGCAATATAGCAAACAGCACATTGGGCAACGGCGATCGGTATGATAGGCAAAGTATAACCAAGAATAAAATCCGGCGGGGTCAGTGGCGTGGTATATAGGCGTTGGAGCAGGGAGCTGCCTCTGTCCTTGGCGATAATGGTTGCGGAAAATAAGGTCATAAAGGAAAGGCCGAAGACCGTAATTCCGGGTGCTAAGTGCTGTATCTCAAACAGCTTTACGGGGATGTTTGCCTGGATTGCACTGAGCAAAAAGATCAGCACCAGGGGAAAACCGAGACCAAATGCTAAATTAAGAGGATCTCGAAGTATTTCTTTAGTATTTCTACCTGCAAATGTCAGCATTCTCATTTTGCCACCCCCTTAACGATACGAACAAAAGCCTGCTCAAAATTATCTGTCCCCGCCGTTTCTTTAATTTTATCGGCGGTGTCACAGATAAGGAGTCTACCGTCTTTCATAATAGCAATACGGTCAGACAGGGCCTCTGCTTCCTCCATGTAGTGGGTGGTCAGTATGATTGTGACATTGCCCTTTAAGGCACGGATGATGTCCCAAAGATCGCTGCGGGCAAGGACATCAAGACCTAATGTAGGCTCATCCAGAAACAGGATCTTCGGTTCGCTGATCAGTGCCATGGCGATGCTCAGCCTGCGCTGCCATCCACCGGAGAGCTTTCCGGCCTTTTTATTGAGCACTTCGTTCAGTCCGAGCATTTCAGACAACTCCGTGGTCTTCTTTTCCCGTTTTTCCTTGGAAAAACCGTGAACGCCACACATCAGCGCCAGATTTTCCCGGACAGAAAGTCCGGGGGCCACAGCGGTTTCCTGAGGAGATACAGCGATGAGGGATTTTACAGCTGCGGTGTCTGCTTTGATGCTTTTCCCTTGCAGAAAGGCATCGCCGCTTGTGGGGACAGTCAGGCAGGAGAGCATTTTGATTGTGGTGGTTTTTCCTGCTCCATTAACTCCCAATAAGGAAAACAACTCGCCGCTTTTTACGGTGAGAGACAAATTGTCCACTGCGACTACATCTTTGTATTTCTTAGTCAAGCCTTCAATCCTGATGGCATCCATTTATGATCACTCCATTCCATACTGTTTTCTAAGACCTTGATACGCATCCGTGAGCATTTTGCTTACAAGATTCCAGTCAAGATCTAAATAGCCTGTGGCAAACATGGCTGCGATTCCGTGAACATATGCCCACATTTCCAGATGGAAAAGCTTAGCATCGGAGCCATCCAAACCCGTGTTTCCACGCACCATAGCTTCCATCTGATCCCCTGTATCGGTCTGCTCCGGGATATTTTCAGCGGAACGGTCACGCATATATAGGAGTTTGAACAGTTCCTTCTCCTCCTTGGCAAAGCGGATGTAGGCCATACCACTTGCTTTATAGGGCGGATATGCGCCGCTTTCCGTCTCGCGCTGCATATACTTCCGGTACAAAGCATCAGCAGCCTCCACTACGGCATTGCGAAGATCGTCCATTGTGGCAAAATTAGAGAAGACAGGCTGTGTGGAGCAATTCAGGGCTGAGGCAATGTTTCTTGCGTTGATTGCCTGAACACCGTCCTTTCGGACAAGGGCGACAGCAGCAGTGACAATATCCTCTTTTGAGATTCTAACCTTGGGCGGCATAGGACACCTCCATAATATATCTATTGTTATATATCGTTTAATATTTTAACACCGCAAAAAAGGAATGTCAATAGCAGATGATAAAACCCAGTTCAGTACAAGACTGAACTGGGTTCCAAGTTTTATGATATAGAGAAAGCATTTGGATTGGATCGCAGCAGATCGGCTACGGTAACGCTGTTTAAGTACTCGTTGATTCTCCAATCAAGCTCCGTCCATATGGGAAGCGTCCGACAATCGGCAGCTTTGTCACAAGGAGCGGCGCCACATTCCAGGCAAGCAACAGGGGCCAGTGCTCCTTCCGTCAGCCGCAGGATCTCACCGA
>JAZUSG010000161.1:0-5293 GCA_045606605.1 Faecousia sp.
GAAGGTGGCCGAGCAACGCGAGGTCGGATGAGGGAATTTGTTATGGAACAAAACCTAAAAAGTAGACGTACGGCGCAACTTTGCAGGTGTTTGTGAGATGATCGATCTATGTGTGAAATCACGAAAGTGCAACAGAGGACAAGAGTTGCCCTCATCCGCCCCCTGCGGGGGGCAACTTCCCCCAGGGGAAGGCTTAGGAGGAAATACTATGGAATTTATTACAAATGCACCGGAGCAGACCGAGCTTGTGGGCGCAAAGCTGGCTCAGCAATTGACGGCTGGAACTATAATCGCCTATAAGGGCGACCTGGGCGCCGGCAAGACTGCCTTCACCCGGGGGCTTGCCCGGGGCTTGGGCACAAAAGAATCGGTGACCAGCCCCACCTACACCATCGTCAACGAATATCTCTCCGGGCGACTGCCCCTCTTTCACTTTGATATGTACCGCCTGCATTCTGCCGACGAGCTGTTTGACATCGGTTGGGATGATTATTTGGAACGGGGCGGTGTGTGCGCGGTGGAATGGAGCGAAAATGTGGCAGACGCATTGGAAAACCCCATTACCGTCACCATCGAAAAGCTGGGAGAGGATTCCCGGCGCATTACCATAACGGGAGGAACTTTCTGTGATCTTAGCCTTTGAAACCTCTGCCAAAGCCGCATCTGTGGCGCTGATGGATCAAGGTATCCTTCTGGCAGAGAGCTATCAGAATACCGGCCTTACCCACTCCCAGACCCTGCTTTCTATGGCAGAGGATCTGATGAAATCCTGCAATGTAGCGGCAGCGGACATTACCGCGGTGGCCGTGGCTGCCGGGCCGGGCAGCTTTACCGGCGTGCGCATCGGCGTAGCTGCCGCCAAGGGCTTTGCCTGGGGCAGAGATATCCCCTGCTACGGCGTATCCACCCTGGAGGCGATGGCCACGGGGCTGGGTGTCTATGAAGGCTATGTAGTCCCCACTATGGATGCCCGCCGCAGCCAAACCTACACCGCCATTTTCCACGCAAAGGCCGGTGTGCTCACCCGGGTAGCGGAGGATCAGGCCATTTCTTACGCCGAATTGGGCGAAAAACTAAAAAATTTAACAGAAAATGTTTTTTTAGTTGGAGATGGCGCAAAACTGTGCTATAATATGCTCATAGAAACCGTGCCCGGCTTGGTACTGCCTCCGGAGCACCGTCTCCATCAGCGCTCCAGCGGCGTTGCGCTGATCGCGAAACAGCAGATCGATGCGGGTCTTAGTGGAGACGGCGCAAGCCTTACCCCCAATTATTTAAGACTCTCCCAAGCAGAACGGGAACGACTGGAAAAGGAAAAAAGATAAAAGGAGATTATTATAATGGGTATCGTACATGAACTGAACCATCCTCTGATCCAGCACAAGCTGGCAATCCTGCGTAACAAGCGCACAGGCGTTAAGGAATTCCGGGAACTGGTCAGCGAGATCGCCGGCCTGATGTGCTACGAAGCCACCCGCAACCTGCCCACCGAGGAGGTTTTGGTGCAGACACCTGTGGCACAGGCAAAGTGCCGGAAGCTTGCCGGCAAGAAGCTGGCGATCATCCCCATCCTGCGTGCCGGTCTGGGTATGGTGGACTCTATGCTGGATCTGATCCCCTCCGCCAAGGTGGGCCACATCGGTCTGTACCGGGATCCCGAGACCCATCAGCCTGTGGAATATTACTGCAAGCTGCCCGAGGACATTGGGGCTCGCCAGGTATTTGTGGTAGATCCCATGCTGGCGACCGGCGGCAGCGCCATCGCAGCCATTGAATTTCTGAAAAAGCACGGCTGCAAGCAGATCACGATGATGAACATCATCGGCTGCCCCGAGGGTGTGAAGGCAGTACAGGACGCCCATCCCGATGTGGACCTTTATGTGGCTGCCATTGACGAAAAGCTCAACGATCACGCTTACATCGTTCCCGGCCTGGGCGATGCCGGCGACCGGATCTTCGGCACAAAGTAAACGAAAACAGGGTATGCACTGCATGCCCTGTTTTTTGAATGCAAAGTGCAAAGTGCAAAGTGTAAAGTGCAAAATGACTGTGTCGCTTCGCGACAAATAAAAATTATCGCCTTTGTCGATACCTCCATTTTGCATTTATCATTTTGCACGCAAAAAAGACACTCCAAAGTGCGTGCACAATTAGCGGAGAAATCACAAAACATTTACCTAACACGCGGTAGGGGCGAACTGTGTTCGCCCGCGGGAGACCGCAGGTCTCCCCTACGGATAAGCAAAATTTGGTACACAGAAAACAAATAATTAACCCCGACAGATTTTCAAAGGTCTGACGGGGTTATTGTCATTTTTCTGCTATAAATGTCCAACGTTCAGAAATGTTTTTAGGCATCATTCGTGCGAAGACATCCGCATCTTTAATAAGATTTTTGTTACCAAAGTGGAAGAAAAAGAATTCTCCTTTTCCTTCATTATATCCCAATTGGAATTCAAGTTCCTTCTTGAAATAGGGAAACACCGGCTTTAATCGTTCGTCAATAGCCCAAACAAAAGCTGAATCGTGATTAGAAAGACAATTGATTATCCATAATTCTTGTTCTTCAAACCAAGCCCAAAAAGTTCTTGCTGCTGCCTCATTCATGAACTTTTTTGAAAATAACGAAAACATACTTTTCTCCTTTTAAGCAAATTATTTTTCGTTTTATCGCCAGTTTCGCCTTTGTATTACAAAAGCACAGGGCAAAGCTCATACCCCTTATTCCTCTGTGTATAATTCGTCGTAATACCAACGGATAGGGTTTTCGTAAATGTAATTCAATCGAGTTTCGTAATCCTTTATATTCCGTATCACGTGTTCAATAAAAGATTTTTGCCAAATAGGTTTACCAACCTTTTTTGTGATCGCTCCTTTGAACTGTTTCACCATACGTTCCACCGTAGGGGCGACCTGTGGTCGCCCGTTTTTTGCGGATGGTTGCGGGCGATCAATGATCGCCCCTACGAAGAACCTAAACATCCTTATGAGAACCAGCCTAAGGAGTGTCTTTTTGTTATTCCAATTCAAATGCACCGGTATAGAGCTGATAGTACGTACCCTTCTGCGCGATCAGATCTTTATGGGTGCCCCGCTCAATGATGCGACCCTGTTCCAGCACCATAATGCAGTCTGCATTTCGGACAGTGGACAGCCGGTGGGCGATCACGAAGGTGGTTCTGCCCTGCATCAGCGCGTCCATACCCCTTTGCACCAGCGCCTCGGTGCGGGTGTCGATGGAGGAGGCCGCCTCGTCCAGGACCATCACCGGGGGATTGGCCACCGCCGCCCGGGCAATGGCGATCAGCTGCCGCTGACCCTGGGAGAGCTGGGCCCCGTTACCGGTGAGTACGGTATCATAGCCCTCCGGCAGGCGGGTGATGAAATCGTGGGCATTGGCGGTCTTTGCCGCCTGGATGCAGTCTTCATCCGATGCAGAGAGATTGCCATAGCGGATATTGTCCATCACCGTGCCGGTGAACAGATTGGTATCCTGCAGTACGATGCCTAAAGAACGCCGCAGATCTGCCTTGCAGATCTTATTGATATTAATGCCGTCATAGCGGATCTTGCCGTCGGCGATATCATAGAAGCGGTTAATGAGATTGGTGATGGTGGTCTTGCCTGCGCCGGTCGCGCCTACAAAGGCCAGCTTCTGACCGGGATTTGCGTAGAGGGTCACATCGTGGAGCACGGTCTTTTCCGGCACATAGCCAAAATCCACGCTGTCCATAGTGATATCACCGGTGAGCTTTGTGTAGGTAATGGTGCCGTCCGCCTGATGGGGGTGCTTCCACGCCCACTGGCCGGTATGCTCACTGCACTCGGTAATGGTGCCGTCCTCTGCGATGCGGCAGTTGACCAGCGTTACATAGCCATCGTCTGCTTCTACCTCTGCGTCCATCAGTTCAAAGATCCGTTCCGCACCTGCCAGCGCCATAACGATGGCGTTAATCTGGTTGCTGACCTGGCCGATGGGCATATTAAACTTCCGGCTCAGCAGCAAAAATGCCGCCAAAGCGCCCAAGTCCAAAAGCTTTCCGTCAGAGGCAATGGCCACCGCGCCGCCGATGATGGCAAGAAGTGTATACTGGATATAGCCCAAGTTGTTATTTACCGGGCCCATCATATTGGTGAATGCGCCGGCCTTAAAGGCGTTTTTCCGCAGCTCCTCATTGATGGTATTAAATTCGCCCTTGCAGGTCTCTTCCCGGCAGAATACCTTCACCACCCGCTGGCCGGAGATCATCTCCTCCACATAGCCGTTGACCGCGCCTAAGGATTTTTGCTGGCCGATAAAGAACTTGGCAGAATACATTGCCACATTCTTGGTGATGTAGACGATGCCGAAGGCGGTAACCACCACCACGGCTGTGAGGATGGGGGATGCCTTGATCATCAGCACAAATACGGTAACCAAGGTGGCGATGGAGGAAATGCAGTTGGGCAGCGCCTGGGTGATCATCTGCCGCAGGGTGTCAATGTCCGCGGTGTAGCGGCTCATCACATCGCCGGCAGGATGGGTATCGAAATACCGGATGGGCAGCCGCTGCATATGGCGGAACATATCATCCCGGATCTCTTTTTGTGTGCCCTGTCCCACCCGTACCATCAGGTAGTTATAGAGAAATGCGGATACGATGCCCAGCAAATACACCACGCCCATTCCGATGAGGAATGTGATCAGCGGGGCAAAGTTGGGACTGTCCTGCCCGGTGAGGGGCTTAATATAGTCGTTGATCAGGGGCTCTAAGGAATAGCTGCTGAGGGCGGTGGCGAAGGAAGACAGCAAAATGCACACCACCACAAGGATCATAGTTCCCCGGTAGGGCTTTAAGTAGGAAAGCAGCCGGGCCAGGGTCTTCTTGGGGTCTTTGGCCTTACGGCCATCCCCTTTCATACGGATCGGAGGCATTACTCCTCGCCTCCTTTCACCTGAGATTCATAAACTTCCCGGTAAATATCGGAAGTTGCCAGGAGGGTTTCGTGCCTTCCCATCGCGGCGATCTTGCCGCCCTCCAGTACCAGGATCAGATCTGCATCCTGAATGGATGCCACCCGCTGGGCAATGATCAGCTTGGTGGTGCCGGGGATCTCCTCCTTGAAGGCCTTGCGGATCTGGGCATCGGTATGGGTATCCACCGCAGAGGTGGAGTCGTCCAAAATGAGGATCTTAGGTTTTTTCAGCAGCGCTCTTGCGATACAAAGCCGCTGCTTCTGACCACCGGAGACGTTGGTGCCGCCCTGCTCGATGTGGGTATCGTAGCCATCGGGGAAGGACTTTATAAAGTCA
>JAZUSG010000162.1:0-7370 GCA_045606605.1 Faecousia sp.
TAGATTCCGAGGGTTTCCGGGTATCGGGCAGCTTTCCATTCCGCTCCCCTGGCAAGATTGCGGTGGAAGGAGACTGGAGCAACGCTGCATTTTTCTTGGGCGCAAAGGCGCTGGGAAATCCCGTAGAAGTTGAAAATTTAAATCCGGATTCCCCCCAGGGAGACCGGGCCGTTTCCAAAGTACTTACCGAAACCGGAGAACCCGTTTCTGTCTCTGCTGCAGATATTCCGGATTTGGTTCCCATTTTGGCGGTGGTATTTGGCGCAAAAAACGGCGCTGTATTTACAGATATTGCCCGGCTGCGGCTGAAAGAATCCGACCGGGTGATGAGCGTCTGCAGTATGCTAAACGCCCTGGGCGCTACCGCCACCGCTGCTGAAAACACACTGACCGTGCGCCCCGGCGCATATCACAGCTGCACCATTGACGCGGTGGGCGATCACCGCATTGCCATGGCTGCTGCCATTGCCGCCACGGTTGCCAGCGGTCCGGTTACGGTACTGGGAGCAGAGTGTGTGGCAAAATCCTATCCGGACTTTTGGCAGGAATATAGGAATTTAGGAGGAAATTATGAGCAGTACTTACGGTGAAATTCTGAAATTATCCATTTTTGGTCAGTCCCACGGACCTGCCATTGGTATGACCTTAGACGGAATCCCCGCAGGACTATCTGTGGATACAGCGCAGCTGCAAAGCTTTTTAGACCGCCGCTCACCCGGCCAAAATGCCTATTCCACCCCCCGGAAAGAGGCAGACGCGCCGGAATTTCTCGCAGGTATCGTAGATGGTTACACCTGCGGCGCGCCCATTGCTGCTGTCATTTATAACCGCAATACCCGTTCCGGCGATTATAGCAATTTGCAGGACTGCCCCCGCCCCGGTCACGCAGACTATCCCGCCCAAATGAAGTACAAGGGCTTTCAGGATATAGCCGGCGGCGGACACTTCTCCGGGCGGCTGACCGCGCCGCTATGTATAGCCGGCGGTCTGTGCAGGCAGTGGCTGGAGAAGAAGAATATCCGCATCAGCGCCCACATCCATATGATTGCAGGTGTTTATGACGAACCGGTCGGGTTAGATTGGGTAGATCCGGATTTATCCGCAATTGGCAAAGATTTTCCCGTATTAAATCCCGATGCCGGGGAAAAAATGCGCGCTGCCATTGCCGCAGCCCATCAGGATGGCGACAGTGTGGGTGGCATCATCCAGTGCGCCGTTACCGGTCTTCCCGCCGGTTTGGGCGGGCCGATGTTTGGCGGCATTGAAGGAAAGCTTGCCCAGATCCTCTACGGCATTCCGGCGGTGAAGGGTGTGGATTTTGGCTCCGGTTTTGCCGGAAGTATGCTGCGGGGCAGCGAAAATAACGATCCCTACACCGTAAGCGGCGGCAAGGTGCAAACCCTTACCAATCAAGCCGGCGGTATTTTGGGCGGCATTACCACCGGTATGCCCCTTATTTTCCAGACCGCCATCAAGCCCACCCCATCCATCTCCCGGGAGCAGCAGTCTGTGAGCCTGTCTCAAATGCGTGAGCAGACCCTGTCTGTCTGCGGACGGCACGATCCCTGCATCGTACCCCGGGCCGTTCCGGTAGTAGAAGCAGCCGCCGCCATCGCCATTATGGACATCTGCCTGAAAGCAGGCATTTTCTTGGAGGTATAACTATGGAATTAACTGATATCAGAGCACAAATCGACGCAACAGATAAGGCGCTTGTCGACCTGTTTGTGAAACGTATGGAACTGTCTGCCCAGGTTGCAGATTATAAAAAGGCAAACAATCTCCCCATTCATGTTCCTGCCCGGGAGCGGGAGATTTTGCAGGAGGTTGCAAAGCTTGCAGGTCCGGATATGGCAAACTATACCCGGGTGCTCTACTCGATGATCTTTGAGCTGAGCCGAAGCTATCAGAGCAAGCGAAACACAGAAACTACCCCCCTGTATCAGACCATTACCGGTTCTATTGAAAACACCGACAAGCTCTTCCCCCAGACACCGATGGTTGCCTGTCAGGGTGTTGAGGGCGCTTACTCCCAGATCGCCTGTGAAAAGATCTTCAAATCCCCCATGATCCTGTATTTTAAGAACTTTGACGGTGTATTCAATGCTATTGAGCAGGGTATGTGTCAGTATGGCATCCTGCCCATTGAAAACTCTACCGCCGGTTCTGTGAAAAAGGTGTACGATCTGATGATCCATCACAATTTCTCCATTGTGCGCACCTTCCGTATGAAGATCGACCATAATCTGATCGCGAATCCCGGAGCAAAGCTTTCGGATATCAAGGAGATCTACTCCCACGAGCAGGCCATCAACCAGTGCGGAGATTTTCTGAAGGGTCTGCCCGGTGTAAGGGTGATCCCGGTGGAGAACACTGCCGTGGCGGCCAATATGGTAGCCCAATCCGGCAGAATGGACGTGGCAGCCATTTCCAGCCGCATCTGTGAGGATATCTACGGACTGAAGTGCCTTGCGGATTCGGTGCAGGATGCGGGCAACAACCGCACCCGCTTTATTTGTATCAGCAAAAATTTGGAAATTTATCCCGGCTCTGACAAGACCAGCATTATGATGATCCTGTCCCACAAGCCCGGCGCCCTTTACCGGGTGCTGGCGCGGATGTATGTGCTGGGAATCAATGTGCTGAAATTGGAATCCCGTCCGATTCCCGACCGGGATTTTGAGTTTATGTTCTATTTCGATTTGGAAACTTCCATTTACTCGGAAGAATTTGTGCAGCTGATGTGTGAGCTGGACGATCTTTGCGAAGAATTTAAGTATTTGGGCAGCTACACCGAGGTGGTATAATGAAATGCGGTCTTTTGGGCAGAACCCTTGCCCATAGCTACTCCCCACAGATCCACGCCCATTTCGGGAACTACGCCTACCAGCTTTTTGAAAAAGAGCCGGAAGAACTGGAGGCATTCCTGCAAACGGGAGATTTTACCGGCATCAACGTTACGATGCCCTACAAAACCGATGTGATCCCCTTTTGCAGTGAGCTGACCGACCGGGCCACCCAGTTGGGCGCAGTGAATACGCTGGTGCGGAAGCCGGACGGCGGGCTAATCGGCCATAACACCGACTATTTTGGTTTCTATTCCACAATTATGCGGATGGGACTTTCCGTTTCCGGGAAAAAGGTGTTGGTGCTGGGCAGTGGTGGCGCCTCCCGCACAGCTGTCGCCGTACTGAAAGAGCTGGGCGCGGAAGTGGTAGTGATCTCCCGGGCGGGAGAAAACAACTATAAAAATCTCCACCTGCATCAGGATGCAGCGGTGATCGTCAACGCTACGCCTGTGGGAATGTATCCATATACCGGTGTGTCGCCGGTCAGCTTAGACCTGTTCCCCGGTTTGGAAGGGGTGCTGGATATTGTCTATAACCCGGCAAGAACCCAGCTTTTGCTGGATGCAGAGGCCCGGAACATTCCCTGTGAAAACGGCCTTTGGATGCTGGTTGCCCAGGCAAAAGAAGCTGCCCAGTGGTTTACTGGTAATCCAATCGATGACTGCATCATTGAGACCATTCACCGTAAGCTGCGCCGGCAAATGGAGAACATTGTTCTCATCGGTATGCCCGGCTGCGGCAAAACTACCGTTGGGCAGCTGCTGGCGGAAAAGACCGGGAAGCAGTTTGTGGATGCAGATGCATATATTGAAGAATCGGCCGGAATATCCATTCCGGAGATCTTCCAAAAAGAAGGGGAAGCCGGTTTCCGTGCCCGGGAGACGCAAGCCCTCTCGCAGCTGGGGCAACGCTCCGGTCTTGTGATCGCCACCGGCGGCGGCTGCGTTACAAGGGAGGAAAACTATCCCCTTTTGCACCAAAACGGCAGGATCTGCTACTTAAAACGGGACATCTCCGCCCTCCCCACCGACGGCCGCCCCCTTTCGCAAGCCGGTCATCTGGAGGAAATGTACAAAATTCGCAAGCCCCTTTATGAACGCTTTGCCGATTGGAGCGTAGTAAACGACGGTACACCGGTAGAAACTGCCGAAGCCATTTTGAAAGGATGGAAGCTATGAAGATTTTAGTGCTAAACGGACCAAACATCAATATGCTGGGCATCCGGGAACCGGGTATTTACGGCACAAAGACCTTTCAGGATCTTTTGGAGCTTTTAGAAAAAACCGGCGAAGAACTGGGGATTGAAACAGAACAGTTCCAATCCAATCACGAGGGAGCGCTGGTAGACCGGATCCAGGAGGCCTATGGCAACACCGACGGCATCGTCATTAACCCTGCCGCCTACACCCACACCTCCGTTGCCATTTTAGATGCGCTGAAATCTGTCGGCATCCCGGCGGTGGAGGTGCATATCTCCGATGTGGATGCCCGGGAGGCGTTCCGGCAGATCTCCTACGCAGGACTTGCCTGTGAAAAAGCCATCAAAGGACAGGGTCTGGACGGCTATCGGCAGGCGATCGTGTATTTGGTGGAAAAATACAGAAAATAAAGTAAAACCGACCTGGTAGTCAGGTCGGTTTTTATTATACTGTCAGGAAGAAATACTCCGTGATGGTATCCGGTGTCTCCTGCATTCCGTGATCGATCCACCAGCGAACGGTTTCCACAAAGGTAGCAGATATGTGATGGATCCAAAAGCTATCCGGCAGCTTATCCTCTTTTCGCCCGGCGAAAAGATGCAGCTGGCTGGCCACCATTTTTTGCAGTGCGCTTTTAAAATACTGCAAGAACAGGTCGTTATTTTCGCAGGATAACAGATCTAAAATATGATTGTCATTTTTCAGCAGATGGCGGAACAGATGCAAAAACACCGAATCCGGCGCATCGCAATGAAACAGATGGGTATGCTCCGGATTCTCGCACTCTGCCGCATCAAATATATGGCAAAACAGGTCCTCACAAAGGGCCTTCAGCAAATAATCCTTGGTTTCAAAATGGGCATAAAAGGTCGCACGACCCACATCGGCCTTTTCGATGATCTCCCCCACGGTGATCTGATCAAAACGCTGCTGGGAAAGAAGTGCAATAAAAGCGGAAAAAATCGCTTCCCGGGTCTTTCTCTGCCGTCTGTCCATCGTATCCTCCATACATTCTGCAAAAAATGTTCCGTAATGCACACCATACCGTATCTGTACATTGTCATTTTCTATAATACCACATAAAATAGAAGACAGCAAGTTCGATATCGTACAAATTATTCTGTAAGTTTTGGTCGAACAGGAGGCATTTATGAAATCGGAGCGAAATATTCTGATCGCATTTCTTTTGAATTTGGCTTTTTCCGTGTTTGAATTTGTGGGCGGTGTGTTTACCGGCAGCGTTGCGATCCTCTCGGATGCGGTTCACGATTTGGGAGATGCGGTGAGCATTGGTCTGTCCTATTTCTTTGAGCGGAAAAGCCGGGGCAAGCCGGACGATACTTACACCTACGGCTATGCCCGGTTCTCAGTAGTGGGCAGCGCCATTACCACGCTGGTGCTTCTGTTTGGTTCGGCGGTGGTGATTTATAACGCAGTGGAGCGGATCATCCACCCCTCCCCTATAAACTATAACGGAATGATTCTTTTTGCAGTCATTGGAATGGCTGTGAATCTGTGCGCTGCGCGCATCACCCGGGAAGGTGAATCTCTGAATCAGCGGGCAGTGAACCTGCATATGCTGGAAGATGTTCTGGGTTGGGCGGTGGTGCTCATCGGTTCGGTGGTGATGCGCTTTACGGATATCCGGATATTAGATCCCATTATGTCCATTGGCATCGCCCTGTTCATTTTGGTGCACGCAGTTCAAAACTTAAAGGAGATATTGGATCTGTTTTTAGAAAAAGCGCCCTACTATATCGATATGACGGATCTAAAGCAGCGGATCCAGGAAACAGAAGGGGTTTTGGACGCTCACCATATGCATCTTTGGAGTATGGACGGACAGAACAATTATATTACCATGCATATCGTCACCAATGATGATCCCCACGCGGTAAAAGACCGGGTACGGCACACGCTGGCAGAGCTGGATATTGGGCACGCGACACTGGAGCTGGAGACAGAAGATGAGCACTGCCACGCAAAGGATTGCTGCCCTGAGGAGAAAAAAGGTCCCGGTCATCACCACCATCATCACCTGCACAAGCACCATCATCACGCATAAAATTTGGGCAGCAGAATTTTCTGCTGCCCAAACTTTATTGAACTGTATAACGCAGGGTAACGCTTTTTTGGGTAACCGTGCCGTCTATATAGGTTGCAAAATCGGAATGCACCGCAAAGCCGCAAGCTTTATGCAGATTTAAGGACGGGAGATTGCCCTTGCTTACGTGGGAATACAGGGTCTTCGTGCCTGTTTGCCGCAGGTAGGAAATGGTTTCCTCTATAAGCGCCCGGGCATATCCCTTTCTGCGGGCATCCGGTGCAGTCTCCAGCGCCTGTAAAAGCAGACCGTCTGCGTAAGGCTCTAAGCGCAAAGCGCTCTGGTATCTGCCCCCATCCGACCACAGGCAGTACAGCGCACCCCTTTGCCGGAAGAAATCCTGGCGCAAATAGTCAAGGAAGCTATCTTCCGCTAAGCGAAGCTGCATATCCGGTGTGTGATTCGGGAAAAATTCTTCGCCATTTTCCCGGTTACTCTCCCGGTAAACCGCCATCAACTGCTCGGTATTGAGCTCCTGCATAGATTTGATAATACTTAGCATTGTTCGTTCGTTTTCCACAGCTTGTGGACAAAAATCTGTCGAATGCGGATGAAAAACCGTATATATACAGGCGGTTATTCACAGTCTCCACAGAGTTTTCCACAAATTAAGCCAAAATGTTCGGATTGTGTACGCATTTTCCGACATTTTCCAACATTTCATTCTGCAATATTTTTTCGCCAAAATCCGGAGAGAATATGGCATAATTTTTATGCATCAAATCTCTTCTCCTAAGATGGATTTGGTGGCATAGGCATTGAGGGTCATATCCCCAATATTTTCCGCCAAATACTCGTAATAGCCTTGGGCGCCGATCATAGCCGCGTTATCTCCGCACAGAGAAAGGGGCGGCAAAAACACTTGAGCGCCCAATCTTTCTGACAGGTCAAGCACATCCTTTCGGACCTTGGAATTGGCTGCCACACCGCCGGCTACCGCCAGCTTTTTGTAACCCAACTGCAGCATTGCCATTTCCACCCGGGGAATGAGGGTATCGGAGACCGCGCTGCAGAAGGAGGCGCACAGGCTATTTATGTCCAGCGTCTCTCCCACCTGCTCGGCATGGTGGATCAGATTCAGCGTTGCGGTCTTAAGGCCGGAAAAACTCATATCATAGGGATTTGCGCCGGGTTTTGCCCGGGGCAGTTGGTATTTCGCAGCATCCCCCCGGGAGGCCGCCTTATCCAGTGCAGCGCCGCCGGGGTACGGCATTCCCA
>JAZUSG010000163.1:0-17231 GCA_045606605.1 Faecousia sp.
ATATACACCATCAAGAGATCCGAATCTTAAAAGAAGATCCGTAGCCGTCTTAGGTCCGACACCGGCAACACCGGGAATATTATCGGAAGAATCACCCATTAGGGACTTTAAATCCACCATTTTGCGGGGCGCAAAGCCGTACTCCTCCCGGAATTTTTCTTCCGTGTAGAGGGTAGCGGTGGTCTGACCCGGCTTGGAGATCACCAGCTTTACGTGGACATTTTCATCGATCAGCTGCAGACTGTCCCGGTCGCCGGTAACCACCACGCACTCCCAGCCGTTATTGCTGCAAATGCGGCCAACGGTGCCGATCACGTCGTCCGCTTCCCAACCCTGACACTCGTAAATGGGAATGTTCATAGCCTGCAGAACCTGCTTCATCACAGGCATCTGCTGGGCAAGCTCCTCAGGCATACCGTGGCGGGTGGCCTTGTAGCCGTCGTACATCTCGTGGCGGAAGGTAGGGCCGTGCAGGTCGAAGGCAACACAAATCGCCTCCGGCTGCTCCTCCTTTTCCATCCGCTCCAGGATATTTAAAAAGCCATAAATGGCATGGGTGTAAAGCCCCTCCCGGGTGGTGAGGGGCCTTACACCAAAAAACGCTCTGTTAATAACGCTGTTGCCGTCGAGTATCAGCAGCTTCATACTTTTCTCCATTTTGTGCCTTGGGGTGTATCGATGATCTCGATTCCCCGGGCCTTTAATTCATCGCGGATGCGGTCAGCTTCCGCAAAATTCTTTTCCTTCTTTGCCTGGGTACGGGCAGCAACCAATGCATCGATCTCCGGATCTGCTGCAGCGGCTGCTTCCTCTGCCTGCTGCTTCTTAAGCTTATCAGCAGCCTGTACAAGATTCAGGCTCAGCACCTGATCAAAGTCTCGGATGGCTGCAAGCTTAGTGGCATCGGTGGTCTTTGCCTTGAGCGTATCGTACAGGGCGGTTACGGCAACGGCCGTATTTAAGTCGCCATTGAGCGCACCGGCAAAGCGCTCCTTAAGACCTGCCAGTGCTTCCTGCTCCACATCACCGCCATCCTGCAGCGCCGCAATCTTGGCAATCAGCTTGTCATAAGCTGCCACGGCATTATCCAGGTTCTCCCAGGAGAATACCAGGTTGCGGCGATAGTGGCTCTGCAGGCAGAACAGGCGGTAGGCCATGGGATTGTAGCCCTTCTGCTCCAACAGACTCACGGTCAAGAATTCGCCCTTAGACTTACTCATCTTGCCGTCGTCGGTGTTTAAGTGATGAACGTGGAACCAGTAATTACACCACTTGTGGCCCAGGAAGCTTTCACTTTGGGCAATCTCATTGGTGTGATGGGGGAAAGCATTGTCGATGCCGCCGGCGTGGATGTCAATATCCTCGCCCAGGTGCTTCATAGAGATACAGGAGCACTCAATGTGCCAACCGGGATAGCCAACACCCCAGGGGGAATCCCACTTTAAGGCCTGGTCTTCGAACTTAGATTTGGTAAACCAAAGAACAAAGTCGTTACGGTTGCGCTTGTTCGCATCCTCTTCCACACCTTCCCGGACACCCACATTCAGGTCTTCCTCATCGTGGTCATTGAACACGTAGTACTTTTCCAGGGTGGAGGTGTCGAAATACACGTTGCCGCCGGCAAGGTAAGCATTGCCTTTTTCAAGCAGCGTCTGCACCATATGGATATACTCGTCGATACAGTTGGTGGCCGGTTCTACCACATCCGGGCGCTTGATATTCAGCTTTTCACAATCCGCAAAGAAGGCATCTGTATAGAATTTTGCGATCTCCATAACAGATTTATTCTCCCGCTTGGCGCCTTTGAGCATTTTATCCTCACCGGTGTCTGCATCGGATGCCAAATGGCCCACATCGGTAATATTCATAACGCGCTTGACATTATAACCCACATAACGCAGGGATTTTTCCAGCACGTCCTCCATAATATAGGTACGCAGGTTACCAATATGGGCAAAATGGTACACGGTAGGGCCGCAGGTATACATCTTTACCACATCGGGAGAATTGGGCTGAAACAGTTCCTTTTTATGAGACAGAGAATTATAAAGATACATAAACATTCCTCCAATTTTAATAAAAAACGCCTCTTATGCCTGCTGCACAAGAGGCGGGTCAATACAAAACGATCCGCGGTTCCACTCTTATTTATCACTTGAAAACCGATTCGCTCCCGGACGCACTTTCCCACCGCCGACACCGCCCGGGCTTGCAGCCGATGACCCAGGCTCTCTATAGGATTGGCTATGGTACTCTTTCCGTTCACAGCGATATTTACTTACGCATATTTTACCATTAATGTGCTAACTTTGTCAAGAATGAAGCCATAAAACTGCAAGAATATGATTGCTCTCAAGAGGGAATTATGCTATAATATAGGTAACCACAAGAAACTTACCATCCGGAGGATGTTTTATGAAAAAACTGATCTGTATTTTTTTGTGCATCTGTCTGCTTATGACCTTTGCAGGCTGTAGAAAAAAGAAGAATGAAACGCCCAACACCAATACAAACACAGGCACCACCTCCGGTCAGCCATCGGGGGGCGAGGAGGCCGGGGTTGCCGATCCTATGGTGGCCGTTTCCGTACCCAGTGTTACGGAAGATACCCTCAGCGCAGACGGCACGGTGGTATTTCAGTACACCTATCAGCATATGTCTTTGATGCTCAATAAGCCTGAAGTGGCAAACAAGGTCATTTTGGACTTCCTTAACCGGGTTGACAGCACCAAGCAAACCGCGGAAGACACCGCCACCATGGCAAAAACCTATTATGACGGCAGCGCAGGCTGGACACCCTATCTGTATCACGTCACCTACAGTCCCACCCGCATTGATCACAGTGTGTTAAGTCTCTTCGGTAACAATGTGGTATATAGCGGCGCGACCCATCCGGATCGCACCTGTGTATCTGCCAGCTACGATCTGAAGACCGGCGATGTGCTGACTCTGGCCAGCATTATGGACCCGGACGCAACCGTTGCGGATTTCTGCAAGCTGGTGCTGGGCGGTCTGGCTGAAATGGCCGCAGGCAATTATCTTTACGACGGATATAAGACCACTGTGGAAAATCGTTTCAAGGCTGATGCCTCCACGGACGAAGCCTGGTACTTTACCCAGACCGGTCTGTGCTTCTACTTTGCGCCCTATGAGATCGCGCCCTATGCTTCCGGCGTGATCACCGTGGAGATCCCCTATGAAAAGCTATCCGGCCTGGTGCACGAGGACTATATCCCCGCCAAAAAGGGTGCGGTGCAGGGCACTATGAAGATAATCGCCTTTACGGAGGCAGATCTTTCTAAGTTTACGGATGTCGCTGAAATTGTTATCAATACCGATGGCGAAATGCGGATGGCGTATTCTGAAGGCTCTGTTCAGGATGTGCGGATCACAATGAATGACAAGATCAGTAATTACACCATCTTTGCCGCAAACTATCTGTCTGCAGGAAACGGCATTGGCATTAAAGTCAAAGCTTCAGAAATCGCGAAACTGAAGCTGACCTACAAATCCAATAATAGCACCGAGGTTTTACCCTTCTAAAATATACAGTAATGACCCAGCTCAGTATCGAGCTGGGTCATTTTTATACACCCATTACTTCTTTGCGGTAACGGGCAATACCCATTTTCATCAGTTCCATTGCCCGCTGTAGATCTGTCTCCTTTAAAATATACGCAATTCGGATCTCATTATAACCGCTGCCGGGTGTCGCATAGAAGGATGCGCCGGGGGCAAAGGTTACCGTCTCCATCCGATCTTCAAAATCCGTCAGCAGCCACTGCTGGAACTTATCCGTATCGTCTACCGGAAGCTTTGCCATCACATAAAACGCGCCCATAGGCGCTTCGACCACCACACCGGGAATACTTTTCAGACCGGCAATGGTAACATCTCTGCGCCGTCTGTACTCCCGGATGGATGCCTTTATGTAAGAATCCTCCACACTGTAGAGTGCAGCAGCACCGATCTGATCCAATGTCGCCACCGAGAGACGGGACTGACAAAGCTTTAAAATCGCCTGCTGCAGTTCTTTATTTTTCGTGATGACACAACCAATTCGCGCACCGCAGGAAGAAAACCGTTTGGATACGGAATCGATGATTACCAAATTCTCATCAATATCCGAAAATCTTCCCATACAGGGAATCGAATCCGAATCATTATAACAGAATTCCCGGTACACCTCATCGCTGATCAGATACAGGCCATACTCTTTTGCCACATCTGCAATCAGCCGCATTTCCCCGTCATTTAAGACCACACCGGTGGGATTGCCGGGGTTTGTGATCATAATCGCTCTGGTGTTGGGGTTAATAAGCTCTAAAAGTCGCTGCCGGTCTGCATATCGGTAACCCTCCTCCGGACTTGTGGGCAAAGGACGGACCACACCGCCGGCTGCCCGGATAAAAGTGCCGTAATTGGAATAATAGGGTTCCGGAACAATGACTTCTGAACCGGGATCCAAAATGCTCAAACAGGTAAACAGAAGCGCCTCGCTGCCGCCGGTGGTGATAAGAACATCATCTGCCGTTAAGGAAGCGCCCAACTTCTCATAATACTTCCGAATCGCCTGAATGAGCACCGGCATACCGGGAGAGGGTGCATAAGCTAACGTCTTCTCATCCACAGACCGCACTGCCTGCATAAATTCCGGGGGTGTAGGCAGATCCGGCTGACCGATGTTCAGCGGATAAATGCGCTTTCCCTCACTTTCAGCTTTCACTACCAAGGGGTAGTATTTACGCATTGGGGAAAGGGTGCATTGATTCATTTTTTCTGATATTTTCATAAGTTCCTCCAACGGCAGTTCCTCTGCCGTAAATCTTTTTATATTCATTCACAAGCCGGGATAGTTCCGGTGTCATAAAGGTCAGCATAATAAGATTGGGAATGGCCATCAGGCCGTTGGCAGTCTCTGACAGTGACCACACCGTTCCGGTACTGAGTACTGCACCCAAGATAACAGAAACTGCCTGCAAAATGGCAAACCACCGCCACACACTGCCCCCGAACAGATATTCCGCGCATCGAACGCCATAGAGCCCCCAGCCGATGATGGTGGCAACGGCAAAGCAGCAAAGGGCAAAGGCCAGAGGGATATTCACCCAACTGCCATAGACGCGGGTAAAGGCATCCGCAGTGATTTGAATGCCCAAATCCTTCCCGTATGGGATGGGTATGCCGCTGCAAAGGATCACCAACGCGGTCATTGTGCAAATCACGATGGTATCCAAAAATACCTCCATAATGCCCATCAGCCCCTGCTGGACCGGGTGCTGTACCTGCGCCGTTCCGTGGGCCATTCCGGCCGTTCCCATACCGGCTTCATTGGTAAACACCCCTCTGGACGCACCGATCCGCACCGCAGTAAACACAGAGCCTACCGCGCCGCCGGTGATAGCGCGTGGCGCAAAAGCGCCCTGAAAGATGGCCGAAAAGGCGTTCGGGATTGCCTGGGCTCGTGTGATTAAGACCCCCATACCCAGCAAAAGGTAGAACACCGATGCAAAAGGCACAAGCCAGGTGGCTGCCGCGCTGATCCGCTTTGCGCCGCCCAGCAGCACAGTGGCCGTCAGAAGCGCAAGACCAATACCGATCATAAGATCGCGTATTTTAGACTCCTGCCCGCCAAAAGCGCCGATGGCGCTGTTAACACCGCCGAGTACTGCATTGATCTGGGTTGCAGAACCAACGCCAAAGGCCGCCACCACGCCAAAAAAACAATATATGCCTCCCAGCATTTGCCATTTTTTACCCATAGCCTGCCGGATGATGTACATTGGTCCTGCCATATAGCTGCCATCGTCGCCTTTGACCCGGTAACGGACGGAAAGCGTCGCCTCGGCAAATTTGGTGGCCATACCCAAAATCGCGCATATCCACATCCAAAAGATCGCTCCCGGCCCGCCGATGGCAATTGCCCCGGCCACCCCGGCAAGATTGCCGGTTCCTACCGTCGCCGCCAATGCCGTGCATAAGGCTCTGTAGGGAGAGATCCCATCGGATTGTGCCTGGTTCGGTTTTAAAAAAGTGTGAACCGCAGCAGGAAACAGGCGAAACTGCGCCCATTTTGTGCGAAAACTTACCAACAGACCTACTGCTAAGATCAGCAGCAGTGCCGGAACACCCCATACAAACCGGTTGAGCAAATCCAGGAATTGCAGCATTATATCCTCCCAAATATCGTTATCATTATATCATAATTATTATATTTTTCAAGACAGCGGTATAAACAAAAGCAGCCTCCTTAACAGAAGCTGCTTTCGTAAATCTTATTCCCAGGTTTCCCAAATTTCCGGGCAGTACCCCACGGTTACCTGTTTTCCGTTGCGCACAATGGGCGTGCGCATCAGGGCGGGATCATCGAACACCTTATCCTCTTTCGCCCGGGGATCATCCATATATTTCATCAGGGTGATCTCCTGGCTTTTGCCGTCCCAGTCGATAAGGTTGTCAATACCGCCTACGCCCCTTAGTACCGCATCAAACTCCTTGCCGGAGAGGCCGTAACGGATCAAGTCTACCATTTGATATTTGATCCGGCGCTCCTTAAAGTACCGCTCAGCCTTTTTCGTGTCAAAGCACTTATTTTTTCCAAAAATCTGTATGTTCAATAGGTTACCTCCATTAAGCACAGACCGCAGGCAGGTACCAGTTCACCTGCTTCGGATCGGTCAGCTGCAAACAGCTGCGGGATGCTATCCGCTGTGCGCTCTCCCCTGCCTACCTCCAGCAGCGTTCCCACCATAATACGCACCATATGGTGCAAAAAGCCGTTACCGGTAACGATAAACCGGATCTCTCCATCCACCGGCGCGATTTTAAAGCGCTCGATATAGCGGATGGTGGATTTTTTCATATTCTTATTGGCGCAGAAGGCAGAAAAATCGTGTTCTCCCAAAAAGTGGGCTGCCGCCTGCTCCATAGCGCTTATATCCAGCGGCCGGGAATCGATGTGGACAAATTTCCGCTCAAATACACAGGGACGATCGCTGTTCCACAGGCGGTAAACATAAGTCTTGGTTTTGGCGTTTAGCCGTGCGTGAAACCGGGGCGATGCGTTCTTACAGGAGTATATGCCGATATCCTCCGGTAAATAACGGCGCAGCTGCAAAAGGATCTCCTGGCAGGGCATATCGCTTTCGCAGTGAAAGCTTACCACCTGACCCATTGCGTGGGTGCCCGCGTCCGTCCGGCCGCTGGCAGAAACGGTGATCGGCTCCTGCAAGATCCGACTTAGGGTCTGCTCCAGTTTTCCCTGCAGGGTATTATCCCTGCCGGGCAGCCGCTGCCAACCCCGGTATCGGGTGCCCTCATAACACATATCAAGCCGCACATTGCGCATAGACTTCCCATTCCTCTCTTGCCTCCCGTTCCGTATCCGCGGAAAACAGGAACTTTCCCTCCAGGTCATAAACCTGAACGTGTCCGTGAACGTAAGAAATGGTATACATTTGCCATACCTCCTTTAAAGATTCTGGCATTAGTATACAATCCTTATTGTCCAATAAAACGAACTTATTCAATCACCTCGTAACCGGCATCCACGATTGCTTTTTTCAGCAGTGTTGCATCTGCGCTGCCGGTAACCGTAACGGTCTTTGCCTGCAGATCCACCACTGCATTTTCTGTGCCGGCAACGGCCTTACAGACCGATTCCACTCTTGCCTGGCAGTGGGGGCACATCATACCTTGTACTTTGATCACAGTTTCCATTTTTATTTCCTCCTTTACAGGAATTTCTACTACCATTTGCTTTGCCTTGGGCCGGAACAGCCGCAAGCGCAAAGCATTACTGACCACAAACACCGAGCTCATACTCATTGCTGCAGCGCCGATCATTGGGCTGAGCAGCACCCCAAAAGCCGGGAACAGGACGCCAGCCGCAACCGGGATACCCAAGCAGTTATAGAAAAATGCCCAGAACAGGTTCTCTTTAATATTTCGGATGGTGGCCTTACTCAGCTCCACCGCTTGGGAAACTGCCGTGAGGGAACTGTTCATCAACACTACATCTGCCGACTCCACGGCAATATCTGCTCCCGCGCCAACGGCCATACCTACATCTGCGGTGACCAGCGCCGGCGCATCGTTGATGCCGTCGCCTACCATCAGCACCCGGTGTCCCTGCTTTTGCAGATCGGCTACCACATTGGCCTTATCTCCGGGCAGCACATCAGAGATCACCCGGTCGATTCCCGCATCCGCAGCAATTGCCTGGGCGGTTTGGCTATTATCACCGGTGAGCATAACCACCTGCAGCTGCAATTTGCGGAGCATACCGACCGCATAGGCAGAATCGGACTTTAGCACATCTGCTGCGGCAATCGCGCCTAAGAATTCCCCCTGGGCGGCAAAGTACAGCGGTGTCTTCCCTGCGGCGGTAAGCTCCGGAAAAGACGGTACTTCCACGCCAATTTCCTGCATCAGTCGTCTGTTGCCGCCGTAGATATTTATGCCATCTATTATACCAGAAACACCTTGGCCGGGCAACACCTGAAATTCGGCAACCGGCAGGGGTGTAAACGCGCCCATCTTTTCTACGATTGCCTTGGCAAAGGGATGCTCGGAGGGGTATTCCAGGGACGCAGCCAGCTTTAAAAGCGTCTGCGTATCCAGTGTGCCGGGCAATATGTCCGTTACCACCGGTTGGCCCTTTGTCAGCGTACCGGTCTTATCCAGCACCACTGTGTCTACCTTGTGGAGATTTTCCAAGACCTCCGCATTTTTAAACAGAACACCCATACCGGCGCCCCGGCCTGTTCCCACCATAATTGCCACCGGGGTGGCAAGTCCCAATGCGCAGGGGCAGGAGATCACCAGCACGGAAATGCCGATATTTAAAGCAAATTCCAGGGATTCTCCGGCGATCAGCCACCCGGCGAATGCCAGCGCCGCGACACCCATTACCACCGGCACAAAAACACCGGCGATCCGGTCTGCCAGCCGCGCAATGGGTGCTTTGGAGCCGCCGGCCTGCTCCACCATACGAATAATTTGGGATAATGTGGTATCCTCACCCACCCGGTCCGTGCGGATTTCCAAGTAACCTTCCCGGTTAATGGTAGCTGCCGAAACGGCTTCACCCTCTGTCTTTTCTACCGGAATACTCTCACCGGTCAATGAACTTTCATCTACCGCTGCTCTGCCGGAGATAACCGTGCCATCCACCGGGATCGCGCCACCGGCCCGCACCAGAACGATGTCCCCTACCTGCACCTGCTCCACCGGAAGGGTCTGCTCTGCGCCGTTTCGCCGAACTGTAGCGGTCTTGGGACTCAGATCCATCAGCGCGGCAATGGCATCGCCAGTCTTTCCCTTTGCCCGGGATTCCAAAAATTTGCCCAGCGTGATGAGCGTCAGGATCATCGCAGCGGATTCAAAGTATAAGTTTTTACTGTAGCTTTCCACAATGTCCCACTGTCCGTGGCCAAGGGCGTAGGCCATCCGAAACAGGGCCGCAATGCCGTAAAGCAGCGCTGCGCCCGAACCTACTGCGATCAGAGAATCCATATTGGGCGCCCGGCGCAACAGCGCAGAAACACCCCGAATATAGTAGCTCCGATTCAGATGCACCACCGGCAAGGTCAAAAATAGCTGGGTAAGCACTGCGATGAGAGCATTTTCCCGACCGTGATACCAATGGGGCACCGGAAGGCCCACCATATGTCCCATAGTAAAGTACATAAGCGCAATCAGGCACACCCAAGAGCCGATTATGCGTATTTTCATATTCTCCCCTGCATAGGACTTATGGGTGGGGGGCGTTTTGCTGCCTGCAAGGCTTGCGCCGTATCCCGCTGCCTGTACCGCGGCGATGATCTGTTCCTTCGCCGCTTCATTTTCCACCTGAACAACCATTTTCCCCGCCAGCAGATTCACTTCTGCTTTCTGGACACCGGCTACATTCTCTGTTACCTTTTCCACTCTGGCAGAACAGGCTGCGCATGTCATACCGGTGATGTCAAACTTCAGTTCCATCTTTCGACTCCTTTTGTTGACAAGTCTGCAATTCTATGCTATTATTTTAACAGCCGATTTCAAAATTGCAAGTATGCACTTTTTAGTTCCATACTATCTTTTTGATACTATAGGAGGTGTAGACGCGTGATCACCAACTGTTGCCCGGTTGAGACCACCTTGGATATGATCGGTGGCAAGTACAAGGCGCTGATTCTGTGGCATCTGTCCGTGGGTAAGCTTCGTTTTTCGGAACTGAAAAAGGTTGTTGTAAATGCAACCCCAAAAATGCTCACCCAGCAGCTGCGAGAATTGGAGACCGATCACCTGATCCATCGGGAGGTCTTCCCTGTAATCCCACCCAAAGTGGAATACTCTCTCACCGAAACCGGCAAAAGTCTGATCCCTGTTTTGACCGCAATGCGGGACTGGGGTGCAGAATATCTGCGGGGCAAGGATTTGGAGAGTACCTGTTTTATGATGAAGAATAACCCCGGCGAAATTGCCACAAACTAAACGCACATAAAGGAGAAACACACTATGACAATTAAAATCACCACTGACAGTACCTGTGATTTATCCCGGGAACTGATTGAAAAGCTTAACATTGCCATTTTCCCCTTAACCGTTGTTAAAGATAACGAGGCTTATGCAGACGGCATTACCATCACCCCCGACGAGATCTTTGCCCACGTTGCCGCCGGCGGCGACCTGTGCTCTACCACTGCCGGCAGCGTAGGCGAATATCAGGAGCTGTTTCAGAAATATGTCAACGATTACGATGCCGTGGTGCATATCAGCCTGGGTTCCGGATTCTCCTCCAGCTATCAAAACGCCTGTCTGGCTGCATCCGACTTTGATAACATCATCGTCATCGACTCCTGCAATCTCTCCACCGGACAGGGTCTTGTGGTGCTAAAAGCCTGTGAGATAGCAAAAACTGCATCTTCTTTGGAGGAACTTAAGCGTATTTTGGACGAATTCACTCCCAAAGTGGAGGCAAGTTTCCTTTTGGACCAGCTGGGCTATATGGTAAAGGGCGGTCGCTGCTCTACGGTTGCCGCCTTGGGCGCAAACCTTCTAAACCTAAAACCCTGCATTGAAGTGAAAGGCGGCAAAATGGCCGTAGTGAAGAAGTACCGGGGCGTTTATGCCAAGAGTCTGGCCAGCTATGTAAAGGACCGCCTGGCAAACCGGGACGATCTGGACCGAAAGACCCTGTTTGTAACCAACACACCGGTTTCCGACGATTGTATGGCAGCCGTGAAGGCAGCCGTAGAGGAACACGCGGATTTCGAAGAGATCTTCTGGACCAAGGCCGGCTGCACCATCTCCTGCCACTGCGGCCCCGGCACGCTGGGCGTACTGTTTGTAAGAAAGTAATCAAATACCGCCGGAATTTTCGTTCCGGCGGTTAAACTTTATAAAAAAGGACTTCGGATCATCCGAAGTCCTTTTAGCTTATTCCTTAGTCTTGGCAGCCTTCTTGGCAGCCTTTTCCTTAGCCTTCTGCTCCTGCTTCTTCTTGGCAGCTTCCTTAGCGGCTTCCTGCGCGGTTTCGTTGGTAGACAGCGCCCACTTAGCAAACTCAATGCGAACCTGGTCAGCACCGGTCTCTACTACAAAGGTCTCACCCTTCACATCGACTACAGTGCCGGTGATACCACCGATGGTGGTAATCCGGTCGCCGGTCTTCATTGCAGAACGCATCTGCTCGGCTTCCTTCTTACGCTTGTTCTCGGGACGGATCAGCATGAAATAAAATACGCCGACCATAATCAGCAGCATAGGCAGCATACCTAACAGGCCACCCTGCTGTGCTGCAGCAGCGTTGTCAGCAGCGGCATCCAAAAAATGTAACATGGTATAAACTCCTTTATTCTTAAATTTAACAAGCCTATTATAGCATCATTCCCGCAAATTGCAAGGATAATTTAGATTCTGCGGCTCAGTTTCTCCGAATATGCCTGCCGGAAGGCGGCAAATGTACCGGTATCCAGCGCATTGCGAATCCGCTCCATCAGCTTATTATAGAAGTACAGATTGTGCATAACACATAGGCGCATAGCCAAAATTTCCTCTGCCACAAACAGGTGGCGGATATAGGCCTTGCTGTAGCGGCGGCATACCGGGCAATCACACTCCGGATCGATGGGAGAAAGATCCTTGGCATACTTGGCGTTTTTCAGGTTGATCGCCCCCTGCCAGGTAAAGAGCCGCGCGTGACGGGCATTTCTTGCAGGCATCACGCAATCAAAGAAGTCCACACCTCTGGCAACGCCCTCAATGATGTTTGTGGGTGTACCCACACCCATTAAATACCGGGTCTTATCTGCGGGCATATGAGGCTCTATCGCCTCGATGATGTCATACATTTCTTCCGCGGTCTCGCCCACGGCCAGTCCGCCGATGGCATAGCCGGGCAGCTCCAGTTCTGCGATCCGCTTCATATGATCTACCCGGATGTCTGCATAGGTGCCGCCCTGGTTGATGCCCCAAAGCATCTGCTGGGGATTTACTGTATCGGGCAAGCTGTTTAGTCTTGCGTTTTCCGCCTTACACCGCTGCAGCCAGCGGAAAGTACGGTCAGCGCTCTGCTTTACATAGTCCCGGGGCGCGGGATTTTCCACACATTCATCGAAGGCCATACAGATGTCCGAGCCCAAATTGGACTGGATCTGCATACTCTCCTCCGGTCCCATAAAGATCTTATGGCCGTCAATGTGGGAAGCAAAGGTCACGCCCTCTTCCTTGATCTTGCGCAGGGATGCCAGGCTAAACACCTGAAATCCGCCGGAATCCGTGAGTATTGGGCCGTCCCAGGTCATAAATTTATGGAGGCCGCCGCACGCCTTCACCAGTTCATCACCGGGGCGCAAATGCAGGTGGTAGGTGTTACTCAGTTCCACCTGACAGCCGATATCCTTTAGATCCTTTGCGCTGAGACCGCCTTTGATAGCAGCCTGGGTGCCAACGTTCATAAACACCGGGGTCTGCACCGTGCCGTGGGCGCAGGTAAACACACCTCTACGGGCCTTTCCCTCTGTTTTCGTAATTTCAAACATACTAAACTCCTATAAAATACACATTGCGTCCCCGTAGTTTACGGCTTATATGATTCCGAATAATTATTCGTAGGGGCGTTCTGTGAACGCCCGCGGGCGAACGCAGTTCGCCCCTACAATGTTTAACATCCTTTAACCTATAAACATCGCGTCCCCAAAGGAGAAGAAGCGATACTGCGCCTCCACCGCCTGGCGGTAAGCTTCCAGTACGTGCTCACGGCCTGCAAAAGCAGATACCAACATAACCAGCGTGCTCTCCGGCAGATGGAAATTGGTAATGAGACCGTCCATCGCCCGGAAGGTATAGCCGGGATAGATGAAGATCTCCGTCCACGCAGATTTCTCCGTAAAGCTTCCGTCCGGCTGGGCCAAGGATTCCAGCGTTCTGCAGGAGGTGGTTCCCACGCAGATGACCCGTCCGCCGGAGCGTTTGGTTTCATTCAAAATCTGTGCGGTCTCTGCGCTGATCATACACAGCTCCGCGTGCATATGGTGCTGAGTGATCTCCTCCGCTTTTACCGGGCGGAATGTGCCCAAGCCTACGTGCAGGGTGACAAATGCGGTTTTAACGCCCTTTTGCCGGATCTTTTCCAGCAGCTCTTCCGTAAAGTGCAAACCGGCCGTTGGCGCTGCCGCCGAGCCGACCTCCCGGGAGTACACAGTCTGATATCGCTCCTGATCCTGCAGCTCTGCCTTGATATACGGGGGCAGGGGCATCTTTCCCAGCTGCTCCAGCACCTCCAGGAAGATCCCGTCATAGTGAAATTCCACCACCCGGTTGCCATCAGGTTTTACCTCCAGGATGGTTGCAGTGAGTTTTCCCTCTCCAAAGACCACCTGCTGGCCCTCCTGCAGCTTTCTGCCGGGTTTTGCCAGGCACTCCCACTTCTTATCTCCCAAATCTTTTAACAGCAGCAGCTCCACAGCACCACCTGTGGGTCGATTGCCCAGCAGCCGTGCAGGCAGCACCCGGGAGTCATTCATCACCAGGCAGTCTCCGGGGTTTAAATAATCCAGAATATCAAAAAAATGCCGGTGGCTTACTGCGCCGGTCTGCCGATCCATCACCAAAAGCCGGGATGCATCTCTCTGCTGCAAGGGCGTTTGGGCGATCAGTTCTTCCGGCAGGTGATACCAAAAATCATGGGTTTTCAAATAATTACCCTCCAAATTTCAACGAGTCTCATCTTTTGTAAATTATAGACGATTTTTTGCCTTTTTGCAACACGCAAAACAGAATATAGCTGCATAGACTGTCATGGAGGTGTGTTTCAATGGGTAAACCGTTATTTACCGGGGTGTGCACTGCGCTGGTTACCCCGTTTTTAGATGGTAAAGTGAATTTTCCTATGGCGGAACAGCTACTTTTGCGGCAGATAGAGGCCGGGATCTCTGCTGTGGTGATTGCCGGAACCACCGGCGAGTCCGCCACCCTCTCCGATGGCGAGAAAATTGAACTGTTCCGCCGGTGCAAGGCCTATGTGGGAGATGCCTGCACCATCATTGCCGGCACAGGCTCCAATTCTACCGAACACGCGGTAGAATTGAGTATGGCCGCTGAGGCAGCCGGGGCAGATGCCGTTTTGGTGGTATCCCCTTACTATAACAAAGCCACACCGGACGGCCTTTTTGCCCACTACTTGGCAATTGCCAACGCTGTAGCGCTGCCGGTGATCCTATATAATGTTCCCACCAGAACCGGAGTGGATATACCCGTCTCTGTTTATCAGCGGCTATCCAGGATCCCCAACATCGTAGGCGTAAAGGAAGCCAGCAGCGATATCACCAAGATCTCCCGAATCCGGCTCTCCTGCGGTCCGGATTTTGCGGTATGGGCAGGTAACGACGATCAGATCGTGCCGATGCTGGCATCCGGCAGCAGTGGTGTGATTTCCGTGCTTTCCAATGTATATCCGGAAGAAACCCGGGCTATGTGCCTTGCGGCAGAGCGCGGTGATTATGAAACCGCAGCAAGTCTTCAACGGCAACTGCTGCCCCTCATCGATCTGCTTTTTTGCGAGGTAAATCCCATTCCCGTAAAGGCCGCAATGCAATGCATCGGCTATGACTGCGGCGACTGCCGTCTTCCCCTTTGCAGACTCACGAAGGAACACCGGCAGCAGCTGGAGCGCTATTTTGCATAAAAATTCCCCTTAGGGCAAATGCCCTAAGGGGATCATTACGGTTCAAAATTTTCAAAAATGGGTATCCAGCCTTCGCAGCAGGCCGTGTCCAAATCCTCCCGGGAGCGAATCGTCCAGGTCACGCCCTGCACACCCCACAGATTTCTGCACAGGAAATTGCTGAGGGTCTTCCGATGCTGGAAGCGGTAGGCCACAAAGTCCGGCCTTGTAAACACATTATACAGCTGATGGCGCATAGCAAATTTGATAAGCCACGGCAGATTCCCACCGGTGCGGAAAAAATCTTCCGTCAGCTGACCGCGGATCACCTCACCCCGGTGCTTGCGCAGCCACGCGATACATCGGGGATCAAAGGATTCCATACAGTACAGACCATCATAATTCTCCATCAAATCGCAAGCAGCTTTGCACAGTGCCCCATAATTGCCATTTTCGGATTTTAGCTCCACGATCAGCGGCACTTCTCCCCGGATCAAATCCAGTACCTGGGAAAGGAGTGGGATTCGTTCCTCTGTTCCCTCCAAGCGGTACTGCTCCAGCTGCGGGACAGTAAGAGATTCGATTTTAACCGCCACCCCGGCCGTTCGCTTGAGGGAAGCGTCGTGGATCACCGCCAAATTTCCATCTTGCATCAAATGGACATCCAGTTCGATTCCGTAGCCGGCATCCCGGGCCTTCCGAAAAGCTTTCAGACTATTTTCCGGTACGCCGCTGCCGTGCAAGCCCCGATGGGCATAATACCAATCCCGCAGAGCCGGCAGATCCTTATGGCCGGTCCTTCCCTTAACCAAAAACGCAAAGAGAACCACCGCAACTACGATGCCGAAGAATATTGCCATTTATCCGTCAATCCTCCACATCAAAGGCATCCAGGCCTTTTTTTGCTTCTACCTTGCTGTCGCCGTGCTTTACAAAGAGCATGGTAACAAAGGAAGCGGCAACAAACAGGGCGGCATAGGGGAACAATACGCCCATACCCATTTTATCCATTAAATAGCCGGACACCATCGGTGTCAGGGTCTGCGCCGCCATAGAGGCGGTGTAATAGTAGCCGGTATATTTGCCCACATCACCATCGGAGCAAAGCTCTACCACCATGGGGAAGGAGTTTACATTGATGGTTGCCCAGGCAAAGCCTGCCAGCACGAACACACCGATCATCAGCGCCACAGGGGTCTGGGCGGTAACGAACTGCGCGATCGCAAATGCTGCCGCCAGCAGAGCAACACCAATGAGGATCGCTTTCTTTCTGCCGATCTTGGAGGACAGGATGCCCACAGGCACAAAGGAAACGATGGCTGCGCCGGTACCGATCATCAGGGTCATATTAAAATCCTTGCCCAGCCGGTTGGAGGCATAGACACTATACTTACTGCTGACTGCATTATAACCGAAATACCACAGAATAACCGATGCCAGCAGCAGGATGAGGGAAATCTTTTCGCCCCGGGTGAGCTTGCGCTTCTGCGTCTCCTCCTGGGCTTCTTCTGCCACGTTGGAAAGGGCAGCTTCGTCCTGCATTTCCTTGGCCCAAGCCGGTTCTTTTACCTTAACAAGGAATACGATAAGCGCCACGATCATCAGCGCAGCGATTGCGCCGAAATAACCGAAATAACTCATCATCGCATTTTTAGGCGCGTCGGTGGCAAAGACCTTACCCAGCACCAGCACCAAAATGCCACCGGTGTAGCCCATCAGATTGATGATAGCATTGGCCTTGCTGCGGAGCGGCTTGGGGGTAACGTCCGGCATCAGCGCCACGGCGGGAGAACGGAAAATGGCCATTGCGATCAGCAGCAGCAGCAAAATGCCCACAAACAGGATGTGGGCCTGGGGACTGCCGGCCGTGGTTTCCCAAATATATGCCTGCCGGGCAGGTACAACATAGTCTACGTAATCGGAATTGGTTACATTCTTACCGTTTTCGTCTTTCACTACACTCTTAATGTTTACAAAATCTTCCCGGGAGATCTCCTCGGAGAGAATAAAATGCTCCTCGGTCAGGGTTGCGGTTTCTTTATTGGGTTTTACGATCTCTTTATCCGCCTGACTGTCATAA
>JAZUSG010000164.1:0-3900 GCA_045606605.1 Faecousia sp.
ATCTCACACATACTCATGGTCAGGAAGGCCATGGTCATGCCGTGACCGGATTCACCGGCGGCACGCAATGCGGCAAAGCTGCCGATTTCCGGATCCATCAATGCACCGATCAAGTAAGCAGCGATGGTAATAACCGTAACCAGCACGCCTTGGTAAACCACATCCACGCCCAAACCACCGGAGAAAATGCCATCCTTGGAATTTCTGGGGGGACGGTTCATCGTGTCGGGTTCTGCCTCTTCCATACCCAGCGCCAGCGCGGGGAAGCAGTCGGTAACCAGGTTAATAAACAGCAGGTGGACGGGATTTAACAGCACAAAACCTAAAAGCGTTGCGCCAAATACGCCAAGCACCTCACTCATATTGGAGGCCAGCAGGAACTGGATTGCCTTACGGATGTTGTCATAGATCCGGCGGCCCTCGCCTACTGCAGAAACGATGGTGGCAAAATTGTCGTCTGCCAGCACCATATCCGCCACGTTCTTGGTAACGTCTGTGCCGGTGATGCCCATACCTACGCCGATGTCAGCAGATTTGATGGAGGGCGCGTCGTTAACGCCGTCGCCGGTCATTGCGGTGATGGCGCCGTTTTGCTTCCAGGCAGTAACGATCCGGGTCTTGTGCTCCGGCTGAACCCGGGCATAGACGCCGAACTTCTTCACATATTCGCAGATATCCTCGTCGGAGATCCCGTCCAGCTCTGCGCCGGTGATGGCTTCGGAGGCATCGGTAATAATGCCCAGCTCTTTTGCGATGGCAACGGCGGTATCCTTATGGTCGCCGGTGATCATCACAGGCCGGATACCGGCTCTGCGGCACTCCTCGATGGCAGCCTTAACCTCAGGACGAACCGGGTCGATCATACCGGTCAAGCCCACAAAGATGAGATCCTGCTCCAAAAATTCCGGTGTGTTGTCAGCAGGCTTCTCGTCCCAATCCCGCTTAGCTGCTGCCAGGACGCGGAGGGCCTTGTCTGCCATAGCCTTGTTCTCGGCCATGATCTGCGCCCGTTTTTCCTCGGTCATGGGTTTGACTTCCCCATTTTCCAGGTATGCGGTACAACGGGCCAACACCACATCCGGACCGCCCTTGGTATACTGGACAAACTTTCCACCCACTGCGTGAACAGTGGACATCATCTTACGGCCGGAATCGAAGGGCGCTTCATCCACACGGGGTGTGGCTTCCTCCAGCTGTGCCTTATGCAGACCCACGGCGTAAGCAAAGTTTACCAAGGCGCATTCTGTTGGCTCGCCTTCGGCCTGATTCTTCTCATTTAAATTAGCATCGGAGCAAAGGGCCATGGCAGTCGCCAGCAGATTGGTCTGGCCAACGTGCTCCACCACAGTCATTTTATTTTGGGTCAACGTACCGGTCTTATCCGAGCAGATGACCTGGGTGCAGCCCAGGGTCTCCACGGCGGTCAGCCGGCGGATGACGGCATTTTGCTTGCTCATCTTGGTAACGCCGATGGACAGTACCACGGTAACCACCGTAGCCAGGCCTTCGGGGATGGCCGCAACGGCCAGGGAAACCGCCACCATAAAGGTCTCCAAAATAGCGCCCAAATGGAAGTCGCCTGCCATCAGGAGGTTAAATACAAAGATAAAGACACAGATACCCAGCACCAGGAAGCTTAGGGTCTTGCCCAGGCTGTCCAGCTTTTTCTGCAGGGGCGTTTCCTCATCCTGGGTCGCTGCCAATGCACCGGCGATTTTGCCCATTTCGGTGTCCATACCGGTTTCGGTGATGACCGCTTTGCCACGGCCATACACCACGGTAGAACCCATATAACACATATTTTTCCGGTCACCCAGGGGAACATCCTCGCTCTCGCCCTTTAAGTTCAGGGCGTCGATCATCTTATTGACCGGCACAGACTCACCGGTGAGGGCCGCCTCTTCGATCTTTAAGGAAGCATTTTCGATGATTCTGCCATCGGCAGGAACGGCGTCGCCGGCCTCCAGGATCACCACATCACCGGGAACCAGCTGGTCAGAGTGCAGGGAGATCTGCTTGCCGTCCCGGATTACTTTACAGGTAGCTGCCGTCATCGTCTGCAGCGCCTCAATGGCGGCCTCTGCCTTACTCTCCTGGATCACACCCAAAATCGCGTTCAGCAGCACCACCGCCACAATGATGATGACTTCCGCCCACTCACTCTCGCCGGAGAGCATACCGGTCAGCGCAGAAACGGCAGCCGCGATCATCAAAATAATCAGCATCGGGTCCGTCAGCTGCGCAAAGAACCGCTGGATAAGGCTGGGTTTTTTGGCTTCTTTCAGCTTGTTGGGGCCGTACTTCTCCAGCCGCTCCTGCGCCTGTTTGGAAGTCAGACCGTTTTCATCCACGCCCAGCTGCGCCAGCACCTGATCGGTGGACAGGGTGTAGGTTTTTTGCATCCGTTCAACACTCCTTACATAATGATAAAGACCCATGCACATGCCCAAGGAAGCTGTGCATGAGTCTCATTCTTGAATAAACATTCCGAGCTAAAAAGCTGTACTGACGAAATGCTACAGGCAGCCTTTGCCGCCCGGAATTACTCCCTCATACTACCTAAAATAATAACAATAGGGGGAAAAAATGTCAAGGGAGTGTTTTTAAAATCACCCTATTATTTGTAAGACCCACAGAAATTATTCCTGGCTGCGGCACTATCTTTTTTGCCAAAACGGGTGTATAATAGGCGTATACCACCACAAAGCGAGGAAATATTATGAAAAAACTGATGCTCTTGGAGCTGAGTGTGATCGCAATCCTTTTGATCGTGTCTATTTTGGTTTGTACGGGTTTTACAAAGCCGGCATTTTCTCCCGGCAATATGGAAAATAACACCACCGCAAACTCCACCGAACGCACCGAGCCTTCCACCACGGAGACTACAGAACCCGGCCCTACCTGGAATACCTACCCTGCCGACCGGCAGCTTTTGGCCCAGCAGTATTTTGTCTACGACTGCAAGGCAGACAAGTTTTTAATCACCTCCGGGCAAGCATCTGAGCGCATCTACCCCGCCAGCATCACCAAGCTTTTTACCGCTTATGTGGCGATGCAGTATCTGCAACCGGACACCCAGATCACCGCCGGAAATGCGCTGGATCTGGTGGCCTGGGGTTCTTCCGTGGCTAAGATTGAAAAAGGCGATGTGCTCACAGCAGAGCAGCTTGTGGAAGCAATGCTGCTGCCCAGCGGCAACGATGCTGCCTATTTGCTGGCCTGTGAAGCCGGACGGAAGATCAAAAACAATGGAGATTTAAGCGTATCTGCTGCCGTAGAGGCCTTTATGGCTGAAATGAACAAACAGGCAAAGGCGCAGGGTATGACCGGTACCCACTTTGTAAATCCTGACGGTATCCACGATACGGGCCACTACACCACCTTCGGTGATCTGATTCTCCTCAGTAAGCTTGCGATGGCAAATGAAACGGTTATGCGTTATGCCGTTCTGCCGAAAGATTCCGTAACCCTCCACGGAGAAGAGATCCAGTGGAAAAATACCAATGCCCTCATTGACCCCGCAACCGAATATTACTGCCCCTTTGCCATCGGCCTTAAGACCGGCCAGACTCCCTCTGCCGGCAGCTGCCTGCTGTCTGCCTTCCGCAAAGATGACCGGGAACTGATTATCGGCGTGTTCGGATGTCCGGAGGAAGAGGATCGCTTTGACGATACCCTGCAGCTATTTAATCAGATCGTACTGAACTGATCAGAAAACCGCCCTTGTGCTGGATCGCGCAGGGGCGGTTTTTGTCTGTTGCGATCCGGATATCTTTTGGTGGGAAAGTAAAAAGCAAAAAAGGCCTCACAACAGAAATTTTCTGCATTAAGGTTTGTGTTTTTCATGGTGTTTATATAAAATTAAAAGGATTCATAAATTCGAATAAGCTTTAATTGTAT
>JAZUSG010000165.1:0-9944 GCA_045606605.1 Faecousia sp.
TGAGCTTTTTCTTGGAGTTTTCAATGGCCCGTTCGATGGGCAGACCGTGATTATCCCAGCCGGGAACGTAGGGGGTGTAACCCATCATAGCGTGGCTGCGGACGATGAAGTCCTTCAGCGCCTTATTCAGGGCGTGGCCCATATGGATATAGCCGTTAGAGAAGGGAGGGCCGTCGTGAAGAACAAAGGGAGTCTTATCCTTGTTCTTTTCCAGCATCAGTTTGTACAGATTCTGCGCATTCCAGCGCTCCAGCATACCGGGCTCCCGGGCAGGCAGACCGGCCTTCATCGGAAAGTCGGTTTTGGGTGTAATAATGGTGTTTTTGTATTCCATTTGGATTGTTACCTCCATAGTAATTTCAATAAAAAAGTGCCTTTGCCTCTAAAAGAGACAAAGGCACATAACCTCTGCGGTACCACTCTTGTTCCGGAAATTTTCCGGCACTCAAATGCACGGTATCGGGTGCGACCGGCGCAGCCTATTGGGAGAAACCTTTCGGTGCGCTGCTCAAAGGGGATACAAAAGATGGGTTCCTGCTGCCTCGCACCAGCCGGCAGCTCTCTGCAAGGGGATACATCCTTTGCGTGTCCTTATCAAAGCATTTTCTATTAATGTTTGGTGGGGTCGTAGTTACGGCCAAACTGCAGATTGGCAAACTTGCCGGTGGTAGTGTCTACTGCAGGATGCTTAGGCTCAGCAGTGGGGATGCTGTCGTCGGTAGAACCGACCAATGCCTGCAGGTTTGCAGCGATTTCTTCAGCAACGGCATCCATTTCAGCCTGCTCCTTGGTCTCGATCCGGTCATAATCAAATGCGCTGGGAGCGGGAGCGGCAGGGGCATTTGCAGCCTTGATCCGATCCAGTGCCTTTACGCAGGAAACCAGCTGCTCTTTCAGAGAGTCGATCTTCTGGCTGGCAGTTCTGCGGGCGTTTTCTACCCGGGCCTCTTCTGCAGCGATCTGCTCGTCTGCGTGCTTGGCATTTTCAATAGCCGCAGCATTGGCATCGTTGAGGATCTGGGTGCACTTGGCTTCAGCTTCCTTAACCATCAGGTCGCAGGTCTTTTGCGCGTTCACGATGGCATCCTTCATGCTGTCTTCGTTATTGCGGTATTCTTCCAGCTTTGCAACCAGTACCTTCATCTTGCTTTTCAGCAGAGCATTTTCTTTGTACAGCGTAATGTAGTCTTCGGTCAGCGGCTCTAAAAGCTCGTCAACGGACTGCATATTGTAACCGCCGAAAGTAGCTTTCTCAAAGCTAATGTTTTCAATTTCTTGGGGTGTAAGCATAATCTGTCCTTTCCGTTAGCAATTACAGGAAGCTATCAGTTTCTACCTGAACGCTCTCCAGATCGCCAACAACGTCCATATTGTGGGGGCAGAACAGGTAGGTAGACTGTGCAACCTTCTTTACCCGGCCGTCCAGTGCGTATACACTGCCGGACAGGAAGTCCACCACCCGACGGGTCAGAGACTTGTCCACATTTTCCATATTCAGAATAACGGCTTTTCTCTTGCGCAGTTCATCAGCAGCCTTGGCAGCGTCGTCAAAGGTCTTAGCGTGGAACAGAACGACTTCCTGCTTGCCGGAGCTCATATTGACAACCTGGCCGCTAAAGCCGGAGGTTGCAGCGGGAGCAACGGGCTGGGTTTCCTGGTTAGCAGATGCAAAAGGAGAGACACGGCGGCCACCGCGGGAAACAGGCTCCTGCGGTTCTTCGAAGCTGTCCATTTCCTCGTCGTAATCATCATAGTCCTCATCGGAGTAAGGCTGGGCAAACTTTTTAACATTATCCCAAAAACTCATATATCTATATCCTCCTAATATGTTCCCATTCCGAAAAATCAGAATGTAACGTTAATAGCCACGGGAACCGAAGATGGCAGTGCCGACACGAATCATCGTGCTGCCGCAGGCGATGGCATCTGCATAATCTCCCGACATACCCATAGACAAAATATCGACACATACATTATCGTATTTTTTTCTCGTTATGTCAACAGAAAGGTTATATATTTTTTGAAAAAATTTATGATTATCTGTCGAATCCTGGCAAATTGGGGGAATTACCATAAATCCAAGGACCCGAATTGACGAAAATTCCCCAATTTGGGAAAGGACGGAATCCATCTCTTCAATGGTAAAACCGGACTTGCTTTCCTCGTTTGCAATGTTGATTTCCAGCAAAATGTCCTGGCAGATTCCCTGCCGGGCGGCCTCCTTGTTTACGGCTTCCAAAAGCCGCATAGAGTCGATGCTATGGATCAGGCTGACCTTGCCCACCACCTGCTTTACCTTGTTGGTTTGCAGGTGGCCAATGAAATGCACAGGGGCGCCTTCATAGGCATTTTCTGAGAGTTTCTGGGTCAGTTCCTGCACCCGGTTTTCACCGCAGCAATCCACGCCGGCAGCGATGGCCTGCCGTACGGCATTGGCATCGTTCATTTTCGTGGCGGCGCACAGGCGGATCTCCTTGGGATCCCGGCCGGCGGCAATGGCGGCAGTGGCAATATCGGCTTTGATACGGGCAACGTTTTCTGCAATGGACATAGTCTTTTCCTTCTTTCTATAAATGCAAAAAGGCAGCGAAGCTTTGCTCCGCCGCCTTTTGTGAGACCGGTGTAAAAACTCAGTCTGCCGCTTTGATCGGCTTCATAGGGGCAAGGGTAGAGATGGCATGCTTGTAGATCATCTGCTGTTTGCCGTCGGTAACCAGTACCACCACAAAGCTGTCGTAGCCGGTGATGGTGCCCCGGAGCTGAAAGCCATTCATCAGAAACAGTGTTACGGGCACCTTGTCCCGGCGCACTTCCTTCAAAATCGCTTCCTGTAGGTTGATGGGTTCAGACATATGTATTCCTTCTTTCTGTTGGGATACACAAATCTTACCATTTTTCAGTTGTCGGATTGTGTTAAAACCTGTCGGGCCTTTGCAAGAATTTGCGCAGTGCCGTCATTTTCTTCCCGGCGCAGCCAGTGCATGGCGCCGTTTCGCCGGAACCAGGTCAGTTGCCGCTTTGCGTACTTGCGGGAAGATTGCTGCACCAGCTCTGTGGCGGTCTCAATTGAGCATTTGCCTGCAAGGGCATCCACAAATTCCTTGTAGCCGATGGCCTGCATTGCGGTGGCCTTTTCCGGCACGCCTTCGGCTAACAGGCTTTCAATTTCGGCAAGCAGTCCCTGTTTTAGCATAATTTCTACCCGGCGGTCGATTCTTGCATAAAGGGTGGCGCGATCGGCATCCTCCAGACCGAACCAGACGGGGTTATACCGGGGGGGAATCAGTTGGGTTTTCCGGTTGTGCTCCGTGATGGTTTCACCGGTTTCTAAATACACCTCCATCGCCCGGATGATTCGCTTTTGGTCGGAGGGATGGAGCTTGTCGGCAGATTCCGGGTCAACGGCACGAAGCATATTAATGACGGCCTCGATACCTTGCGCTTCTGCTATTTTTTCCAGTTCCTCCCGGCGGCCGGTGGAGGGTACGGGGGCAAAGTCATTGCCTTTGATTAAGGCATCCATATAAAGACCCGTTCCGCCGGCAATGATGGCGGTCTTTCCCCGCGCTAAAATATCGTCCAAGATGGGGGTAGCCATCGCCACATATTTTCCTACGGAAAAATCCTCCCAGGGCTCTGCAACCGAGAGCATATGGTGGGGGATGCCGTCCATTTCTTCCCGGGTAGGCTTGGCGGTGCCGATATCCATACGCTTATACACCTGCATGGAATCACAGGACACCACCTCGCCGTCCAATTCCTTGGCAAGGGCGATGGACAGGGCGGTTTTGCCGGAAGCGGTAGGTCCGGCAATACAAATTATTCGCTGCATATTATGCTTCCTCTGTTTCTTAATCGGAGATAGCTTTTCCGCATTTAGGGCAGACTGTCGGCACACGGAATGTAAATCGATTTATCATACGTCGTCCACAGTGGGGACAGCAAATCGTCATCTGCAGGGTAGCCCCAATCGCCAGAAGCGAAAAGGCAACAATCAAATAACGCGTTGATACCTTGGTTCCCAACACAACGAAGCCGCAACCCATCAAATTCGCGAAGTTAGAGATGCCCATTTTTATTTTCATTTTGCTTCTCATAAAAAAGTCCTCAGCTCCGCTTAAATTGCTTTTCCAGCTGCTTTTTACTTAAGCTGATGCAGATAGGCCGTCCGTGTGGACAGTGCTTCAGATCATCCCGGCTCAGCACCTGCTCACACAGCTTCCGTAGCTCTTTTTCGCTGCTGTTCCAGCCGGCTTTAATGGCGGCTTTGCAGGCTACGGTATGGAGCAGTTCATCCCGCACGGTCTCCCGGCGTTCCCGTCTGCCATTTCGCAGATCTGCCGCCAGGGATTCCAAAGCGTCCGCAGCTTGACTTCCGTCCAGATCCATAGGAATCTGCCGCACCAAAATGGTATTTGGTCCAAATTCCTGAATTTCAAAGCCCAATTCTTCCAAAAGCTGCCCGTTTTCCAGCAGTATTCCGGTGTAGTCGGGGTTTAACTGCAGGGAGATGGGGGTCAGCAGACTTTGGGAAGAGATGGTCTCCTGATTCTCTTTTAATTTTTCAAATAAGATCCGCTCGTGGGCAGCGTGCTTATCAATGAGATAGGCATCTTCGCCCTGCTCCACAAGAATGTAGCTATTGTACAGCTGCCCTACGTAGCGCCAAGGGGTATCCATCGGCATTGCGGGGATGACGATCTGTTCCGGTTCTTCTGCCTGAGGGACAGGCGCGGGAGCAGCAACCGGCGCGGGAGCAGCAACGGGCAGTATAACCGTCTCCCGCAGGGTCTCCGGAACGACCCGCTCCACGGCGGCAGCGGTGGCTGCAGCGGCAAGGGGAGAGGGCTTCGGCGCGTCCTTCACTGCGGAGGCAAAGTTCCGGTACTCCTGAGCATTCATCGTGCGGAAGAAATTCTCCTGCTTGGGCGCAGCCGCTTGGGGCGCGGGAGCAGGGGTGGGCGCAGGCTTAAATTGCACCTGCGGCCGGTCGGGAGTCTTATTCAGCGCTCCCAGGACACCATAATGGACGCAGTCAAATACGGCTTTTTCGTTTAAGAATTTCACTTCCGTCTTTGCCGGATGGACGTTCACATCCACTGCGCTCACCGGCACGGTCAAATGCAGCACACAGGCAGGGAATTTGCCGGCCATTATTTGGTTGCGGTAGGCCTCCTCCAAAGCAGCGATCAGCAGCCGGGATTTAACCGGCCGGTCATTGACAAAGAAGGTCTGTAAGCTTCTGCTGGGACGGGCATCCGTAGGCTTGGAAACAAAGCCGGCGAGCGTGTAGCCGTCCCATTTGCTTTGCAGAGAGATCAGTTTGCAGTCCCGACCGTAAACGCAGTAAACTGCCTCTTCCAGGCTGCCCGTTCCCGGGGTGGAGAGGATCTCTTTTCCATCCCGCAGAAACCGGAAGGCAACCTCCGGATGGGCAAGGGCCTGCAGCTGCAGGGCGGCAAAGACCTTGCTGCCCTCCACGGTGTCAGATTTCATAAATTTCATACGGGCAGGGGTGTTATAAAACAGATCCCGGACGATGATGGTAGTGCCGTCGGGACAACCGGCCTCCGATTGTTCGGTTAGCTCCCCGGCCTCCAAGGCGAGGGAAGTGCCGCTGATAGAGCCGGGAGTTTTGGTCATCAGATCGATTCGGCTGACAGAGGCGATGGCCGCCAAGGCTTCGCCCCGAAAACCCATCGTGGCGATGGCTGCCAGATCCTCGGCGGTGCGGAGCTTGGAGGTTGCATGGCGCAAAAATGCCGTCTTTGCATCTTCAGGGCTCATACCGCAGCCGTTGTCCGTTACCCGCAGGAAGGTCATACCGCCGTCACGGATCTCAAGGGTAACTTGTGTAGCGCCTGCATCCACTGCGTTTTCCAGCAGTTCCTTGGCAACGGAGGCTGGACGCTCCACCACTTCACCGGCGGCGATCAAATTGGCAATATGGGGGGAGAGTTGTATGATTTTCGACATAAAATCACCTCATAACAGATACGCCGATCTGATTGATCGTAATGTGCATCAAAATTGGCGCAAGGATGGTGTCGGACTTTTCGTATGCCCAGGCAAGCGCAATGCCCGCAGGCAGATACTGGATAAAGCACAGACAGAGGGTAACAAAGTCGTATAGGCCGATGTATCCCATCACGTGGATGCTTGCAAACACAAGAGTAGAAATTGCGTAGGCAAGCAAACGGCTTTTGTGATACAGCCCCTGGAAGAGCAGACCCCGGTAGAGGGTCTCCTCTGTGATGGGTACGAGAAGGATCGTAGTAAGCGCCATCATGGTGGGATGCTCTTGAAAGAGATCCATAACCGCTCCGTCATTCACATTGGAAAAATCGGGATAAATCCGTCCGATCACCAAGGCAAATATCAGCGAGGCAAGGTAATAAAGGGCAAAGCCAAAGGCGGCAAAGCGAAGACACCGCCAGGGCCGTTCTGTTGCGACCGTAAAGGAAGCGAGCAGAAACCGGTGGAAGATCACGGCGACAAGGATGAAGTTGAGCCCGGTAAATACCAGATTGATCTCCGTTGCCGATAATGGATTTTTCAAAAAGCCATTGAGCAGTGCCAACGCAAAGGGCAAAACAAACAGGCAGATCAGCAGATAGCTCCAACCCAGCAGCGTTTCCCGTCGGGTCATAGAAATGGATAGTTTCATATTACTCCAACATTTTCTTAAGCTTATACAGCTCGTTCATAGCTTCAATGGGGGTGAGGGTCTCCACGCTGATGGCCTCCAGCGCCGCGCATACCTGCTGGCTGCGCAGATCCAGCATGCTGACCTGGTCATCTTCTTCCGTTTCCCGTATCACTTTCACCTGGGGTTTTCCCTCGGTTTCCAGCTCCTGCAGGATCTCACGGGCGCGGTTAATGACCGCGCTCGGCAGACCGGCCAGCTTGGCAACTTCCACGCCGAAGCTATCATCGGTAGCACCCCGCACGATCTTCCGCAGGAAGATCATTTTTTCACCCCGTTTTTTCACGGCGATATTGTAGTTCTTAATACCGGGCAGTTGGTCTTCAATGACGCTCAGCTCGTGGTAGTGGGTAGCAAAGAGGGTCTTTGCTCCCAACTGCTTGGGATTTGCGGCATATTCCAAAACCGCCCGGGCAATGGCCATACCGTCATAGGTAGATGTACCTCTGCCGATCTCGTCTAAGATCAGCAGACTTTTGGAAGTGGCGTGCTTTAAGATGGATGCCATTTCCGTCATCTCCACCATAAAGGTAGACTGACCGGATGCCAAATCATCACTGGCGCCGATTCGGGTAAAGATTCGGTCCACAATGCCGATCCGGGCGCGTTTTGCCGGCACGAAAGAGCCTATCTGCGCCAGCAGCACAATATGTGCCACCTGCCGCATATAGGTGGATTTACCGGCCATATTGGGGCCTGTAATGATAGAGACCAGGTTTTCACGGGAATCCAGCTCTGTGTCATTGGGTACAAACAGGCTGTCCTTCAGCACCTTTTCTACCACCGGATGACGACCATCCGTAATGGAAATGGCGCTATCTAAAGTAACCTCCGGACGGCAGTAGTTGTTCTTCACAGCGACCGTTGCCAATGCGCACAGGGTATCTACCATACCCACTGCAGCGGCAGAGGTCTGCACCCGGATAGCCTGCGCCACCAAATGCTCCCGCAGCTGGGTGAACAGCTGATATTCCAAAGCGGTGCACCGCTCCTTGGCGGTCAGTACCTGCTCCTCCAGTTCCTTTAATTCCGGTGTGATGTACCGCTCGTTGTTGGTGAGGGTCTGCCGGCGGATATAGTGGGCCGGAACTTGGTCGATAAAGGATTTGGATACCTCTATGTAGTAACCGAATACCCGGTTGTAGTTGACCCGCAAGGTGCGGATGCCGGTCTTTTCCCGCTCGGAGGCTTCAATGGCTGCCATTATTCCGGCGCCGCCATCCATGATATCCCGCAGCTGGTCTACTTCAGCGCTGGCGCCTTTGCGAATGATGCCGCCCTCCCGCACAGTTAAGGGCGGGTTGTCGGCGATAGTGTTGTCGATCAGATCAGCGCAATCGGCAAGGGGATCGATGGCCTCCTCCAGCTTTTTTAACAGAGGAGATTTGACCTGTTGCAAATGGCGCTTAATATCCGGCAGCGCCCGCAGACCGTTTGCCAGGCTCTGCAGATCCCGGCAGTTGACTGTGCCGGTAACGATCCGGGTCATCACCCGCTCCAAATCGGTCACATATTTTAAAGCGTTTTCCAGTTCACCCCGGAACACTGTGTCATTTACCAGTTCTTCCACTGCGTTTTGGCGACTGATGATCTCGCTGACATCCAGCAGGGGCTTTTCCAGCCAGCTGCACAGCAGTCTTCCGCCCATAGGGGTGTGGGTGCGGTCCAGCACCCAAAGCAGCGTACCTTTCTTGTCCTTGGAACGCAGAGTCTGGGTAAGTTCCAAATTCCGCCGGGCATCCAAGTCCAGTTCCATAAATTTTCCCGTGGTATAGTACTGGAAATCCCGGATGTGGGTCAGTTCGTTTTTCTGCAGGGTGATCAGCAGCTGCAGCAAGCTGCCCGCCGCCATCACACACTCCGGCAGGCTGACAATGCCAAGCTCTGCTAAGGACTTTCCGAAATGCCGCTGCAAAAGCGCTGCGGCAGGCTCCATTTGGAATTGCTCCGTTTTACCCTCATCCAGGCAGCAGTGCAGCCGGTGCTGCAGGGCGTCATTTAACACATCGCAATAGGCAGCTTTGCCGTAGCGAATGACTTCCGTGGGGGAGAAACGGCCCAGTTCCGATGCGGCAGCTGCGCCGTCTGCGCAGAGGGTTACATAGAAAGCGCCGGTGGAAACATCGCAGAAGGCAACACCCAACTGGGTTTCCTGTCCGTACACACAGGCAATATAATTGTTGCGGCTCTCCTCCAGCATACAGCTTTCCGTAACCGTACCGGGGGTGATGATCCGGGTAACATCCCGTTGCACGATTCCCTTTGCCTGGGCAGGATCTACCATCTGCTCACAAATGGCCACCTTGTAGCCCTTTTGCACCAAACGGGCGATGTACGAATCCACACTGTGGTAGGGCACGCCGCACATAGGGGTCTGCTCTTCCTCGGGCTTGTTGCGATCCCGGCTGGTCAGGGTCAGATCCAGCTCCTTGGCGGCAAGCTTTGCATCGTCGTCAAACATCTCATAAAAGTCGCCCAACCGGAAGAACAGGATACAGTCCTGGTTGTGTTCCTTGATATCGAAGTATTGCCGCCGCATAGGCGTCATTTCCTTAGGCTTAGTTGCCATAGTTGTCATTCCTTTTCTCTTTGTGTAAGCGTACCGGTCAGACTCCAGGTGGTAGCGCCGGTGATGGTGATGTAGGCAAATGTTCCGATCAGAGCAGGATCGCCCATAAGCCGTACGAGTCTGCCGCCTTCGGTACGGGCGGTCAGATATTCTTTGTCTGTTCCGTCAATGAGACAGCGCATCGTTTTGCCGATATAGGCATTGTGCAGGGCCTCCGAAATGGCATTTTGTACATTGCAGAGTTGGTCGAAACGGCGGTTTTTCTCCTCCTTGGAGGTGGGGTCATCCATAGATGCCGCGGGCGTTCCCGGCCGGGGAGAGAAAATAAAGGTAAAGAGAGAATCGTATTGCACGGTTTCGATCAGGGAGATAGTCTCCTGGAATTCTTCCTCCGTCTCCCCGGGGAAGCCTACGATCACATCGGAGGTCAGCACCAATTCCGGCATAACAGACTTGGCGTAACGGACTTTTTCCAGATAGGTCTCCCGATCATAATGCCGGTTCATAGCCAGCAGCACCCGGGACGAACCGGACTGGAAGGGCAGATGAAGCTGCTTTGCGATCTTGGGGTAGGCGGCCATTGTATCAAAGAGTTTTTTGGAAGCGTCTCTGGGATGGCTGGTCATAAAGCGGAAAGTCGGAGGCCGCGGTCTTAGGAAGACAAATTGG
>JAZUSG010000166.1:0-3217 GCA_045606605.1 Faecousia sp.
GGAGACCGCGCTGCAGAAGGAGGCGCACAGGCTATTTATGTCCAGCGTCTCTCCCACCTGCTCGGCATGGTGGATCAGATTCAGCGTTGCGGTCTTAAGACCGGAAAAGCTCATATCATAGGGATTTGCGCCGGGTTTGGACCGGGGCAGTTGGTATTTCGCCGCATCCCCCTGGGCGGCAGCCTTGTCCAGCGCTGCGCCGCCGGGATACGGCATACCCAGCACTCTGCCCACCTTGTCAAAGCACTCTCCTGCCGCATCGTCCAGGGTCGTACCCAAAATTTCCATTTTGGTATAGTCCTGCACATCCACCAGTATGGTGTGTCCGCCGGACACCACCAGGCACAAAAAGGGCGCCTTTAGTTCCGGGTAAGCAATGTAATTTGCCGCGATATGTCCCCGGATATGGTGGACCGGGATCAACGGCTTTCCCATAGATAGTGCCATAGCCTTGGCAAAATTCACACCCACCAGCACAGCGCCGATGAGACCCGGGGCATAGGTGACCGCAATGGCGTCAATATCTTCCCGTTTCAGGCCGGTCTTCTCCAGGGCCTGATCAGCCAATCCGTAGATGGCTTCAATATGCATCCGGGAGGCAATTTCCGGCACCACACCGCCGTAGATCCGGTGCAGATCCACCTGGGATGCGATGCAGTCGGTGAGCACCTGGCGGCCATCTTTCACAATGGCTACCGCGGTCTCGTCGCAGGAGGATTCAATTGCCAAAATGTTCACTTAAATCAGCTCCTTTCGCAGGATCAGCGCATCCTCACGGGGATTTGTGTAATAACGGGGTCTGCGCCCCACCTGCACAAAACCCAACTTCTCATACAGGCGGATGGCCGGCGCGTTGGAGACCCGCACCTCTAAAAGCAGAGCGATCACCCCGTTTTCTTGCAAATGGCGGATCAGGGCTTTGATCAGCTTATCGCCAATGCCCTTTCGGCGGTGGTCCGGAGAGACCGCAAGGTTCATCACATCCGCCGCATCCAGCACAGACTGGCTGCCGATGTAGCCTAAGATCTCTCCACCATCCTCTGCCACCAGCCAATAGGCCAGGGGGTTATGGACCTCCGAGGCAATGCTTTTTTCACTCCACGGATCGGAAAAGCAACGCTTTTCCAGCTCCGCAATGGCAGGCGCATCCTCTAAAACCAGTTTTCGTATTCTCATTTATTTCGCCTCATACCAGCTATTGCCCCATTTTGCCTCAGCCAGCAGCGGCGCTTTCAGCTGCGCCACCTGCTCCATTTGGCTGCTGATCAGCGCTGCCACCTGGGGCGCTTGCTCAGCGGGACATTCTACGATCAGTTCGTCATGCACCTGCAGTAGCAGTTTTGCATCCGGATAGCGCTCCTGCAGCGCCTGATCCACCCGCAGCATCGCCAGCTTGATGAGATCGGCTGCCGTGCCTTGAATGGGGGTGTTCAGAGCGATCCGCTCTGCGCCCTGCCGGATGTTAAAATTACTGCTCTTTAGCTCCGGAATGGAACGCCGTCTACCATAAAGGGTTTGGGTGTATCCGGACTGAGCCGCGTCCGCCACCACCTGCTTCATATAGGCCTTGACGCCCCGATAATTGGCAAGATAACTATCGATATAGGCTTTGGCCTCGTAGCGGCTGACACCGATATCCTCTGCAAGGGAAAATTCCGAGATACCGTAGACGATACCGAAATTGACCGCCTTTGCGTGCCGCCGCTGCAGGGGTGTTACCTGCTGGGCCGGCACAGAAAACACTTGCGCCGCTGTTGCGGTGTGGATGTCCATACCGCTGCGGAAAGCGCTCAGCATCGCTTCATCGTCCGCAATATGAGCCAAAACCCGCAGTTCGATTTGGCTATAGTCCGCATCCACCAGCACACATCCCGGCTTGGGGATAAACATTTTCCGGATCTCTGCGCCCAGATCGGTTCGCACGGGGATGTTTTGCAGATTCGGCTCTGTAGAAGAGAGCCGGCCGGTGGCAGTGACTAAGTTTTGGAACGTGGTGTGGATCCGGCCATCTGCGCCGATGGCTTTTATAAGGCCGTCTGCATAGGTGGAGTTTAATTTTGTGAGCATCCGGTAGTCCATAATGGCCGGGATGATGGGGTGCTTATTCTTTAACTTTTCCAGCACATCCGCATTGGTGGAATAGCCGGTCTTGGTCTTTTTCACCGGGGGTAGACCCAGCTTTTCAAAAAGCAGGTCTCCCAGCTGCTTAGTGGAATTGATATTAAAAGGCTCACCGGAATACTGGAAGATCAGGCTCTCGCAATCTGCGATCCGCTGCGTTAACATCTGACCGAACTGGGAAAGCTGCTCCCGGTCAATGGCGATACCGGCGCATTCCATCCTGTAAAGCACCGGGCAAAGGGGCAGCTCGATCTCATAGTAGAGTCTCTCCATCCCCTGCTTTTTTAGTTCTTCCTCCAACACAGGGCGCAGATTCCACAACGCCTCGGCGCAAGCGCCGGCATCCGCATCCTCCACCGTTGCGCCCAAGAAGTTGGTGGATAGCTTGGACACAGAGTAATCAGATGAGGAGGGATTGAGATCATAGGCCGCAAGGGCGGTGTCAAAACCAAATTCTCCATAAGAGACGCCCATAGCATCCAGCGCGTGCATAGTGGTCTTCATATCGTGGCAGATATGCTTACCCTCCGGCAGGCTTGCGCCCATTTGCACCTCCATCGGGGTGAGTACGCACACACCCTCACTGCTTGCAACGCCTAAGGTGCCATCGGGCGCCAAATACACAGCGCAGGACACATTCCCGCAGGGAATGCAGTCGATCTGCGACAGTTTCTCTATCTTTCGTTCCGGGATCTGGGGGGTAATTGCCACATCCCGCAGGCCGTATTTATCGATGAGCCGGACAAATTCCAGCTTCTGAAACAGGGTATACAGTTCCTGCCGGTTATAGGGCTGCACAATGGCATCCTTTGGTTCAAAATCGATGGGCGCATTGCAGCGGATGGTGGCAAGGTCATAGGAAAGCTCTGCCATATCCTTGCCGTTTTCCAGCTTTTCCCGCAGCTTGGGCCGGATGGATTCGTCCGCCAAATTCTCGTAGATTCCCTGCAGAGAGCCAAATTTCAGCAATAGCTCTGTGGCGGTCTTTGGGCCGACACCGGCAACACCGGGAATATTATCCGAGGAATCGCCCATCAAGGATTTTAAATCCACCATTTTGCGGGGCTCAAAGCCGTACTCCTCCCGGAATTTTTAA
>JAZUSG010000167.1:0-3007 GCA_045606605.1 Faecousia sp.
CGGCTTTCGCCGGAAAAACGGGGAGTATGCGGATATCTGTCCCTACTACCGGGAACTGAAATAAAAAATGACAGGACGTTAGGTGACTACGGATAAAGAACAAGAAAAAACACTGTTTTTTGGATGCAGTCATCTAAGTAAAAGTTTTTTACGACAAAACGAAACTCACGGAAAAGCCCAACTCGACAGTTGCGAGTTGGGCTTTTGAAGTGGGACAGATATTTATACGATTTTATGCAACAGGGCAAATAACTGTGCGGAGAGGTATACCGGATTGATAAAAGCTCTGATGATGCAGGAATTCGGTGTCGCAGAAAAAGAGCTGGGCCGGTTTGACAGCTTATTATAACTTAAACAGCTTTTTTAAATCTTTCAGGTCAATATCATTGCTTTTCTTGGGTTCTGGCTTTACATAGTCGAAGCCGCCATAGGGCTCACGGATGCAGAAGCCGACCGTAGCCCGGTCTGGGTCGCCATCAAAGCTGTTCTCAGTGTCAGCATTATACACCACACCATCGATGCGCCTGAATAGCTGCCTGGGGCTGGGGTGCTGGCCCGCGGGACGGAAGCCGTTCTCCACCAGAATTTGTCGATACTGCTCCAGCGCACGATGGGCGGCACTGACATCCCCGCGAAAACCTGCGGAGAAGTAGATCACACCCGGCTCGTATTCTTCCAGATTGTATTCGCAGCCGCCACAGGTCCACTTGGGGTACTGAGGCAGCATAGTTTCCCATTGATTCAGCTCTGCCTCATCTCTTGCCATTTGCTCCTGTTCTTCCTGCACTGTTGCCGGGAGCTTGGTGCCGCAATCCTCGCAGAATCTGGTGCCGATGTTGTTCTGCTTTCCACAGGAGGGGCATACTGCGCCCTCCGCTACCGTTTGCTCCGGTAGCTTGGAACCGCAGGAGGGACAGAATGTTTTTTCCGCAGAGGTAGGCTGTCCGCAGGAGGGACAGACCTTCATGTTTCTGCTCATTTGGGTGGCATAGCTCTGCATGGAGCGTTCCAGATTGGCGAAGGCACTCTCTAGACCAGATGTGGTTTTTCTTGCTTCCTGAGCAGCATTGCCCGCCGCGCGGTCAAAGTGGCCGGCGGCTTTGTTGGCATATTCGGTAGCCCTGGGTTCCACCACATCCCGGACGGCGTTGCCCAATGCGTCACCGATTCCTTTGCTGATGCCCTGACTGACTGCATTGCGTATAGTTCTTTTCAAAAAGCTCATAGAGACTCCTCCTTTTCCTGATATGTATATACAAAAATCCCTTACAACAGTCTTGTTGATACTATTGTAAAGGATTTTTTGATTTTATGTGGTAACTTTTTCATGAAAAAAAGTATACTGTTTCGAACCCATCTACACGAAAGCACCCAGCTCTTCGCGCTTGTGGCATCCTGCTTTGTTCATAGCCGCGTATACACATTTCTTGGTAGCAGACACGGAGATATTCAGTCTTTGTGCTATTTCTGCATTGCTAAGACCGAAAGCAGCATACCGCGCAACCTCCCGTTCCCTTATGGTGAAAGAGTTATTGACGCTTTTGGAGAGCAAGGAATTATGCAGCTTCGTCCAACCTTCGAGAAAGCCCCGATGAAGCTCTCTATATCTTCTGCAGGCGTTTGTATCGGCCAACATAAGTCGGTCGTCAAGAAGATTATCAAACTGCCTGCGGTGTTCTGCAAGGATTCCAAGCAGATTATCCGGCAATGCAAGCTCTATCGCCTTATCGATATGCCGTATCGCATCAGGTTCATCGCCGCATTGATGATAGGCAATGGCTGCAAGCAGACGGAGATAGATTTCGGGTATGACCGTTCTGTCCACCTGTGCCTGAACTATCATAGGCTCCACAATGTAAGGAATGGTTTTCATCAGACCCAGCCCCGTTACATCGGGAAGCGCAAACTGGCTCTTTGCCATGTCCTGAGCATAAACCAGCAGATATTTAATATAAAAGACTTTTGCAGCAGGATGTGCGTCAGATGGAAGATGTCCAAATTGTCCCCGTGTGAACCAATAGGGATAGCTTGACAGATCACGCACTGCGCTGTCCACGCAGGCAATGGAAAGCCCCATTATCTCCTTATCAATGGGCGTTTTGGTGGGTGCTTCAAAGATATGCATCTTTGCCTCGCGCCAAAGGTATATATCACCTTTCCACATGGCGCAAAGAGCCAAAAGCATACCGCCTGCATTGACGGAATAAAAGTCCGAACAGGAGTGCAAAAATTCACCCGCGTGTTCAATCACCTTGTCTATCTCGCCCCGGCTATACGCGATCTCTGCACGAAACAATGCTTGTGCTTCGGGATAATATGCAAGAGATTCCGCTACCTTATCAGCCGTTCCGGGCCTGCTATAAAGGTCGGTCATATTAAGAAAGGGGCTCTTTCGGACAAATGGACGGGCATCCTCCAGCTTTGCCTTTGCCGCTTTGCCTGCCTTGCTGCGGCCATCAACGGGCCGTTCCGCGTCAGCCGGGAGCATCCAGGCATTGCCCCAACGCTCTGCGCCGAAGATCTTATTTTGCCGACAAAGATTCTGCACGGTACGCAAGGATAAATTCCATTTTTCAGCGGCTTGGAGTGCGGTTATCCTGTCCATTTTTACCCTTCTTTTCTGTTTTCATTATGCGTTTAAACGCAAATTATAGTATGTTTATTATAAGGCACTCTAACGAAAAATACAAGAGTTTAAGAAAAATTTTTGATAGCAAATAGATAAACAAATTACGGGCATCCGATTTTTCTTCGGCTGGACATGGAGTTTAGAGGATTGACATCCATTATAGATTTATTGGGGAAATAGAATTGTCCCCGGAATACAGCAAATACATAAAAAAACACAACAGCATGACACTTACGCATCATGCTGTTGCTTTGCGACTTAGAAAACTTCTTTATCCAGCCGCATCATTGGATGGGGTGATTTTTTATTATAGGGAATGCGTCCCGGGATCATCCCTACAGCGGTGCGATGTTGGTAACGTCGTAGGGAGTGGTCTGG
>JAZUSG010000168.1:0-18348 GCA_045606605.1 Faecousia sp.
CGGATAATTTCAGCCATTACCTGCCGTTCCGGCTGGTCGGTGGTAATGTCATCCGGGAACAAAAACGGGCTTTCAATCGCATATTTCTCACATTCCTTCAGCAGTGCATCCACACCGTCGCCGCTCTTAGCGCTGATGGGAATGATAGCTGCAAAATCTGCAGCTTTAGAATAGGCAGCGATCACCGCCAGCAAGCTCTCTTTTTCCACTGAATCAATTTTGTTGATAACAAGGACAACGGGACTCTTGGTGCTTTTCAGATGGTCAATCAGCGCCTGTTCCTGAGCCCCAACAGACGGGATCGGTTCAACCATGAGGATCGTCAAATCTACGTCAGCAATAGATTCACGGGTAACATTTACCATATAATCACCCAGCTTAGTTCTGGGCTTGTGGAAACCGGGCGTATCCACGAAAACATATTGAATGTCACCTTTTGTCACAATGCCGCAAATGCGGTTGCGGGTAGTCTGAGGCTTATTGGATACAATCGCGATCTTTTCGCCAACCAACAAATTTGTTAGGGTCGACTTACCCACATTGGGGCGACCCGCAATTGTAATCATAGCAGTTTTTGTAGCCATGTTTTATCTCCTTCGTAAATTAATCCCTCTGCATACGGGGAATTCTTGCAGCAATAAATTCTTCCCGGGCACGCATTGCTGCCTTTTCCGGACCTTCATCCAGATGATCATACCCCAAAAGGTGCAGCATAGAATGAATGGTTAAATAGCCGATTTCACGGCGGGTGCTGTGGCCAAATTCCTTAGCCTGTGCAATCGCCCGCTCCAAAGAAATTGCCATATCGCCCAAAGGACAAAGTCCGGTTTCGGGATCGATGTAGCTATCCCACTGCTCCGGCGGATTGCCCGGTTCGAAAGAAAACATAGGAAAGCTTAACACATCGGTAGGGCTATCAATATTGCGACTGGCCTGATTAATAGCGCGGATACCTTTATCGTTGGTGACCAGAACATTGATTTCGCAGGGAACGCTGATCCCCTCTGCATCCAATGTTGCCTCCACGCACTTACGGATAATTGTGGCAACTGCAATTTTTTGAAGGCAAAAGCATCCAAATGCCAAGTTGATTTTGTATTTCATATCACTTTTTCCTTTGGTAACGACCGGAGGCCGGTTTGGGAGTTTCTACTTTTTTCTCAGCCTTCTCATAAGCGCTGATGATTTCCTGGACCAGTGCATGCCGTACCACGTCTGCCGATGTAAGGCGACAGATCGCGATGTCTTTTACATTCTCTAACACACGAATGGCATCTTTTAATCCGGATGTTTTATCTCCTGGCAGGTCAATCTGGGTCACGTCGCCTGTGATCACAATTTTAGAGCCAAAGCCTAAACGCGTTAAGAACATTTTCATTTGCTCACGGGTCGTGTTTTGGGCTTCATCCAATATAATAAAGCTGTCATCCAGCGTACGGCCGCGCATATACGCCAGTGGCGCAACTTCAATGGAACCGCGCTCCTGATACTTCTGAAATGTCTCTGCGCCCAGCATTTCGTACAGAGCGTCGTACAGAGGTCGTAAATACGGATCAACCTTATTTTGCAGATCACCCGGCAAGAAACCCAGCCGCTCCCCTGCTTCCACAGCAGGTCTTGTCAATATGATCCGATTAACCGTTCTGGCGCGAAAAGCTGCAACCGCAGCGGCAACAGCCAAATATGTCTTGCCGGTACCGGCAGGGCCAACACCCAGTGTGATCGTATTCTTGCCAATCGCCTTCATATAGTGCTGCTGACCGACTGTTTTTGCTTTGATTGGCTTTCCTTTAGCAGTTATGCATACCACATCTTTTGCGATCTGTTCTACATAACGGTCGTTACCCTCCTGTACCAAAGTAATCAGATAACGCACCTTCTGTTCGTCGATCACTTCGCCCTTCGCAGCCAAAGCAAGGAGTCCTTCCAAGGTACGCGCAGCCTTATCCACTTCAATGGGCTCTCCGGTAATCCGCAATTCCGTGCCGCGATTCACGATTGTAACGCTTAAAGCATCCTCAATGCGCTTAATATTCTCATCAAAGGAACCAAAGACAGTAATGAGATCTTCCACACGGTCGGAATTTACAATTCTTTCAGTCATTTTTAACATCCTTTAATATCGTTTGTTCATATTTAATTTGCCCAATCATTTCCAGGCATGTATATGCTCCGTTTAATGTGTAGCAACTTTCACTCACTTCCAGTGCAACCTGTGAGGAGAGGGTTTTTCCTGCGATCATAACACTTTGTAAATAATCATTGCCCCAATCTGAAATCCAGCTACCATCTTCGGTATTTCCGGCAGAAAGTTCAGCATTATTATAGATATAACTGGTCTCTTTCACGATTGCAATGGGCAGGTAAAAACCACCGGGTAAATGCAAATACTTTTCCGAATATATTTTAGCACATATTGCACCCAAATTTCCACTATCTTTATTTATTTTTATTGTATTTTTTCCGATCTTTAATGCGTAATTTGATTTTATTTTGAGCAACTCACCTCGCAGCGCCGCAGGCTTCGGTGAATAGATGCTAAGTTTTCGATGAGTGATTGCGCGAATTTCTGCATCGGCACGGGTTGCTTTTACAATTTTATCTGAACCTGTGTATCCGGAGACAAGAATTTGACCAGCCTTTACGGCCTGTCCGACAGTACATAGTGCATTTCCCTGATAAACTGTACACTGCTGAATGATGCCGTCCCGCATGGCAATAATACTACAAACTTCCCTGCCTCCGGATCGTTCTGTTTCCACTTCCGTTTTTTCCCGTACTGAAATCGTTGCCACGCACCCCTTTGTGTTTACACCGACCCACTTTAGCTGCGGAACTTTCTCCAATAGTGAATTCTTAATGACTTCACTACGAACATCACGCCTTATGGCGCCAAATTGCAGTCCGCAACTTTCAGCTGCCTCCAAAATACGCTTTTCAGAAACATCTTTGTTTCCTACTACTGTTATAAATAGTATTCTACTGGATATAAATGAGGAAAAAATGATCATTATTAAGAAAAACGCAACAAGAACCGGGCGGTTGAGAATGGTCATCAGAGGCCAAACAATACCGATTTTTCTGCAAATTTTAACGGATGCGCCGTATTTTTCTGCTATCTTATGAATATTGACAATATCTGTATTATGAACCGTAACCTGAAATGTCAGATCATCAATATTTCTTATGTCAAAAAGCCGGATTTTTTTATGTGTTAATGCACTAAGGAGGCCTTCCTTATCTGCGCAAGTGATTTGTATGATTAAGCTTGCGCGTGTGAACCGTCTCAAATTCATTGACTACCTCCCGTACAACTGAACCGCACTGATTTGGCCACAAACCACAAGCTGCTCTGCGCTAAGCTGTGAAATCGTCAAAATATGACCGGAAATAACCGCTTTACCATAAGACATTTTTACTTGGATTTCTTCTAAACTATATGCCAAAATACCCAAATGATTTTCAATTAAGACGCGTTTTTCTCCGGCTATCTCAATTAACGGGATCTTTGTACATTTCGCTTTTTCTTTGATAGCAGCAAAAGCATTTGATTTATCCATTCGATCACGCTCCCAGAAAAAGTCTATGACAGATAGGTTATGAACTGAACTGTAAAAACATAGTTTCTTAAGGGTGATATTATGAAAACGGATAAGAAAACAATAACCGGATTCTTTGCTGCAACGGCAATGCTGATGATCATATTAGATGGTAGAACTGCAATAAGTAGTGCAACAGCTGGAATGGATCTGTGTATTCGGTCTGTAATACCATCCTTACTCCCCTTTTTCTTTCTGTCGGGACTTTTAAACAGTTTTCTATTCGGAAGAGAGATCCGTCCCCTTAAATCATTAGAGCGCTTTTGCAGGATTCCGAGCGGAGGGTTATCCATATTTCTGATTGGACTCGTTTCCGGTTACCCGATTGGGGCTAAATTAGTATCTGATACTTATCATACAGGTAGTTTAGACAAAAAATCTGCGAAAAGAATGTTAGGTTTTTGCAGCAATACGGGTCCAGCCTTTATCTTTGGTATTCTATCTCCCCTATTTTCTAATAAATTGATCCTATGGATTCTTTGGCTCATTCACATATTAGGTGCGATCGTAGCCGGTAGAGTTTTACCTGCGAATGAAATTGAGAATTGTCATTTTAAAAAAGCTTATACGCTTACAGTTTCTCAGTCCCTTCAAAATGCACTGCGCACTGCTGCAACGGTATGCGGATGGGTACTTCTATTCCGAATTTTGATAGGATTTTGTGAGCGGTGGTTCTTTTGGTTACTACCGGTGGAAGTACGCGTCGTAATCTCCGGTATGCTGGAGCTGACAAACGGATGTGCAATGCTCTCACAGATTCGCCAAGAGGGTTTGCGATTCATACTTGTCAGCTTGATGCTTTCCTTTGGTGGATTGTGTGTCATTGTGCAAACAAGGTCTGTAGTCAAGTCATTAAGTTTGGGATATTATTTCCTGGGAAAACTCGTACAGACGTTGGTAACCTTCCTGCTTAGCGCTCTTATACAGCCAATTCTATTTGATAAAAATGAAGCATATTATGTAAGTCCGACAATTTTAACCACAATTTTGGTGATTCCGGGAATTGTTTATGTGCTAACGCAGAAAAAAGTTGTAGATTTTATGAAAAGATTGTTATATAATAGCGGCAGAAACGCAGACTTGAAAGGAGAATCGGTATGCTATTTCGCAAAAAAATAGCCCGTTCTTGCAGCTATTGTGAACATGGTACGGATATGGGCAGTGATCAGATCCTCTGCTCGAAACGCGGTGTTGTATCTACTTACTACAGCTGCCGAAAATTTCGGTATCATCCGTGCAAGCGTGTTCCGCCGAAAATGAAGCCCTTAGACCTTCAAAAATACGAAAATATTGACTTTTCCTTGTAATTAAAAGCAGCCGGAATTAAACTTCCGGCTGCTTTTTTATAGTATCATTGCAAGAAAATCATCTTCAGAAAGTATCGGAATTCCTAAATCCCGCGCCTTCCGCTCTTTTGAGCCGGCGTTTTCTCCCACAACTACATAAGTTGTCTTCTTGGAAACAGATCCTGCCGCTTTACCACCAAAGGACTCAATCTTCTCTGTGGCCTCGTCCCGTGTAAACTTGGTAAGCGCTCCTGTTAACACAAAAGTCATACCGGCAAAACGGTTATCTGTGATTGCTTGCCTGGACTCGAAATTGACGCCTGCCTGGCGAAGTTTTTCGATGATAGCCAAAGATTGGGGGTCTGTAAACCACTGACGGATGGACTGCGCAGTAATTTCGCCCACATCCTCAATGCATTTCAGCTCATCTATATCTGCACACATCAGTGCATCCATGGTTTTAAACCTTGACGCCAATACCTTTCCTGTCTTTGCGCCAACCTGGCGAATACCTAAGGCATAAATCAGCCGGCTAAGATCCTGATCCTTGCTCCGATCGATTGCTTGTAAAAGCTTATTTGCAGCTACATCACCTTTTTGCCAAAGCAGCTTTAACTGCTCAAGTGTCAGATAGTAGATGTCAGCGGGTGTGTGCAGCAGTCCCTGTTCAATCAAGGCATCCACAATGGCGCCGCCCAAACCCTCAATATCCATCGCATCCCTGCTGACAAAATGGGCAATGTTGCGTGAAAGCTGGGCAGGACAGGCTGTGCCGGTACACCGGAGAAACGCACCATCATCATCCCGCTTGGTTTTTGCACCGCAAACCGGACAAACAGATGGCAAAGTGTATGGAACAGAATGGGGTGGCCTTTTTGTTAAATCTACTTCCAGAATTTCCGGTATAATTTCGCCGGCTTTCCGTATCAGAACGGTGTCACCAATACGAATATCCCGCTCAGAAATAAAATCCTGATTGTGAAGTGTGGCGTTAGTAACGGTTGTACCGGCCAGTCGCACGGGTTTTACCACAGCTTTCGGTGTCAGCACGCCGGTTCTGCCCACTTGTACGATAATATCTTCGATCACAGTCGGTTTGATCTCGGGGGGATACTTGTATGCCGCTGCCCAGCGGGGGAATTTTGCAGTTGCGCCAAGTGCATCCCGCAGCGGGATGGAATCCACCTTAACTACAGCACCGTCAATATCGCAGGATAGCTCTCCCCTATTTTCATTGATGAAATCAACCTCTGCATGGATCTGTTCAATAGAATGCAGTTTCTTAAACGGAACGACCTTAAACATAAGAGATTTTAGGTATTCTAAAGATTCTGCGTGGGTGCTAAATACAACGCCTTCAGCAAGCTGAACATTAAATACCAAAATATCCAAGCCGCGCTTAGCTGCAATTTTGGGATCTAACTGGCGCAGAGAGCCTGCAGCAGCATTTCTTGGATTTGCAAATAAGGGTTTCCCTTCTAATTCCTGCGCAAGGTTCAGTTTTTCAAAACTACTTTTCGGCATAAATACTTCACCGCGAACAATCAACCGTGGTGGCGCATTTGGAATTACCATTGGGATTGACTTAATTGTCTTCAGATTCTCGGTTACATCCTCGCCCACATTTCCGTCACCACGGGTTGCACCGCGAACAAAATTTCCGTTAACATATTCCAGTGCCACGGACAGACCGTCAATTTTCGGCTCAACGGTAAAATCTGCGTTTGGATACACTTCCAAAATTTTACTAAGAAAATCACCCAATTCCTCAGTGGAAAATACATCCTGTAAGCTCATAAGCGGGACGGGGTGTGTAACCTTCTCGAACTTACTAAGCGCTTCTCCACCAACGCGTTTTGTGGGTGAATCCGGCTGTGCCAGTTCCGGATACTGCTCCTCCAGGGTTTCCAGTTCCCGGAGCAGATGATCATATTCAAAATCCAGCATTTGGGGGTCATCCAGCACGTAATAACGGTAGTTTGCTTCATTCAGAAGTTTTGTTAATTGGATGATTCTCTCTTTCATACTATCCTCCGGTTTGAAAATATGTATCCGGTACATCACCGACAATAATCGTTTCTGCAACGACTACCTGACTGCTGATGGTAAAGCTGTTGGTTCTGCCGAGCACCAAAACGGTTACATCTACACTAACGTGCATATTCAGCTGCTGCAGGGTTTGGTTGATTCCGGCTTCTGTAAAATCACTGCTAAAAGAAGCGTCAGAATTACGAATGGACAAAATTTCTACAGGGATACTGGGGCCTCTCCCGGAAAGGACTTCCGGTAAGAATAGGCTTCCAAGGGGAATGCCGATGTCATCTACACTCAGCGCCAAGATCTCATCGTTTATCAGATTTAAAATGTCCGTTTTCAGGCGGTTTACTTCGCTCATATTGGTCTTTAGCGCAGTGATTCGTCCATCCAAATCTTTTTCAAAATAAACCATGCGATCGTATTGGATCGTACCGTCCTCAATTTGCCTATCAATGGCATCATTAATAAGGTCAGATGTGGTATTCCTTACCTGGGTCTCCGCAAGAGAGCAAATTGCATCGTAGTATTTTACGCGGAAAAACATGAGTCCAACTAAAATAAGCGCAAGAAATATGATGATAAACCACAGAAACTTTCGAAATATACCCATCCGCAATCTCCCCTTTTAGGGAGTATATGCAAAGGCGGAGAAAAACGTTACAGTTTCTTCAAATGAACGGATGCAGTCTTTGCCATCAGCTTTTTTGTACCAATACGGTCAAAGGCGATCTCCAGCAAGGCATCTCCACCCATTTTCATAACACTCAGCACCATTCCTCTGCCAAAGGCAGTGTGTATAACCATATCACCCTTGTTCAGTTCCAGATATGTGGATTTTTCCGGCGCAGTGTATGTAAAGGAAGACAGATTCACTGCAGATTTTCTGTAATTTTGTGCGGTGAATGTAGGCGTATAAGCCGGTGCGGTTTGGTATCCACCCTTTTTTATATACACCTCTTCCGGTATCTCTTTAATGAAACGGGACGGCAGGGACGCGTTGGTACGGCCGTAGAGCATACGCTGCTTTGCATATGTGATCGTCAGTTCCTGTTTCGCTCTGGTAATTGCAACATAGCACAGACGGCGCTCTTCTTCCATTTCTTCATGTTCTCCGATTGCCCGCATTCCCGGAAAGAGACCCTCTTCAAAGCCGACCAAAAAGACACTTGGAAATTCCAACCCCTTTGCCGAATGCATCGTCATCATTACCGCAGCATCGTCTTCGTCGCTGTAGCTCTCCAAATCCGTGTAAAGGGCAATTTCCTCAAGGAATCCGGAAAGGGTCGGTATTTGCGCATTTTGCATATAGGAATAAATACTGGATTTTAACTCCCGTATATTCTCAAGGCGGGTCAAATTCTCTTCCGTTGGTTTGCTCTCCAGCATCGCTATATAGCCTGTGCGAACCAATACCTCGTCATAGAATTCATCCAGCGGCATTCCGTCAGCCAAAAGCTGCGATAGTTCTTCAATCATAACAGTGAACTTCAGCAGCTTTTCCGCAGTTTTTTGGAGCGGTCCATAGGTATAGGGATCGGAAATTACAGAATAGAGGCCATTTCCTTCAGCTATAGCAAGACGCTCGGCGGTCTCAATGGTTTTTGCACCCAAACCTCTGGGCGGATTGTTAATGATTCTAAGCAAACGCAGATCATCGGCGCGATTATTGATCACGCACAGGTACGCAAGCATATCCTTTACTTCCGCCCGATCAAAGAAGCGCATGCCGCCAATCACACGGTAAGGAATGCCGTTACGCTTAAAAGCAAATTCCAGCGCATTTGACTGGGCATTTGTACGGTAAAGAACCGCATAATTCTTAAAGTTCTTGCCCTTTGATGCGGAAATGATTTGATTTGCTACATAATTTGCTTCCGCACTTTCGTCAGCTGCCTCATAAATCGTTAAGGGTTTCCCCTGCCCGTTTGCTGTCCATAGCTGTTTGCCTTTTCTGCCTAAATTATGAGCAATAACGGCATTGGCGGCGTTTAAAATATTCTGCGTAGACCGGTAATTTTGTTCCAAACGAATAACACGGGAGTCGCGGTATTGTTTTTCAAAGCTCAGAATGTTCTCGATTGTCGCACCGCGGAAACGGTAAATACTCTGGTCGTCATCACCCACCACGCAAATATTTTCATACCCACCTGCAAGCAGTGATGTGAGCAAATATTGCATATGGTTCGTATCTTGGTATTCGTCCACAAGGACATATCGGAATTTTCTTTGGTAATACGTACGAATATCTTCATTTTGCTGCAGAAGCAATACTGTTTTGAAAATAATATCATCAAAATCTAATGCATTACTTTCCTTCAGCTTTGTTTGATACCGCATATACGCACGGGCGATATGGTACATACGAAAGTCATTGGAGGACTCTACCCTATCCATAACTTCTTCCGCAGAAACCATATTATCTTTTTCTCTGCTGATGATAGAAAGAACGTATCTGGCCGGAAATGTCTTATCATCCAGTCCCATCTCCTTAATAATATCCTTCATTACCCGTTCAGAGTCAGCAGTATCATAGATAGTAAAACTTTTGGAATAGCCTAACCGCTCAATATCTTTCCGCAAAATACGGCAGCAAGCGGAATGGAAGGTCATCGCCCAAACATCCTGTCCTTCCGGTCCCAACATATCTGTAAGGCGCTGCTTGAGCTCATTTGCAGCCTTATTGGTAAAGGTGATTGCTATCACGTTCCAAGGCGCTGCCGGCTCTAAAGCGCACAGATAGTCTGCTCTAATGCGATCCTCATAGGTGATCGGTTCTTGCAAACCTTCCAAAAAATATACATCATCTTCAGAAATGATATCCGGAACATCATCAGAATCACTGGCTCTGCCATAGCGAAGCAGATTGGCAATACGGTTAATCAGCACAGTTGTCTTGCCACTTCCTGCACCTGCTAATAGCAGCAGTGGCCCTTCTGTAGTTGCCACCGCTTCCTGCTGCATAGCATTTAAGCTACGAAAACCAGAGAGGATATAGCGCCGTCTTGCGTTTACAAAGCGGCTGAGTAAAATGTCATCCATAAGTACACCTGTCTAAATAAGATATACTTATTTTACCCTATTTTTAGCGAAAGGTAAAGTAAAAAATGCTTACATCATCAGTTCTCTTAATTTTTCCAGCGCGCGTTTTTCAATCCGAGATACCTGTACCTGACTGACCGAAAGAACTTTTGAGACACGCTGCTGCGTTAGTCCGTGAAAATAGCGCAGTTTGATAACCGTAGCATCTCGTTCTGGAAGTTTTTCGATGGCTTGTTTCAGTGCAAGTTGTTCTAAAAGTGTATCTTCTGACTCAGTATCTGTGAGTACGCTCTCCAGAGTAAAACCCTCGTCGCCGGTAACCTGGTGAATCGATTCAACGCATGCGGTTGCACTATCAGCGATTGCAATGTCTTCGTTCGAAAAACCGGTTAATTTTGAAATTTCACCAATGGTAGGTTCTCTGCCGAGTGTAGTTGTCAGCTGATTTCGTACGCTTTTTATTGTAGAGGCCCGTTCTTTAATCCCCCGTGATACTTTAACTGCACCATCATCCCGCAGGAAACGACGGATCTCTCCTGCAATTTTTGGTACTGCGTAAGTTGAAAACTGCGTCCCATAGTTTAGATCAAAACCATCCACAGCCTTTAAAAACCCAAGGCAACCAAGCTGAAACATATCGTCTGCTTCTGTTCCTCTGTTTAGGAAACGTTTTGTAACCGACCAGATAAGACCACTGTTTTCGGTTAGCAGTGTTTCCTTTGCTACTTCGTCTCCCGCCTGCGAGCGGGCAATTAGTTCATAAACTCTACTCATTTGCGCCGTTGCAGCTTTCTGCGCATATGTACGGTTGTTCCTTTACCCAAGCTGGATGTTACGGTAAAGCTTGTCATAAAACTTTCCATAATGGTAAAGCCCATACCGCTACGATCTGCTCCACCGGTAGTATACATAGGTTTTCTTGCTTTATCTAAATCCTCAATGCCGACACCCTTGTCCTTAATGACGATGTCCAAAATATTCTCTTTTAGAATTTTGCACCGAAGTGAAATTAGACCGATCCCGTTTGGGTATGCGTGAACAATACAGTTGGTAACCGCTTCCGAAACTGCGGTACGAATATCCCCCAGTTCTTCCATAGTGGGATCCATTTGCGATGCAAAGCATGCCACAGCAGAGCGGGCAAACGCCTCGTTTGCAGATCGGCTGGGGAACTCCAAACTCATATAATTTTCAAATTTCATTTCACTTCCTCCTTAATGCAGACAAGTTTATCGATTCCGGATGCCTGGAATACTTTCAACGGTTGCTGACTAAGACCAGACAGCGCTAACTGCCCTTCAATTTTCGTCATATTCCGCAAGGCATTAATTACGATTGCAATTCCTGATGAGTCCATAAATGTTACTTCCTGAAAATCCAATATGCAGGTATTGGGTGTGTACGCTTCAATTTTTGCGATGATGGAACCAATATACTGCTTTGCGCAATGGTGATCGATCTCCCCTGTCAGCACAATTGTGAGTGTACCGTCCTGCAGAAAGCTTGTTAAATGCATAGCACGTCCTCCTTTGTATTATCCGTAATAACTATACTGTTTTTCTCAAATTTATTCCGTCGGATTTGGGCATAAAAAAACCACCTGCGAACAATTTGTTCACAGGTGGTCAAATTATAAATTACTTTCTGCGGTAGTCCGGAAGAAGTTTGGGAGATACAACATCAGAAGTAATATTGGCATCAGACAGTTCCTTATTAAATGCATCAATGTGCTTAAGGGTCAATTCGCCAACACAAACCTCTTTTGCTTTTTGAGAGGCGCTGCAGCCGGCGTTACGGCCGAAAACGATGATATCCAGCAAGCTGTTGCCCATCAAGCGATTCCGTCCGTGAATGCCGCCTACGACCTCACCGGCAGCATACAGATTTTCAATATCAGTCTGACCGTCATCGGTGATCTTTACGCCGCCATTTTGATAGTGCAATGTGGGATAGATCAGAATCGGCTCCTTGCGAATATCGATACCGTGCTTACCAAACATACGCATCATTGCGGGAATGCGCTTTTCGATTGTACCTTCACCGTTTTTCAGTTCGATCATAGGTGTATCCAGCCACACAGCAAAGCCTTCCGGTGTAGGAACGCCATTGCCGCGGTCAGTACACTCCCGGATGATGGAAGCAGCAGAAACGTCACGAGTCTCCAGGGGGTTCATAAAGGCTTCACCATTCGCGTTAATCAGCATAGCGCCCAGGGAACGCACCTTTTCAGTAACCAGCGCACCGTAAATCTGCGCGGGGAAAGCGGCACCGGTGGGGTGATACTGCAGGGTCTCGGGGTACAGTAGCCGTGCACCGGCACGGTAAGCCAAAACCAGGCCGTCAGCAGTTGCGCCGTAATGGTTGGATGTGGGGAAACCCTGGTAGTGCAGGCGGCCTGCGCCACCGGTTGCCAAAATGACAGTCTTAGCTCTTGCAACGAGCAGTTCACCGGTTTCCATATTCTGCAGCACAGCACCTGCGCAGCAGCCCTTGTCATCCTTAATAAGTTCGATAACTGCAGTAAAATCTACAACAGGAATTTTACGGTTGAGTACTTCGTCACGCAGAGTCCGCATAATCTCAGCGCCGGAATAGTCCTTTGCTGCATGCATTCTCTTGCGGGATGTACCACCACCGTGGGTGGTGATCATAGTGCCATCAGGCGCTTTGTCGAACTCAACACCCAGCTCAGAGAGCCAACGTATTGCATCAGGAGCATCTGTAACAAGCTTATACAGCAGATCCTTTTGGGCCGCAAAATGGCCACCGCCAAAGGCATCCAGATAGTGCTGTGCAGGACTATCGCCGGGTTTGTCAGCTGCCTGGATACCACCCTCTGCCATCATTGTGTTGGCATCACCAATACGGAGCTTGGTAACAATCATAACATTAGCGCCGTTTTCGTGAGCTTCAATAGCTGCGGAAGAACCAGCACCACCACCACCGATGACCAGTACGTCAACATCGTAATCAGCCTTTGTAAGATCCAGCTGATCGGAGGTAATGCGCGCATTACCTTGCAGCAGTGCTGCCAGCTCTACAGGAACCATACCACCCTTATTGGGACCCATTTTCAGTTCTGCAAACTGCTCGGCTCTGTAATCTGGATGGTAGGTCTTGAGAAGAACCTCTTTTTCTTCTGCAGTCATTCTGCGGGGGTCGGTACGTATATTGGCCTCGCGGGCAGCTTCCACTTTCTTAATGGATTCCAGCATAACAGGATTCGAATACATCGCACAAACCTCCTTTACTTTTCGATATCTCTGTGGTTGTAGAGCTCCTGCATCTCACTGATAGGCTTGCCCATCAGATCTTCCAGCAGCAGTTCGTACTTACCGCTATTGATTTCAGCGATCCGCTCATCCAGATGATCGCAGTGGGGTGCTAAATATTTGCCGTTCAGACGGCGGGCAAGCATTGCCACCTGGGGATGCGAAATCTCAGCAGGACAACGGGCGGAACAAACACCGCACATTACGCAGTCGAAGGATTCCTCAGCGCACTTTTCGTACTCACCGCGCTGTGCATAGGCGATGTACTGCATAACGTTCAGGCCCTGCGTACAAGCATTGGTACATGCGTTACAGCCAATGCAGGAGTAAATCTCCGGATAAAGCTGCATCATAATCTGCTCAGTAGGCTTGACCTTTTCAATGTCGTAAACAGCCTTAACCAGCGGGAAGAACGGCAGAGTAGCCACATACATATTGTTCTCAACCTTTGTGGAGCAAGCCAGGCAGGTCTTTAAGGTGCGATCTCCGGCAATGCGATAAATGGTAGCACAAGCGCCACAGAAACCGTTCCGGCAGCCACAGCCGCGAACCAGCTGATAGCCGGCATATTCCATTGCCTCCATAATTGTCAGGCTTTCCGGAACTTCATATTTTTTTCCGAAAAAATAGACAGAAACTAAATTTTCCATACCAATCTCTCCTTAGTATTCATCCGGAAGCTCATCCAGCTGATCAAACCGGAATACCGGGCCATCTTTACAAACGTACTTATCGCCTATGTTGCAGCGTCCGCACTTGCCAAGTGCACACTTCATACGAAGCTCCATCGTCGTATAGACCTGTTCACGGGCAAAGCCCAGCTCCATAAGACCGGCAAGTGTAAATTTGATCATAATGGGAGGTCCGCACATCAGTACAGTTTTAGACGTATCAAACGCCAGTTCCTTAACAAAGTTTGGAACAAAACCAACGTGGCCATCCCAACCCTCCTGAGGGTTATCGATGGTGAGATGTACGCTGATACCGTCTTCTTTGCACCACTCATTGATGATCTCCGGGAAATCAACCAGGTCATCTTTAGAACGGGAACCGTACACGATATCGATCTTACCGTAACGGTCACGATAATGTCTGCAGTAGTTAATCACAGAGTGAAGGGGTGCAAGACCAATACCGCCGGCAATAAACAGCAAATCTTTACCTGCAAGTTCCGTATCCACCGGGAAACCGTTACCGTACGGTCCACGGATGGTTACCTGCTGACCGACATCCATAGAATGCAGCCATTCGGTAACACAACCGCACTTCTTTATGGAAAAATCCACGAAATCCGGTTCTGTGGGAGAGGAAGTAATAGAAAACAGAGCCTCACCAACACCGGGAATGGACAGCATAGCGCACTGACCGGGAATATGTTCAAAAGGCTTTTTACCATCAACACCAATAACACGGAATGTTTTAACATCCGGTGTATCGGTGCGGATCATGGTAACTTCGCCAAGCATAGGAATTAACGGGTCCTGTCTCATTTGGCGGCCTCCTTTAATTTCTTTGCGACCTTCACAATGTTCATATGAATGGGGCACTTCTGCAGACATCTGCCGCAGCCAACACAGCCAAATACGCCATCGTTATTACTGGGATAATACACCAGCTTGTGCATAAAGCGCTGACGGAAGCGTTCCTTTTGGGTGGGTCTGTTGGTGCCGTGGGCCATCATTGTGAAGTCAGAGTACATACAGCTATCCCAGCAACGGAAACGACGAACTTCTGTGCCGTTATCAAAGTCCTGGACATCGTAACACTGACAGGTAGGACAAACGAAGGTACAAGTACCGCAGCCTAAGCAGCTCTCGGACAGTTCGTCCCAAACATTACTGTGAAACAGTTCGAGAAGTTTTTCACCTTCAAAACCGGTCAGATCCAGCTCCTTAAGGGGCAATTTATTCAGAATTTCCTTTGCGTTGTTCTGAATTTGCGCAACTGCATCTTCATCACAATCGGCAAGCATTGCAAGCTTTGCAGTTAATGCAGCACCTTTTTCTGTATTTTCGCGCCAATACAGGAAATCTGCATCCATCCAGCAAGTAACATCACCGGCAGGATTGGTAGCGTCAATACCAAACGCGCCGCAGAAACAGGTTTCAGCAGGCTTTGAACAGGCAAGTGTGATGACAGTGCCGCTTTCACGGCGAGTCTGATAGAATGTATCTACAGGGTCGCTTAGGAAAACGCTGTCTAAAATGTCAAAGCTGCGGCAATCGCAAGCGCGCACGCCAAAGACTACAAAAGACTCTACGGTGTCACGGGACTCGATGATTTCCATCGTCTTTCCGGATACCTTGAAATTTACGAGTCCTTCTACCTGGGGGAAGAACAAATCTTTTGCGCTGCGAACAGTATTGAGCTTTTGAGAAAGGTTTACACCTTCCTGCCAAACGGTAAACTTCGCCTGGCCAGTAGGGTCATCAGCGGGAATAAACAGCCTATTTTCAGCCGAAATCGCTGCAAACAGTTTATTCAGCTCAGAAAGTGCAATCTTTTTCATTCTCATACACCTCCCCTTTCGTGCACAACAGAAGGCTCACAATCCTCCGTGGTGTAATTGGTCAGCGGAGATTTGGTTTCCATATCTGCACCAGCCTGATATGTACCATAAAGTTCGTTAATATCTTTAATGAACTTGCGGTTTAGCAGGTGCAACGGGATATTCTGAGGACAAACGCGGCTACATTCGCCGCAATCGGTACACCGTCCGGCAACGTGGAACGCGCGGATAATATGGAACAGGTTCTCCTCAAAGGGGTCGGCTGCTGCCTTATTGCGCACGCCGGACTTATCATTATCGAAAACACACTTTTCGCAGCTGCAGGCAGGACACACATTCCGGCAAGCATTACAGCGAATGCAACGGGATAATTCCTGCCTCCAGAAGGCAAAGCGTTCCTCAGAGGTCATGGCCTCCAGTTCTGCAACCCTGTCGAAACGGTCAGATTCCTGCTCGCTTCCCTGTTCACCGATCATCTCATCAAAGACTACGACCTTCTTGCTCTTGCAAACATCGCAGCGCTCTAACTGGCAAGCATTTCTATCCAAAATATGCTCGCCGTAAAGCGTTTCAACAATTAGAGAATCACCATTTTCTCGTACAGCGGTTACACCCTCGCAACCGGCAGCACGGATCTTTTCCATATCCAGCATACCGTTGCAGGAAATACCTACGACATACATATTGTCCCGCAGGATTCTGTGTTCCTTCAGCAGCTGCTGGAAGGAATAAGAATCACAGGGCTTCAAGAAGATTGCAGTCTTTCCTTCCTTTCTGGACTGTGCAATCGCATACTTGGAAAGATTTGCGCCGGAAAAACCGGAATAAACAAAATCCTTCTCAATCTCTTCCGCAGACTCAAACAAAGCAGGAGTCAGATCGTAGAAAAACTCACCGGTTTTCCATCCAAGCACTCTGCTTACAGCACCACTGCGAAGCAGTTCCAATGCTTTTTCTTTAATCATTTGCTGCATCGCAGGTCCTCCAATCTCCGGTTCGGGCCAAGTTCTTTAATGGTCTGCACAAACTCATTCATAGTTGCTGCAAACTTTGCGCCTTCTGCTGCAGAAACCCACTCAACACGGGTTCTGTTCCGCTCGATGCCAAGGAAATCCAGCATAGAAAACAGCAGGGTCATACGGCGGCGCGCATAGTAGTTACCGGTAGTATAGTGGCAGTCGCCGGGGTGGCATCCGCACAGGATCACACCGTCAGCGCCCTTTTGGAACGCCCTTAAAATAAACATAGGGTTCAGTCGGCAGGAACAAGGAATGCGGATAATCTTTACATTGGCAGGATACTGTAAACGGTTTGTACCGGACAGGTCAGCACCGGCATAAGAGCACCAATTGCAGCAAAATGCTACGATTGTAGGCTGAAATTCTTCATTTACCGACATATTGCATCCACCTCCGCCATAATTTGTTTATTAGAGAAGCCCTTCAGATCCATTGCGCCACTGGGACAAGCGACGGTACAAGCGCCACAACCCTGACATACTGCAGGATTGACCTGTGCTACGCGCCGAATGAGTGTCGTTCTGTTGGGGCCACGGAATTCCTTATCCATATAAGTAATCGCGCCATAAGGACATACCTTTTCGCAGCTGCTACATCCGTTACACATCAGCTCGTCCGGCTGGGCTGTGCAGGGATTGCAGGTCAGATTGTCCTTATTGAGCAATCCGATCACCTTAGCTGCTGCTGCACTTGCCTGGGCAACGGTCTCCGGAATATCCTTAGGTCCTTGACAGGCACCGGACAGGAAGATACCGGCGGTGGGGCTTTCCACCGGACGCAGCTTGGGGTGTACCTCGGTGAAGAAGTCGTTGGTGTCCATAGAAGCGGTCAACTTGGTTGCCAAGGGACGCGCGGTTTCATCCGGCTCAATTGCTGCCGCCAGCACAACCATATCTGCATCAATGTGCAGCTGCTGATTACCAATCAGATCCGATGCTTGTACTTTCAGCTTGCCATCCTGAGGAACGACCTTACCGACCATACCCTTTACATAATGTACACCGTATTCCTCCACTGCGCGGCGGTAGAATTCATCAAAATTCTTACCGGGCGTACGCACATCAATATAAAATACGTATACATCGGTATCCGGGTATTTCTCACGGCAGAGCATTGCGTGCTTTGCGGTGTACATACAGCAGATCTTAGAGCAGTACGGCTTACCCTTTTCGTCATCGCAACGGGAACCGACGCATTGTACGAATACAATGGTGTGGGGGTGCTGACCGTCAGAGGGTCTGAGAAGCGTACCACCGGTGGGACCGGCCGCATTCATCAGACGCTCAAATTCCAGGCTTGTAACCACGTCAGGGCTCTGAGAATAGGCAAACTCCTCATATTTATCCAGCTTAATGGGGTTAAAGCCGGTAGCCACAACAATAGCACCATACTCCTGCTGGATAAATTCATCTATTTGCTTGTAGTCGATTGCGCCTGCAGTGCATACCTTGGAGCAAACACCACACTTGCCGGTTTTCAGCATTGTACAGTAATCTGCACCAATGGTTGCAACCTTGGGAACTGCCTGTGCGAAAGGAATGTAGATCGCACGGCGGTTGTCAAGTCCCAAATTAAAAGCGTTGGGAA
>JAZUSG010000169.1:0-3917 GCA_045606605.1 Faecousia sp.
GTGTCAGCAAGGCTCCACCGGAGCCTTGCATTCAGATGGGTTCGAGTCCGCTTCCTTACCAAATAAAAAAGGAGAGGCTTTTGCCTCTCCTTTTTTATTTGGTGCCGGTGGCCGGACTCGAACCGGCACGCTGTCGCCAGCGGTGGATTTTGAGTCCACTACGTCTACCATTCCATCACACCGGCAGGTGCTATAAATTGTACCGTTGTCATAGGTGTTTTCCTGTTGCGGTGCCCGACGAATGTCCTCGGCTTAGAAAAGCCTTCGTCCCTCGTCGACCGCAGCCACTCGCTCAGGTCGCTTCATCCGCCACAGGCGGCGCTTCCATCGCTCCCCATCACACCGGCAGGTGCTAAACGTAAGTATACACTATCTTTTTAAAAATAGCAAGGAAAATTTTCTAAAAAGGGGCTCTTTTTGAGCCCCTTTTTTCAGACATATTGTGTGTTTTGGGTTTTGTACAGCTTGGCATAAATGCCGTCCTGGGCAAGTAGCTCTGTGTGGCTTCCGCATTCGGTGATCCTGCCATCGGCGATGGAGATGATCCGGCTGGCGGCCCGAATGGTGGATAGCCGGTGGGCAATGATCAGCGTGGTGCGGCCCTGGGAAAGGGCGTCAAATGCACGTTGAATCTTTGCCTCTGTCACGGAATCCAGCGCAGAGGTAGCCTCATCCAAGATCAGAATGGGAGGATTCTTTAGGAAAATACGGGCGATGGCCACCCGCTGTTTCTGACCGCCGGAGAGAAGAGTGCCCCGCTCACCCACATAGGTTTCAAAGCCTTGGGGCATTGCCATAATATCCTCGTAAATCTCAGCCTTTTTGGCAGCTTCCACCACTTCTTCCATAGTAGCATTGGGCTTACCGTACCGGATGTTTTCAAAGATGGTGTCGGCAAACAGGAACACATCCTGCTGGACAATACCGATGTTTTGATGGATGGATTTTTGGGTAACATCCCGAATATCCTGCCCGTCAATTCGGATCGTACCGGAGGATACGTCATAAAAACGGGGGATCAGTTGACATAATGTGGTCTTGCCGCCACCGGAGGGGCCAACGATAGCCACGGTTTCTCCGGGAGAAACCTGCAGTTCCACGTTGCGGAGCACGTCAAGATCACCGTCGTAGGCAAAGGACACATCTTCTACTGTGATGGCACCCTGTACGTTTTCCAGGGGTTTTGCATCAGGCTTATCCATAACCGTAGGCTCCATCCGCATTACTTCCACGAAACGTTTCAGTCCGGCAAAGCCGTTGGCAAACAGTTCGGAGAAGCCGGAAAGCTTCCGCATAGGGCCAACAAAAGACGTGATGTACAAACAGAAGGTAACCAAATCCCGGTAATCCATCTTGCCTCGCATTACATAATAGCCACCCACGCCGATGACCACCACGTTCAGACTGCACAGAAAGAATTCCACGGAACTGTGGAACATACCCATCGCCTTATAAAATTCCCGCTTTGCGTTCTTAAAGATGGCGTTGGCAGCGTCAAAACGCTTGCTTTCTGTTTCCTCGTTGGCAAAAGCTTTGGCAGTACGGGCACCGGAGAGGCTGGATTCAATTTCTTGATTGATGTGTCCGGTAGTCTCTTTGGAAGCTGCAGAGGCGCGGCCCATTCGCCGGCGCATACACATCACCAGAGTCAAAAATACCGGGATCATCAGCAGAACGACTACGGCCAGCTGCCACCGAATAGAAGCCATTACGATCAGCGCGCCGATGATGGTTAGCGCAGAGGTAACCAGATCCTCCGGACCGTGGTGGGCAAGCTCTACCACTTCGAATAGATCCGAGGTAAGCCGCGCCATCAGCTTGCCGGTGCGGTTGCGGTCGTAAAAATCGAAGCTCAGCGTTTGCATATGGGAGAACAGATCCCGCCGAATATCAGCCTCTACCCGAACGCCAAAAATATGTCCGAAATAGGCTACGATGAAATTGAGCGCGGAGCGCAGCACATAGCTGAGCACCACCAGACCCATCACGATGAAAAAGGTTTTGTACATTTGCTGAGGCAGCATATCGTAAAGGGCGCTGCGGGTTACCAGCGGAAAGGTCAGATCAATGGCTGCGATCAGACAGGCGCAGGTCATATCCACGGCAAACAGTTTTTTGTGATTGCGGAAATAATTTAAAAAGATAGAAAGAATGTTTTTTCGCTGAAAATCCTTGGTAGTCATAGGAACCCCCCTTGTTTGGGTTTTATTATACGGGAAGGACAGAATTTTTTCAATATATTTTGACATTAACGAAAAGTTTGTTATACTAAAAAGCAGATTAGGAGGTGCTGCTGTGGAAATTTTATACCAAAACGCGGATTTTGTCGTGTGTATCAAGCCGGTTGGCCTGGATTCCGAGCAGCAGGTACCGGATGCCTTGCGGGAGCAGTTGGGCGGGGAAATGTTTCCCTTGCATCGCTTGGATAAAAATGTAGGCGGCGTAATGGTCTATGCCCGCAATAAGCAGGCTGCTGCAGGCCTGTCCAAAGCCATTACCCAGGGGGAAATGGTAAAAGAGTATGTGGCAATGATCCACGGCCAGCCCCCTACGGAGGGGGATTGGGAAGACCTGCTGTTTAAAGACAGCCGGCGCAATAAGGTGTTCGTAGTAAACCGCCAGCGGGCCGGTGTCAAGGCGGCGCGGCTTTCCTATCGGCTCTTGGCAGGCGGTGAAAAAAGCCTGGTGCGGGTGCGCCTGTATACCGGCAGAAGCCATCAGATCCGGGTGCAGTTTGCCAGCCGGGGTTTCCCCTTGGTGGGAGACCATAAGTACGGCAGCCGGGACGCGGCCGACGCGCCGATGCTATACTCCTGCTGCATCACCTTTCCTTATAAGGGGAGCGCGCAGCGGTTTGAAGCTTATCCGGAGTGGGGGAAATAGAGAATGAATCGGGCAAGAGGGAGCTTTTTATCGGCAATGCTGATTTTTGGCACAGTGGGAATCTTCGTGCGGCAGATCCCCCTGTCCTCAGCGGCAGTTGCCTTCTTCCGGGGCGTAATGGGCGTAGTGTTTTTGTTGCTTGTGATGACACTGGCGAAAAAAAGGCCCCAAAAGCAAATTATCCGGGAAAATCTTTGGGTGCTGCTGCTATCCGGCGCGGCGATAGGCGGCAACTGGGTGCTGCTGTTTGAATCCTACCGGCATACCACCATTGCCACGGCCACCATCTGTTATTACCTGGCGCCGGTATTTGTGGTGCTGGCATCACCCTTGCTGGGTGAGCGACTCACCGGTAAGAAACTGATCCTGCCCGGTATTGCGCTTTTGGGTATGGTGTTCGTCTCCGGTGTACTCCAGGGGGGTATTTCCGGCGGTAAGGGAATCGCTTTGGCAGCTGGCGCGGCAATGCTCTATGCATCCGTAATGCTCCTTAACAGAAAACTAAAATCCATTTCGGCTTATGATAAAACAGTCATTCAGCTTGGTGTCGCTGCGGCAGTGGTGCTGCCCTATGCTTTGCTGACAGGTGGTTTTGATGTATCAGCAATGACGGCAGTTGGCTGGGTGCTGCTGCTGATCGTGGGCATTGTCCATACCGGCTTTGCCTACTGGCTGTATTTTGGGGCACTGGGACAGCTGCCGTCGCAGACGGTGGCGCTCTTTAGTTACTTAGATCCGGTACTTGCCATTATCCTGTCGGCACTGCTGCTGCAGGAGCCTTTGGGGTGGCAGGGAATCGTTGGCGCAGTGCTGATTTTGGGCAGCGCCCTGTGCAGTGAATTACCGGAGCAAAAAAAAGAGAAAAAGGGTTGACTTTTCAAATACTGTGGGTTATAATAGCAAAGCTGCGTGCAAATGCTGCTATAGCTCAGCAGGTAGAGCGCATCCTTGGTAAGGATGAGGTCGCCAGTTCAAATCTGGCTAGCAGCTCCATAAAAAGTCATCCCAATACGGGATGGCTTTTTTGCTTTATG
>JAZUSG010000170.1:0-8020 GCA_045606605.1 Faecousia sp.
AATAAAGATCACAAACTGACGCAGAAGGGAGAGAAATGCGTGGAAAGGGAGTTTTTGCAGGAAAAAGCAGAGGTGTTTTCCGCCTTCCGGTTGGATGGGGAAGCGGTCAGCGCGACCCGTTTCGGCAGCGGACATATTAACGAAAGTTTCCTGGTGCAGACCCGCAAGCCGGACGGCGCGGTTGGTCAGATCATCATCCAGCGGATCAATACGGATGTTTTCACCCAGCCGGAAAAGCTAATGGAGAATATTGTGGGGGTTACCGCCTTTTTGCGGCAGCGCATTTTGGAAAACGGCGGCGATCCGGACCGGGAGACGCTGAATTTCATCCCCACGAAGGACGGAAGGTTCTATTTTACGGATGCAGACGGAAACTGCTGGCGCAGCTATCGGTTTATTGCGGATGCCACCGGCTATGACCGGGTGGAAGATCCGGAGGATTTTTATCAGAGCGCCGTTGCCTTCGGCAATTTCCAGCGGCTGCTGGCGGATTACCCGGCCGAGTCCCTCCACGAGACCATCCCGGGTTTTCACGATACCGCTGCCCGGCTGGAAGTTTTCAAAAAAGCCGTGGCGGAGGATGTTTGCGGCCGGGCAGATGGGGTTAAAGGAGAGATCGATTTCTACCTGTCCCAGGAAAAGCTGGCCCATACTTGTGGGAAACTTCTGAAAAACGGGGAAATCCCTTTGCGGGTTACCCACAACGACACCAAGCTCAATAACGTCCTTATTGATAAGCATACCCATAAGGGTATCTGCGTGATCGATCTGGATACGGTTATGCCCGGTCTTGCCATGCACGATTTTGGCGATGCCATTCGCTTTGGCGCCAGCACCGGCGCAGAGGACGAGACGGATCTGTCTAAGATCCGGTGCGATATGGCGCTGTTTCAGCTCTATTCCAAGGGCTTCATCGAAGGCTGCGGCGGAAGGCTCACACCCCGGGAGATCGAGTTGTTGCCCCTGGGGGCGCTGGTGATGACCTACGAGTGCGGTATGCGGTTTCTCACCGATTACCTGCAAGGCGATGTGTACTTCCGCATCCACCGACCGGGGCATAATTTAGACCGGGCCCGGACCCAAATGACGCTATTGCAGGATATGCAGGCAAATTGGGACACCATGAACCGGATCATCCGAAAATTGCTGACAAAATAACCACAGGACGAGAATCTTGGCCCCCTCAATGAGGGGGCCAAGATTCATTTGCGCGCCCAAAGGCTTGCCGCTTATGCCCATCGGCGCAGGTTTTTTATAAAAACAGCGAACCGGCTTGGAAAACAACCGGAAGAAACTGGATTTTCGGCCAAAAACCCCCGGGAAACCCTTTACTTTTTATGCAAACAGATTTATAATCATAAAACAAAGTTGTTGTTACCCAATACTTTTTACACACCACGCCATAGTGGAGCAGGGTGTTTCCCAAAGGGGACGGTTGCCGCCGGGTTTTATGCAGGAGAGGTGTTTCGTTTGACCGAGAAAGATTTAAGAAAACTGAATCGGTATCAGCTTTTGGAACTGCTGATCCTCCAAACGGATCGGGCGGACAAGCTGCAGGCAAAGCTGGAGGCAGTGGAGAAGCAATACAGTGCGCAAGATCTGAAAATGGCCTCCTTGGGCTCTATTGCGGAAGCCTCCCTGCAATTGGCAGAGGTGTTCCAGGCCGCGCAGAAGGCTGCGGATATTTATTTGGATGCCGCCAAACAGCACGGGGAGGAAATTGAGGAAGCTGCCCATAAAAAGGCTGCGGAAATTCTTATGCAGGCGCAAGCGCAAGCCCGTCGCATTAAAGGTGAAGGATAATCTATGAGATATACGGCAAGACATAGCAAGCGGGAAATGCCGCCGCTGGATGCGCTGCAGAAAGAGCTGAAGCGGGAGCGCTACAGAAATCGCTTCCGTAAGCTGCTCCGCAGCACGGTAAATGCGCTGATCGTTGTGGCCGCAGTGGCGGCGCTGATCGCCACCTTGGTGCTGCCGGTGCTGCAGATCGCCGGAACCAGTATGGAGCCCGGTCTGAAAGAGGGAGATGTGGTTCTCCTTTTTAAAAGCGACCAATTGGAAACAGGTGACCTGTGCGCGTTTTATTATTCCAATAAAATCCTGATCAAGCGGGTCATTGCCACACCGGGAGACTATATAAAGATCGAATCTGACGGCACGGTTCTCCTCAACGGAGAGCCTCTGGACGAGCCTTATGTCAGTCAGAAGGCTTTGGGCGAATGCGATGTAACATTCCCCTATCAGGTGCCGGAGAACAACTATTTTGTACTGGGAGATAAACGAGAGTCTTCCATTGACAGTCGCAGCAGTGTGATCGGCTGCATCCCTGCGGATCAGATGATCGGCAAGATCTTTTGTAAATTCTGGCCCTTGTCAGAATTCACATTTGTAAAATAAAAAGCGGCATAGCCCGAAAGGAGGTGTGATCGTGCCTGAGAGTACAGATAACATTTTTGAGCAACTAAATTGGATCAGAAAAGACCGGTGCAGTCTCCGGCAGATCATCACCTCCCTTTCCCTGGTTGTGGTTTTGGTCGTGTTCTGGAGTCTGAAGCTTACCGGTGTTGGTATCGCCGGGGAAGCTTTTTGCGGAAAGCAGGAACATATCCACAGCGAGGCTTGTATGAATGGGGCCGAGCCCTGTGCCGTAGCAGAACATACCCACGTCGAGAGCTGTTACAGCGATATTACCGCAGACCTGGAAAACAGTGATGTCTGGGAGCAGGCGCTGGCAGATATGACCCGGGGTCCCACAACCAAAGAGAATGTGGTTTTGGTGGCCCAGTCTCAGCTGGGACAAGGGGAAAGCGCGCAAAACTTCCAAGTGGATGAGAGCGGTGTTCGTCGCGGCATCACCCGTTACGGTCAGTGGTATGGCAACCCTTACGGAGATTGGTCGGCAATGTTCGTTTCCTTCTGCCTGGAATATGCCGGGGCGACGGATTTGCCGGTGAATGCCGGTCCGGAGGCCATGCGCCTGGAATGGGAAGCAGAAGGCCTCTACAAAGCTGCCGGCCAGCGCGAGCCGGAAATCGGAAATATCCTTTTTCTGCATAAAGGTGAGGGTGCTGACCGGAGCGCAAATGCCGTGGCCATCATCACCGGAGTGGATAACACCGCAATTACAGTAATTGAGGGCGATTTGGATAACCAGGTCGCGCAGACGCAATACAATCGCGACGATGCCGCCATTGTGGGCTACGGCTTGGTTCCCGAGACGAATGGCATTATCGTCTTAAATGAACCGTCTGTCATTGCCGTGGATTACACCGTTTGGCTGGATGGCACAGATGGCGGATTGCGGCATCTGACCGGTTCTCCCAACACGGCCTATACCGTGGAGGATGGCAGCATCCTGAAGCTGCCCACAGAATGGACCTCTCCCAGCAAGTACAGCTACAAGCGCCGGGGCTGGTACGATGTGAGCAACAGCCGCTACTATGCGTCAGGCGCAGAGATGGAGGTAACCGGAAATGCGGTCCTCTATGCCGACTGGGTGGCAAGCACCTATGACCTGGGTGTTTTTAACGCGCAGGTGGCCGAAACGGTCAGTACCAACGCGTTCATCACCACCCATATGTTTGACTATAGCTACCTGTTTAATGTCCAATCCACCAATCCGCGGGTAACGTTCAATAACGGCTCCCACTCGGAGACCTGGACCATGGTGACAGACGGGAACGTAAACTACGGCAGCACCCAAACCATTGACTACATTTTTGCCGAAGGCGACAGCGACGGTCGGCTGAGTAATCCCGGCAGCCGGTCAAATCGCAACAGATACCGAAACGCAGACACCATTTCCCCGGATATTTGCACACCGGAAATGCGGGAGCTGCTATATTCCACAAAGAATGCCTTTGATCCCGCCACCGGAACCGGCATCATCGGTAAAACCTATTTGGGTACCGGTGATCATCTGTTCCAGATTATGGACGATCCTGCGGATCCCCATTACGGCTACCATTACTACGACTCCCTGCGTAATGCGATTTCCTACAATCAGACCAATCGCCGTTTCTATATTTATGAATATCTGTCAGCTACTGCAGATGCTATGGGCGGCAGTTACGCAGACTTCCTACCCCTAAACTCTCCCTATGCCAACACAAACGGCAAAACACCGGCCACCTACACCTATGCCGGAACAAACGGAGAGTATCAGGGTGTTACCCACTACCGGTACGACACGAATTATTCCGGCGGCAACTATAATTCTGCCGACAATGTCCACACGGAATTTGCTTACGGAATGCGGTCGGATATCAACTTCTATCTGCCCCGAGATCCCGGCAGCGGCGAAAATAAGGACCTTTACGGAAACGATATCGAGTTTTTGTTCAGCGGCGACGATGATCTGTGGGTGCTGATCGATGGAATCCTTGTTCTGGATATTGGCGGTATTCACCAGCGGATCGGCGGCGAGATCAATTTCTCCACCGGCCAGGTAACCGTCAACGGCGGCGCGGCGGACAGCCTGATGGATCTGGGCATCACAGCCGGAGACCATACGCTCACCGTGCTTTATCTGGAGCGTGGCGCGTCCATGTCCAACTGCTCGATTTATTTCAATTTGGTTCCCCGTTTCGGTTTGGAACTTCAGAAAGAAGATGTGCTGACACAGGAGAAGCTGGACGGCGCCCAGTTCACTGTTTACGAAGACTTTGAATGCACGAATCCGGCAGAACTCTGGGTCAATGAAGAAGCTTACAATCAAGACCTGGCTGACGGCAAGCTGGACCAATACCAAAGCACCTTCACCGTGACAAACGGCGTGGCGAAGATTTGGGGTCTGGGTTCCGGAAGTACATACTATCTTAAAGAAACCGGGCCTCCTGCGAAAAAGGGGTACGGCATTGCCGACGGTGTGATCCGCCTGACGATCGAAAAGGCCGGCTATGTCACCTATCAGGTGGAGGTGGTTGACGATGCGGAGGGCAACAAGCCGTCCCAGGGCTTTACGGTCCACGGCGTAAACATTGACGAGGAAACCAAAAGGGTCTATATCGTGGTAACCAACGCGCCGGAAACTGTGGTAGAAACCACAACGGTCCAGGTCATCAAGAAATGGGAGGACCAGGCGGACCACAGTAAGGACTATATCCGGGCGTATCTGACGGTGGTAGAACCGGATGGCGCAGTGCGCCGGATCCGGGAGATCACCCTCGGTGACGAAAATAATTGGACGTATATTTGGACCAACCTGCCCAAGTATGACTACGATACTTTGAAAGAGATTACCTACGGCGTGGAAGAGTCCTATGAGTCCGGTTATTACTCCACGGTTCGGGAGATCACACAGATCGAAATAACCACAACCACCTGGGGCGAAGTAACCACGATGGTGGATGACGAAACCTATATTTTGCAGAATAAGCGTATAACAGGTGCCAACTGCCTTTCCACTACCGGGTCCGGCACCTCCAGCGCAGATCTTAAGCTCAAATGGGTGGATGAAGAGACTGCGCAGAGCTCACCCCTGGCGCTTTGGACCGTATCGGTCAACAATGCCGGCAAGGTAATATTTACCAACGGCGCGGGACAGATACTGACCTTTAACGGTAATTCCTACAGCAGCAGCCGGTATTTTAGCGCCACCAAAACGGTGAACAGTAACAACCAGCGGCTGAGTGTAGTGAGCGCTACGGTGGGCGAAGTCAGCGGTTTTCGGATCTATGGAAGCCGAAGCAGTTGGGGCAGTTCAACCAACTATTATATGAATTCCCTGAATGCAAGCAGCGGACAGATCACCACTACGGAAACCCAATCCTCCGGTATGATCCTGACACCTATGAAAAAAATTACCAAAACGGATGTGCAGGATGCCAAGGATTGGGCCTATCAGATCACCAATAAGCCGCTGGCAGCATCCAACGAGACGTCTATGACGGTGAAGAAGGAATGGGTACTGCCTGCGGGAATGAACACATCCCTGTATCAGGAATACCAAATTACGATTCAGCTGCTGGCCAACGGCGTCAACACCGGCCGCACGGTTACACTGAACCTGAAAAATAACTGGCAAAGCACATTCCCTGGCCTGCCTTATAAGGATGAAGCAGGCAAGGTGATCGCCTACACGGTGCGGGAGGTTTGGAATGCGCAGCATTGGTCCACAGACTATGGCGATATCCAAACCACAAGCGGTACGCCGCCTGCATATTCCGTTGTGGTCACCAACACCTATGAACCGGGAGGTCCGATCCTCCCCGCTACGGGCTCTGCAGCTCGTCTGATGTTTATACTTTGCGGCACGGGCTTGATGCTCGGCTCGCTGGTAATTGGAATCGGAGCAAGGCGCAAGCGGGAAAGGGGGATAAAGTAAGCCTTCTGATCGCGGTAATTTGCGCCGCAAAACCGATTTGTGATAAAGAATAACCAATTAAGAAAGGAAGCGGAAATTATGAAAAAGATCATCGCGCTGATTTTGGCAATTATGCTGGTTGCGTCCTTATCTGTAACTGCTTTTGCAGCAGGAAGCGGAACCGGCTCCATTACCCTGAAGGACGTTGCTGTTGAGAAGCAGGCAGACGGAACCTACAAGACCGTCGCAAGCTACGGCATCTACAAGATGTTCAATCTGGACGACTACAATGCCGAAAAGAAGACCTATGTTTACTCCCGCACAACCCAGTGGATGGATTTTTTGGCCTATGCTAACGCTGAGGACCGTGTCAGCGACTATCTGAAGCTGAATGAAAACGGCGTCAGCGTGGAATGGGTGGAAGTTCCCAATGAAGAGGACCGTGCTCCCCGTGCCGCAAAACTGGCCAAACTGGCTTTGGAATTTGCCGAAAGCCAGAGTATGGTCGCGATTAGACCGGACAAGGTGGAATTCCTGGAAAGCGAAGTAACTACCGTCAACGGAAAGACCACCGCTACCCTCACCTTTACCGGCCTGGACCTGGGCTACTATCTGGTGGATTCTACCATGGGCGTTCTGTGTGGTTTGACCACCACCAACCCCGATGTAAATATGGCAGCGAAGAACGCACCCCCCACGCTGAATATGCAGGTGGAGGAAGACGCTCTGCGAGGCAGCGGCGCATCCTGGGATGTGGAAAATGATGCTGAAATCGGGGAGATTGTTGAATTTGACATCACCATTACCGTCCATGCCGGCGCGCAGAACTACTACCTCCACTGCAAGATGGATCCCGGCCTGGAGTATGTTAGCTTAAACTCTCTCAAGCACCACGTAACCGGTCAGACAGACCATACATTGGCACCGACTACCGACTATGTAATTACCACCCAGACAGATGACGGCTGCGCTTTCCATGTGGAATTTACCAAAGAGTTCTGCGAGCACGTGGGAACCGGCGATCGCGTGGTTATGTTGTTTAAGGGCAAGCTGAATAAGGATGCCGTGATTGGACAGACCGGCAATAAGGCAACTGCGTGGCTGACCTTCGGTGAAAACAGTCAGCACACCACTGCCCAGAGCATTACCACGACCCGTACCTGGAGCTTCGACCTGGCAAAGGTAGACTCTGAACGGACCTTGCTCAACGGCGCAACCTTCAAAGTGTACAGATCTGCAACCGGCAATGACGAAATTAAGGTCGTTGCAGTTGAAGAGGGCGGCCAGGTGGTCAGCTATCGGTTAGCAACCCAGAAGGAAATTGACGACGGTCAGGCAGCAGAGAAGATCGTTGTGGCAAACGGCTGGATCAAGATCACCGGCTTCGACAGCGATACCTACTACCTGCACGAGGTCGAACCCCCTGCAGGCGGCTACACCCCGCTGGCCTCCCGCAAGGACTTCATCATCGACGAGCAGAACCTGGATGTGACCATTAACACCGCCAACAACAAGGCCGAGATCGGCACCGGTGTTCAGGTGGTGAACAAGGCCGGTAACATCCTGCCCCAGACCGGCGGCATCGGCACACTGCTGTTCACCCTGCTGGGCGGCTGTACTGCACTGGGAACCGGTGTTGTGCTGGTAACCAAGAAAAGAATGTCCAAGATCGAGGATTGATTTTTACATTTAACAGATGAGAATCCCGGCAGG
>JAZUSG010000171.1:0-8789 GCA_045606605.1 Faecousia sp.
CGGCCAGTTCGCCGTAGTTTCTGGCATCAAATCCATCCGAAAAGCACTCGGCAGGATCAACCAAGGTAGTGAGAATATCATTTACGATATCGAGCTGTGCTGCTGCAGGCTTACCACGAGCCATATTCAGCTTTAAGTTCTTAGCCTTACAAGCCGCAAAATGTTCGGCCTGTGCCTTATATTCGGCATTTAACTGCTCGCTCGTCATATTTTCATATTTCATAACAGAACCCTCATTTCTATTCACAAATTATATTGTGGATACTATACTACTTTTATAGAAAAAATGCAAGTCATACACTTAAATTTGTGTCATAATTTTAGGTATAACTACACTATACTTTCAAAGACACAACTTATCATAATTATTCCTTGCATTTTTCTCACTTTTAGCATAAAATCTATATCATAGTTTTAAGCAACACATTTTGGAAGGATGTATAAAATGAGTGAAGTCCTAAATGTACCCGAGATTTTCGGTAGTGATGTTTTTAATAAAGCCGTTATGAAGGAACGCCTTCGTCCGGATATTTTTAATTCCTGGAGGCTTTGTATTGAAAACAGCACCCCTCTTGAGCTTTCTGTTGCAAACGAAATTGCCGTAGCAATGAAGGAATGGGCAATAGAGAAGGGTGCAACTCACTATACTCATTGGTTCCAGCCGATGACTGGCATTACCGCTGAAAAACACGATTCCTTTATTTCTCCCGCGGAAGACGGCAAAGTCATTATGGAGTTTTCCGGTAAAGCATTGGTACGCGGTGAGCCGGATGCATCCTCATTCCCTTCCGGCGGTCTGCGGGCAACTTTTGAGGCCCGGGGCTATACTGCGTGGGATCCCACCGCTTTTGCTTTTGTGAAAGACGGAAGTCTGTACATACCTACCTGTTTCTTCTCCTTTACCGGTGCAGCTCTGGATAAGAAAACGCCCCTGCTGCGCTCTATTGATGAGGTGTCCCGGGAAGCCCTAAGAATTCTGCGTCTCTTTGGCGATACTGATACAAAGCGCGTTGTTACCTGTGTGGGTGCCGAACAGGAATATTTCCTGTTGCCTAAAGACCTGTATGCAAAGCGTGAAGATCTTCGCTTAACCGGCCGTACACTTTTTGGAGCGCTGCCTCCCAAGGGACAGGAACTGGATGACCACTATTTCGGTACCATTCGTACCCGTGTGTCTAAGTTTATGCAGGATCTGGATGAACAACTTTGGCGCTTAGGCATCCTCTCTAAGACTAAGCACAACGAAACCGCACCCAGCCAGCACGAGATCGCGCCCATTTTTACAGATGCCAACAGCGCCTGTGATGCCAACCAGCTGATTATGCTGGTAATGAAAAAATGCGCAGCAAAGCACAATTTAGTCTGCCTGCTGCATGAAAAACCCTTTGCCGGTGTAAATGGCTCCGGCAAACACAACAACTGGTCTCTTGCTACGGACACGGGAAGTAATCTGTTTAGTCCCGGTAAAACACCCCGGCAGAATGCCCGATTCCTTCTCTTCTTGGCTGCGTTCATTAAGGGCATTGACGAATATCAAGATTTCCTGCGCTGCACAGTTGCATCCGCCGGTAACGACCACCGTTTGGGTTCTCACGAAGCACCCCCTGCAATCATCTCTATTTTCCTGGGCGATGAGCTGAACGCCGTTGTTAACTCGATCATCAACGGAACAAACTATACCGATCCGGAAAAGAGCGTTATGCGAATCGGTGTGGATGTATTACCTGCAATCCCCAAGGATACCACCGACCGGAACAGAACCTCTCCCCTGGCATTTACCGGTAATAAATTTGAGTTCCGTATGCTGGGCTCTTCTCAGTCTATCGCCGGACCGAACATTGCGCTTAACACCATTATGGCTGAGGAACTTTGTAAGTTCGCAGATGCGCTGGAAAAAGCGGAAGACTTTGACACCACGCTGCAAAAATTGGTCTGTCAGGCTTTCACCGACCATCAGCGAATTATATTTGACGGAAACGGTTACTCTTCTGCCTGGGCAGAAGAAGCCGCACGGCGCGGCCTGAGCAATTATCCTTCTACCGCAAAGTGTCTCCCCAGTTTCATTAGTCAAAAGAACATCGACCTGGTTACGAGCCACGGCATTTACACAGAAGATGAATTCCGGGCAAGATATGAGATTCATTTGGATGCATACCGCAAGATCATCCATATTGAGGCGAAAACCTGTATTGATATGGTGCTGCACCAAATTCTTCCTGCGGCAATGCACTATAGCAGAGATTTAACGCAAGGCATTCTTTCGAAAAAAGAACTCAGACTTCCCTGCGCTGCCGAAACAAGCATCGTGCAGCAAATTTCCCGCAGCACCGATACATTATATCAGTGCTGTGAGCGTCTGCAGCGGGATCTTGCTCACGTTCCGGAAGGAAACGAAAAAATTGTCAGCTACTATCACGACGTGATCGTAACCGACATGGAAGCTATCCGCACACAAGCTGATATCCTGGAAAGTTTAACGGATAAAAATTACTGGCCGTATCCCACTTATTCCGATCTCTTATTCTACTAAAAAACAGGGTGTGAAATCACACCCTGTTTTTTATTTGCCAGTTGAACCAAATCCGCCGGCTGAACGCTCTGTATCCGTAAGTTCGGAAACCTCCTCAAAACCAGGAGTAAATACCGGAGTAATCACCAATTGAGCAATCCGTTCACCGTGTTCAATCACTTGTTGTGTGTTTCCGTGATTGTGCAGCACAACGATAAATTCGCCTCTGTAATCACTGTCAATAACACCTACTTTATTGGCAGGTGCCAGACCCCGTTTGCAAGCAAGGCCGCTGCGGGCATAAATGAGGCCTGCAAATCCTTTGGGAATTTCCATAGAAAGGCCCGTGGGAACAAAAACAGAAGCACCTGGTTCAATAATGACTTTCTCATCCAAACAGGCATAAAGATCAGCACCTGCTGCCTCCAAAGAGCCATAAGTAGGCAGTATTGCATTTGCCTTTACCTTCTTAACACGAATCTTATCCATTATTTCATACCCTTTCCGTGGCCCTGCCAGTCTTCCCACAGTACAATCTCTCCTGTGGAAAGTGAGGCTCGCACATCAATAATTCTTTGATTGGACGACCCGCGAAAACGCAGACTCAGGTCTTTTTTCTCTTCTTCAAAACGGCCGTCCACTAATACATCGATATAGCTAATATACTCCTTCGTAATTTCCCAAGGACCAAGCTTCCCAGCCAAAATATCTTCATCAAACAAATAACCCGAGAATGCCCAAATCGACTTTTCCGGGAATTTAGCTTTAATCTGTCGAAGTAATGCAACAATTGCCGGCTGATTTTCCGGTTCAAAGGGTTCTCCACCCAACAGCGTGATACCCTTGATATGCTCCGGCGCCAGCATTTCTAAGATCCGATCGACGGTTTCCTGAGTAAAAGGTTCGCCATAATCAAAATCCCAGGCAATTGCATTAAAGCAGCCCTTGCAGTGATGTCTGCAGCCGGACACAAACAGGCTCACCCGCACACCGGGTCCGTTGGCAATATCACAATTTTTAATAGTTGCATAATTCATTGCCTGTCCTCCAAATTGTTGTTTAGAAAGTCTGTTACCAGCTGCGTGTATTTTTCCGGTTCTACCAGAAAACTGACACCGTGGTCAGCGCCGTTCACGACAAATATCTGCTTTTTGCTTGTGCATACCGCAAATCCACGTTCCGTCATTTCACAGGGAACAAATCCATCTTCCCTACCGTGCACCATTAAGACCGGTAATTTGCTGTTTTTCAGCGTGTCTACCGTATTTTTACCCGTTAAGCTAAAGCCGGCAAATAATCTTGCAAACAACTCCGCGGCCCAAAGGCTTGCCGCAGAAGGTAAATGGGTAACCCGTTGAAACACCACGGAAATGATGTCTTTGGGAGATGTGAAGCCACAATCCGCAATAATACCTTTCACGTTATCCGGCAGGTCTGCATCCGCCAAATATAACATTGTGGATGCACCCATAGACAAACCGCTGAGAATGATGGGACAGTCGCTCAGATTGCAGTTGTGGTAATCGATCCAGCTTTGCATATCCCGACTCTCATTCACACCAAAGGTAATGAATTTGCCTTCGCTCATTCCATGAGACCGCTGATCTGGAACAAGAATATTCATACCCAATTTATGATAGATCGGAAAAACAATGCCAAAATCCACCAGTTTTGAACTGCGATACCCGTGTGCTAAAATAATTGTACCTCTTGCTTTGGGTGCAGGAACATAGGATGCATATAAGCGAAGACCGTCAAAGCTCTCCGTCCACAGATCCTGTGCGTTATGTTCTTTCAAAAATGCATTCGCTTTACGAATATTATCGTAGTAGTTGCCGTAGGGAGACTTTTTGATTTCTTCCTCCACTAACCACTGCAGTTCTTTTTTGCGGACACAGGCGTGATAGAAGATCAGCAAGCCACTAAATATAAGCAAAACAAAAACCGCAATCAGAACATAAAGCAAGAAAGACATAAACGCTTACTCCTTGATTCCCAATTTATAAAACCACTTAAACGCCAGCGGCCATAAAGCACCCGCAGTGAGTACCACCAAAAAATAACGGACCGCTCTGCCAAAATACGCTCCAAAAAGCATATTTAAGCAAGGCTTTAATCCAGTTTTGACGATCAGTACAAGTATGAGTCCTGCAGCCACCTTACAAACCTGTGCCCACCAAACGGCCTTGGTTTCAAAATGTATATACTTCTTGTCAATATAATAGACAACAAACATACCTATGAGTGCGCCAAGCAGTGTATAAGCGTTTTCTACTCCGTGAATGTAATTATCTAAATCCATATCTGCAGGAAATGGATAAAATTCTGCAAAGCACAGGTATCCGACAGAAAGCAGCAGCATAATACCAAAGAGAAGCGGCATATACTTATGCGCTTTCTTGTAGATAAACGGACGAATTGCGAAAATAAGGATTACCGCGATGACAACGGACACACCCACATCTAAAGGTGTGTGCACGCCAATATACATACGGGAGAAGGCAACCAATGCAGCGATCGTAATTGCAACGATCCGTACTAATTTACGCTTAGAAATGCAAGCAATCGATCCAAATGTTCCCACCGCACTCTGGGTATGTCCGCTGGGGAAACTATATCCCGTAGCAGCTGCCCGTGCTTGTTCTAAAATCGTAAAATCAGGGTCAATAACCCAAGGCCTCGGAATACGAAACAATAGCTTTAAAAACTGATTGCCAATGACGCCAACAAAACCGACACTGAGTGTGTAATAACCCAAATACTTGTCAACGCACCAAAATAGAATCAGTGCAATCACCAAAAAAGCCGTTTCCTCGCCCAGTGTTGTGATTGCAAGCATAAATTCATTCAGTATCGGGATGCGAATTTTTTCTAATAGATATAAAAAACTCATATTTACCTCCCAATTTTCATTATGCTTATTATACACATTAGAAACGAAAAAGTAAAGTTATCCAGCAGCTTTTGAGAATACACCTTGCAATTTGCTTAAAAATGGGTATACTAAAGAAAACAGATTGAGGAGGTCATCTATGCCATATTATTACTACGGATTTGACTGGACTTATATTTTTATCGTATTACCGTGTTTTATACTGGCTTTGGCCGCCAGTAGTCGCGTTAACAGCACGTTCCGCAAATACGCGAAACAGTTGTCATCCCGGCATATTACCGGTCAGGAAGCCGCGCAGCGCGTTCTGCGTGCAAACGGAATCAACGATGTACAAATCACCCGTGTGAAAGGCAATTTGACAGATCATTACGATCCCAAAACAAACACCATTCACCTGTCCGATTCCGTATATGACAGCACTTCTACCGCAGCCATCGGCGTTGCGTGTCACGAAGCTGGCCACGCGGTGCAGTATGCGCAAAGTTACTTTCCCATTAAGGTCCGGTCTGCAATCATTCCAATCACCAACTTCGGATCAAAACTTGCAATGCCGCTAATCCTGCTTGGCATTGTGCTGGGCGCATTTGGAAACTACTCATTTACCCTTGTATATTTAGGCATTGCCTGTTTTGCGTTAAGCCTTGTGTTTCAGCTTGTAACACTGCCTGTTGAATTTAATGCAAGCCGCCGGGCAAAGGAAGCCATTGAGGAAACATGTATCCTCACAGAGGAAGAACAGCGGGGCGCCCGAAAGACACTCACTGCCGCCGCTATGACTTATGTTGCTGCTGTGGCTGTTTCCGCTGCGCAACTGATCCGTTTAATTCTGCTTTTTGGTGGCCGCAGACGCAATAATTGACAGTTTTTCCGCTCCGGTATTGACTTCCGGAGCGGTTTCATTTATACTTTTAAAGTATGAAAAATATGAAAAGTAGGAAAGGAGGATGACGATGGCCGGAGGCAAACACATTCTCGGAAAAGGCAACGCCCGCAGAGTCTTTGGAACTGCCAAGGTTGGAGACCGGGGTCAGATTGTTATCCCCAAGGAAGCGCGGGAATTATTTAAAATAAAGCCTGGAGATACGCTACTCATCATAGGTGAAGAAAATAAAGGTCTTATCATATCCAGGCCGGAACTATTGCGCGATATTGCAGACGAAATCTTTGAGGGAGACAAATAACAATATGGAAGAATTATTGGAATTATATAATACAATGGGCATTAGTCCTGCGGTGTATCATTACGGTGAATCTGTTTTAGAAAAGCTGAAGGATCGATTTGCCCATATTGATATGGTTGCTGAACACAACCAGGCAAAAGTAATAGCAGCAATGCAGAAAAACAGAGTATCTGCTGCCTGCTTCGCTGCAACCACCGGTTACGGCTATGATGACGTTGGCAGAGACAATTTAGAAAAAGTTTATGCCGATGTATTTCATACGGAGGCTGCGCTTGTGCGACCCCAAATCACTTGCGGTACCCATGCGCTGACGGTAGCTTTATCCGCAAATCTGCTGCCGGGAGATGAACTGCTTTCTCCTGTGGGTCTCCCCTACGATACCCTGCAGGAAGTGATCGGCATTCGGGAAAGCCCCTGCTCCTTAAAGGAGTATGGCGTATCCTACCGGCAAGTTGACCTGCTGCCCGATGGAACATTCGATTACGAAAACATTCGTAAGGCCATCCATAGCAAAACTAAAATGGTAACCATTCAACGCTCCAAGGGCTATGCAACACGGCCCAGTTTTTCTGTAAAACAAATTGGTGAGCTGATTCGATTTGTGAAGTCCGTAAAATCTGACATCATTTGCATGGTGGATAACTGTTACGGCGAATTTGTGGAAACCATTGAGCCTTCCGATTTAGGCGCGGATATGGTTGTCGGTAGTCTGATTAAGAATCCTGGCGGCGGTTTAGCGCCCATCGGCGGTTATATTTGTGGCACGACAGCGTGTGTCAATCGCTGCGCATTCCGCTTATCCGCTCCCGGTCTCGGCCAGGAGGTCGGCGCGAACCTCGGTCTGATGCCCGCACTCTATCAAGGCTTCTTTATGGCACCTACAGTTGTGGCCGGAGCGGAAAAAGGCGCAATTTTTGCAGCAAATCTGTACGAACCCCTTGGATTTAAATGTGTCCCCAATGCAACGGAAAGTCGACACGATATTATTCAGGCAGTTGAATTAGGCAGCGAAGCCGGTATGCTGGCATTTTGCCACGGTATCCAGGCTGCTGCACCGGTTGACGCCTTTGCCACCCCCCTTCCCTCGGATATGCCCGGCTATAATGACAAGGTGATTATGGCAGCCGGCGCATTTGTCCAAGGCTCTTCTATCGAGCTTTCTGCTGACGGTCCGATCCGTCCCCCCTATGCGGTTTACTTCCAGGGCGGTCTCACCTGGTGTCACGCAAAACTTGGTATTTTAATGAGCTTGCAGAAGATGGTTGATGCAGGCCTTGTAACACTATAAAGAAAGAGGTTTTACTATGTCTTGGCTGTTCTTTTCCATTGCAACTGCCCTCTTATGGGGCGCAGCAGAACTGTTTTACAAAAAGGGTGCTCTGCCAAACGAAAAATATTCTCACCTGAAGATCTGTGTCTGTGTAGGCGCGGTTATGGGTGCCCATGCAGTTTTCACCCTACTGACAAAAGATATCGGCTATGACCCCATTAACCTCCTGGTTTACCTGCCGGTATCCCTGCTGTATATCATTTCTATGGCATTTTCCTATTTCGGAATGCGTTTTCTGGAGGAGTCTATTTCTGACCCCATCGAGAACACCTCCGGCGCCATTTGCAGCCTTTTGTGCGTGGTCATTTTAGGCGAATCGCTTTCCCCCCTTACCGTAGTTGCCATTTGCATCATAGTGATCGGTGTTCTGGGTGTCGGTTTCCTGGAAAACAAGGGCGAAACAGTGCGGAAAAAGACACTTGGTAAAAAGCTGGCAATTATTGCCTTCTGTATGCCTTTTGTTTATGCTCTGCTGGATGCTTTCGGCTCCTTTGTGGATATTTTCTATTTAGACGATTTTGCTACTACTCCCCTGATCGGTGTTACAGAAGATACCATTGAGGATGTTGCCAATACCAGTTACGAGTTGACCTTCGCATTGTTTGCTCTCTGCCTGTTCATCTTTATGAAAGCAAAGAAAGTCAAGTTCGGTTCCGTCCCCAAACACAAAGATAAGATCCTGGCCGCTGTATTTGAAACCGCAGGTCAATTTACATATGTATATGCCTTAAGCGGAAACGGTGCTATTGCTGCTCCGATCATTTCCTCTGTTTGTGTCGTATCTTTGCTGCTTTCCCGCATTTTCCTGAAAGAAAAGCTTTCCTGGAAAACCTATGCCTTTATTACTGTTGTGATCGTCGGTATTCTTGTACTGGC
>JAZUSG010000172.1:0-2105 GCA_045606605.1 Faecousia sp.
CCCTACAATCCTTCCGCCCCTGCGGGGCACCTCCCTTTGCACAAGGGAGGCTTTTGCCGTGCCTGCGGGTGGTCACAATGACGGAAGGTGTTTCGCGGAAACCCGGCCGCGGGGCGTCGAAGGCGCCGCCCCCTACAAGCGCTACCGGACGGTTCTACAAATCTAACAACAAAAAGATCCCCGGAATCGGGGATCTTTCTTTACTTATACAGGTCTGTGGACAGATACCGGTCGCCGGTGTCCGGCAGGAGTACCACCACGGTCTTGCCGGGATTTTCCCTTGCCACCACCGCAGCCCCGTGGAGCGCTGCGCCGGAGGAAATACCCACCAGCACGCCCTCTGCCGTACCCATCTGCCGGGCCGCCGCATAGGCCTCCTCCTGGGTCACCGGGATGATCCGGTCATACACTCCGGTGTTTAATACCTTCGGCACGAAATTTGCGCCGATTCCCTGCAGGCCGTGGGGTCCGGCCTTGCCGCCGGAGAGCAGGGGCGACGCCGCCGGCTCTACCGCCACCACCTGAATACGGGGATCTTTGCCCTTCAAATATTCACCCACGCCGGTGATGGTACCGCCGGTACCCACACCCGCCACGAAAAAGTCGATCTTACCTTCCGTGTCCTGCCAAATCTCCGGGCCGGTGGATTTGCGGTGGGCCTCCGCATTGGCGGGGTTTGCGAACTGATCGGGGATAAAGCTGCCGGGAATCTGCTTTTTCAGTTCCTCCGCCTTTTCGATCGCCCCCTGCATACCCAGCGCGCCGGGGGTCAGCACCACTTCCGCGCCGTAGGCCTTCATCAGGGTCTGTCGCTCCACGCTCATAGAGTCCGGCATCACAATGATGGTGCGGTAGCCACGGATCGCGCCCACGGCGGCAAGGCCGATGCCCGTATTGCCGGAGGTGGGTTCAATGATCACAGAACCTTCCTGCAAAAGGCCCTTCTGCTCCGCATCCTCTATCATTGCCAGCGCCACCCGGTCTTTTACAGACCCGGCGGGATTTAAATATTCCAGTTTTCCCAAAAGTCTCCCCTGCAGACCGCAGGCTTTGCAAATGCCCCGCAGCTCCAGCAGCGGTGTATTGCCGATCAGTTCCTCGGCAGACTTATAAATTGCCATAATCGCGCCCTCCCATTCCTTTTCTTAGATTATAATGCCCAACCAAATCCCTTGTCAACCGGAACATTGACAAGCCCCCCTTCCTATGATATAAAAAGAAAAATAGCGGAAAGGAGAAATTTTATGCCTCCCTTTGAAGAAAATATCGAAGCTGTGGTAGACAGCATTTTACAGGACTACAGCAGCGGTCGGGATATCGACAAGCTGGAGCTCTATCGCACGCCTGATAAGGATGTGATCATCGATATGATCGAAAAGCTCCGCCGGATCATCTTCCCCGGCTACTTCCGGGATAAAAGCTACCGGATCTATAACGCAAAGCACAACCTCTCTATGCTCATCGAGGATGTGATGTTCAACTTAAACCGGCAGGTGGCGCTGGTATTCCAAACTAGCGGTGAAGACGAAAAGACCGCGGAATCACACGCCCAGGAGATCTGCCTGGAATTCTTCCGCCAGATCCCGCAGGTGCGGGCTATGGTGCAGACCGACCTGCAGGCCGCCTACGACGGCGACCCGGCAGCCACCGGTATGGCAGAGATCATTTTTGCCTATCCGGGTCTGTTTGCCATTACCGTGTACCGGCTGGCCCACGTACTCTACACCCTGCAGGTACCGATGCTCCCCCGGATTATGACCGAACACGCCCACAGCGTAACCGGCATTGACATCCACCCGGGCGCTACCATCGGCAAGTACTTCTTTATTGACCACGGTACGGGTATCGTCATCGGTGAGACTACGGTGATCGGTGAGAATGTCAAGATCTATCAGGGTGTTACCCTGGGCGGTCTTTCTACCCGGGGCGGCCAGAGCCTGCGGGGAAAGAAACGGCATCCCACTATTGAAGACAATGTGACCATTTATGCCAACGCGTCCATTTTGGGTGGTGACACGGTGATCGGCGCAGACAGCGTCATCGGCTCCAATGCCTTTATCACCAGTTCTATTTCTCCTAATACCACCGTAACCATTAAAAATCAG
>JAZUSG010000173.1:0-19851 GCA_045606605.1 Faecousia sp.
GGATATTCTTGCGGTTGTAATGATCCATCAGTCTGCCGGGGGTGGCAACCACGGTCTGGGGCTTCTTTTCCAGCTGCTTTGCCTGTCCTACGATGCCTGCACCGCCATAGAGCACCGCCACGCGGATACCCTGATAATAGGTCAGCAGTCCCCGGAGCTCATCACCGATCTGAATGGCCAGTTCCCGGGTGGGTGCCAAAATAAGACCCTGTACTTCCGGAGAGTCTATATCTACGTGCTCGATCATCGGAATACCGAAGGCGAAAGTCTTGCCCGTTCCGGTGGGCGCCTTGGCGATCACATCTTTCCACTGCATAAATTCCGGGATTGCCTGGGCCTGGATAGTGGTGGGATAACCGTATCCCTTTTTTTCCAGGGCTTTGAGCATCGCTTCCGAAAGGCCAAGCTCCCAAAATGTCTTGTTGTTTTCTTCCATATGTGAACATCCTTTTTGTTTGTCTTTATTTCGTTTATTTTAGCAGAATTTCCGTTTCTTTGCAACTGTCTTGCCGGTTTTTTCACCGAAACAGTATTTTTTACGTTTCTATCCGGTGAGTGGTGGACAAACGGCATAAAATATGCTATATTTTACTGTAATAACCGCAATTTTTCCATATACACTAAACAGGAAAAGGAATTTTAAAAAATGGGCAAGCTAATTGTAATTGAAGGAACGGACGGTTCCGGTAAGTCTACCCAATTTCGCCTTATGTCTGAGCATTTATCCCAGGATAAAATCGCATTTAAGCATTTGGTCTTCCCCCGGTACTCAGAAGAAAGTTCCGCTCTCATACGGATGTATTTGGGTGGTGAATTTGGCAAGAAGCCCGCGGACGTGAATGCCTATGCCGCTTCCTCTTTCTATGCTGTCGACCGGTTTGCCTCCTATAAGATGGATTGGGGTAAATGGTATGAAGACGGTGGTTTGGTGCTTTCTGACCGCTACACCACCTCCAACGCTGTCCATCAGGCATCCAAAGAGCCGGAGGAAAACAGAGAAGCTTATTTGCACTGGCTGTATGACTTTGAGTATGCAAAGCTGGGTCTTCCCAAACCCGATCTTGTGATCTATTTGGACGTGCCTACGGACTTTACAGAAAAGCTTCTGCGCCATCGGGAGGCCGATACCAACACCAAAGCTGATATCCACGAACAGGATATGGCGTATCTCGCCACCTGCCGGGAAACCGGACGGGCCGCCGCCGCATACTACGGCTGGACCGTGATCTCCTGTGTTCGGGATGGCGCTATGCGAACCATTGAAGATATTCACCAGGAGATCTACCGCCACGTTACCAAATGTTTGGAGGAAGCGTAAATGGTATATGTATTATTGGGAACCGGCTTTGAAGAAGTCGAAGCCATTACCCCCATCGATCTGATGCGGCGAGCAGGAATTTCCGTTCTCACTGTGGGTGTTACCGGAAAGACTGTTTGCGGCGCACATAATATTGGGATTGAAGCGGATATCGAACTATCCCAAATGGATCTGACTGATTTGGAGATGATCGTTCTGCCCGGTGGCTTGGGAGGCGTCGCTTCTGCCCGTGCCAGCCAGAAAGCTCTGGATGCAATTCGATTCGCGTGGGATAACGATAAGTTCGTAGCGGCCATCTGCGCCGGTCCTACGGTACTTGCCGATCTGCATATCACAGACGGGCTGCAAGCTACCTGCTTCCCCGGCTGCGAGAGCGGTATGGGCAGCGCCCAGCTGCAATCAGATGCCGCCTGTGTGCGAGACGGCAAGCTGATCACCGGCACCTCTGCCGGCTGCGCGATCCCCTTTGCCCTCGCCCTGATCGAAGCGCTGAAAGGACCGGAGGCTGCGCAGGCCATCGCTAAGCAGATCGTGATCCGCTGACTGGAGGTTTTTAAATGGACAACCGAAACGATAATCGGCAAGTGCCCGAAAACGGCCTTTCACCGGAAAATCAAAAATGGCTGGATGAACTGTTCCAGACCCAGGAATCTTTTGATTTTACCAGCGCAGCAGAGCAGTTTGCAAGCAAAGAAGAACCCGCTGCGCCTGCTACACCTGTAGAAGAACCGGAAGCACCGGCTGTTTCAGCTGCGGAAGCCATCGCGATCGAAGAGGATGAGCTGGAAAAGATCCTGGCGGAGGATTGGGACAATATTACCCTGCCGGATGATATGGATACAGAATCTGCCGATCCTACCGAGACTGAAACTATGGAAGAAGCTACACCGGCGACACCGAAAAAAGCCTGGCAAATGCAAGATCCCCCGGAGCCAAAGGGTCGTCCCAAGAGAAAAGATCCGTACGGCTTATGGGGTATCCCCCATATCCTCTCCACCGTCATTTGGGTGGTGCTGATTTTAGCTATTGGCATTTCCTTAGGTCGTACCCTTTGGGTCTGCTGCGCGGATGTGATGGCTTTTGGCAAGGGAGACGAAAAGGTTACCATCACCATCACGGAAGATGATGACATTGAGAGTATCTCCAACAAGCTCGGGCAGGCAAATCTCATCCGATACCCCTGGCTGTTTAAGACCTTTGCCCAAGTTACCGGAAAAGTGGATGACATCAGCATCGGCACATTCACCCTAAACGCCCAGTTGGACTACAATGCGATGATCAATGCAATGTATAACTATGAAGCCAGCCGGGGTGTTGTGGATATTATGTTCCCGGAAGGTGTCAACTGCGCCCAGATCTTTAAGCTTTTGGAAGATAAGGGTGTCTGCTCTGCGGCAGATCTGGAGGCATATGCCGCCGAGGGTGAACTGGGTGATTACTGGTTCTTAGAGGGTGTCGCCCGGGGCGATAAGTACTGCCTGGAGGGTTATTTAGCTCCCGATACCTACAAATTCTACAAAAATGATGAGCCCCGTCGGGTGCTGCAAAAATTCTTGGATGAATTTGATGATCGCTTCACCGACAAGATGAAGGACTCCTTCGAAGCAATCCAAAAGCAGTATGCCGATAAGTTGCGGGCAAAAGGCTTTACCTCTGCCTATATTGCAGAGCATCAGCTTACGCTGCATCAGGTGGTAACCCTGGCATCCGTAGTGCAGAAGGAAGCTGCATCCAACGGTGAATGCTACGATATCGCATCTGTTTTCTATAACCGACTGACAAATCCCAACATTTTAAGCCTGGGCGCGGATGCCACGGTATATTACGCGATCGGAGATTACTTTGGTGAGATCGATGAGCTGACTGCTGAGCATTTGGCAGTAGACAGCCCCTACAACACGCGAAAGAATCAGGGTATTCCTCCCGGACCGATCTGCAATATGGGTGTTTACGCGCTGTACGCTGCGCTGGAACCTAACCAAACCAACTATCACTACTTTGTATACGATGCGGCTGCATCTGCCCACCGTTTTGCCGTTACGGAACGGGAGCATTTGAATAACGTAAATGAATTGATGGGGTAAACCATGGCAAAACTTGAATTACTCAGTCCCGCCGGAGATATGGAACGGCTGCAAATGTCTGTGCTCTACGGCGCGGACGCAGTGTATTTGGCAGGCACATCCTTTGGTATGCGCTCCTTTGCCGGTAATTTCACACCGGAGGAGCTGCCAAAGGCGGTAGCCTACGCCCACGATCACGGCGTAAAAGTACACGTTACCGTGAATACTATGCCCCGGAATGAGGAGATTGCTGCCCTGCCCCCCTATTTGGAGCAGCTCCAGGATGCAGGTGTGGACGCGCTGATCGTTGCAGATATGGGTGCGTTTACCCTGGCGGGCAAGTATGCCCCCCGGTGTCAGCGGCACATCTCTACCCAGCAGTCCATTGCAAACTACGAATGCGCCCAGGCTTGGTTTGATTTGGGCGCAAAACGGGTGGTGCTGGCAAGAGAACTGAATCTTGACGAGATCCGCACTATCCGCGAAAAGACCTCTCCGGAACTGGAGATTGAGACCTTCGGCCACGGCGCAATGTGCGTTAGCTACTCCGGACGGTGTCTGCTGAGTAACTATATGACTGGACGGGACTCCAACCGGGGCGCTTGCGCCCAACCCTGCCGGTATCAGTACGCGCTGATGGAAGAAAAGCGGCCCGGTGAATACTTCCCTGTTTTCGAGGATGAAAAAGGCACTTATATTATGAACTCCCGTGATATGTGCACCATTGACCATCTGCAGGATTTGACGGACGCTGGGATCGACTGTATCAAGATTGAGGGACGGGCAAAATCCGCCTACTATGCCGCCATCGTAACCGGCGCATACCGCCATGCTATTGACGATCTCGCCGCAGGACGGCCTGTAGATCCCGTCTGGCGGGATGAGGTTGAGCACGTAAGCCACCGCTACTACTCTACCGGATTTTACTATGGCTATCCGGGACAGTACACAGATCACTCCCGGTACATACGGCAGTGGCAGATCTGCGCAGTGGTGGAACAGTGCGATGAGAACGGACTTGCGCTGTGCAGCTTACGGAACAAGTTTGCTGCAGGGGATTCTCTGGAGGCTGTTGGCCCGGATACCCGCCCATTCCCCTTTACCGTCTCTGCTATGCAGACCTTGGAGGGTGAACCGCTTACAGAACCCCGGACGCCCCAAATGCAATTTTATCTGCAGCTCCCCCGCCCTGTGCCGGCAATGAGTATGCTCCGCAGGCAGGTTGAACTATCGGGAAAGTAAATATAAAGAAAGGACGTGCAGCAGCACGTCCTTTTATTTATGCAATTCTGCAAGCGTTTCTTTTCTGCGATTTCTATCTGCGCCGTGGACAATGGGTTTCCAGTCTTTCGGCTTTTGAATAAGCGCCCAAATATGCAGCGGATACCAGGATGCAAGGTACACCGGGTACATCAGGATTGCCTTCCATTGCTTCCTTATATCCCGCTTTGCCGTTAAACTTAGAAACAGTGCCATTATGATGCCACCCAATACAAAACTTACCAAAGAGATCAGCAGGCTATAGAGTGCCTGTATACCGGACATACGCAGCAGCGCGTACAACACCGGGACCAGCGCGATTACCTGCGCATAGATCATATTGATATGAAAAGCCAAATCCCACCGCAGCCAGCTGGGGCGCTTACAAAGAAGTTTTCCCGTGTAGCAGTTGGCAACGCTTTGCACACCAGCACTCCAGCGTCGACGCTGGCGCATAGATAAGACAAAAGACAATGGTTCTTCATCGTAGGTCAGCGCCTCCTGCACATAATGCACCCGCTCCCCTTTTAGTGCACACAAGGCTGCAAACTCAATGTCCTCTGTGAGCGTAACGGTATTCCAGCCGCCAAGCTCCTGCAGCAGATCATCTGTTACCATAAAGCCTGTGCCGATCAGCTTAGCGCTTAAGGGAAAAGACGCTCTTGCCCGGCTATGGAGCAAATTATGGCTCTGAAAATACAAATCGTATGCACCGGACACCCAATTGTCATAGGGGTTTAATGCACATTGACGGCTTTTTGCCACCCTTGCACCCGCCGCTATCGCATCGTTTATACGGGCAAGGAACGCGCTGTCCACCACATTATCCGCATCAAACACAATATAGGCATCATACCGGCCGGAAAGACTTTCAAAAATCTGATGGAGCACCTCACCCTTAGTGGATACTGGACCTGTACAGTGGGCGATCTTTGCCCCAGCCCGCAGGGCAGCACCTTCGGTATCATCCGTACAGTTATTGGGGATCACCAAAATATCGTATAGGTCCGAAGGGTAGTCCTGCTTTTGCAGGCTTTTAATGATATGCCCGATCACATTTTCTTCGTTTCGGGCGGGGATCAGCACCCCAAAGCGAGTCTTGGGAGGCACCTGCGGATACTTCTTCCTGGGAAGCAGGCAAAAAACACCCATAAGGGCGGTATAACCCGTTAAAAGCTTGGCGATCCAGCCAAGCACATCAATAAGGATATCCAGCATAAAAACCTCCTTTCCGATTTTAAAAGCACTTTAAAAATAGTTTTATCAAATTCCGCATAAATGCCACAGCTTTTGAGAATTCACATCTTGGGGAATTATAGCACATATTATTGTTTTACGCAACACACGCCATAATAGAAAAACAGGCGGCTGCAATTGCAACCGCCTGTATGCTTTATTTGGTATAACCCATATGGATCCAGCCGGAGCTGATCTTGCCCCACTGGCCGTCAGCAGCCGTTGCGGTTTCCAGGATCTGTACCTTCTGTCCGTAGTACAGGTATCCAACAATAGAATTGTTGGTGCCGGGACCGCTGCGCACACGCAGGCAATCCGCGGTGATGGTCTTGGTAACCGGCTGGGGTGCTGCTCCACCGGAGCTTGCGCTATCGACGACCACATAGTCCATCGAAATCCAGCCGCTGGAGATCTTGCCCCAAACCGTGCCGCCCACGTTCTGCTGCTGGGTAATGGTTACCTTCTCATTGGGCTTCAGGTATCCTGCTACTGCGTAGGATGTACCGGGACCGCTGCGCACACGCAGCCATTCCTGCACATTGATAGTACCGGTAATGGAGCCGGATTCCGGGGCAGGTGCGCTGCTACCGCTATTGGAAGCGCTCAGCTGCACATAGTTTAAGCAGATCCAGCCTCTGTCCATCTTGCCCCACTCCAGCGCGCCACCGGACTGTTTCTCGGTGATGGTAACCTGTGTGCCGTAGGTCAGGTAGCTGATAACGGAGTGGTTTGTACCTGGGCCGCTGCGGATCAGCAGTTCGTCTGCAATGACCTTACCGGTCCAAACGGTGGCAGTATTATTGCTGCTTCCGGTGTTACCGTCGGAGGATGCCGCCTGATCCAGGATCACATAGTCCATACTGATCCAACCCTCTGCGATCTTGCCCCATTTCATAGAGCCCACCAAGGACTGTTCCAGAATTTCAACCTTCTGCTTAGGCTTCAGGTAACCTACGATAGAGTAAGAAGTGCCGGGGCCGCTGCGAATCCGCAGCCAATCCTGCACATTAATAGTACCGGTGACCTTGGGTTTTTCCGGCTCTACCGGCGCGGGAGGTGTGGTCTCCGGCGGGGTTGTGGGTGCGGGGGGTGTGGTTTCCGGAGGTGTGGTGGGTGCGGGAGGTGTGGTTTCCGGAGGCGTGGTAGGTGTCTGATTTTGGTTATTGATCACAGAGTCGTAATTGGTATACTGCAGTGCGATCCAACCGCCATCGAACTTGCCCCAAGTGTAGCCGGAGCCGGAAGCGGTCTCCGTGATCACAAAGGTATCGCCCTTATTGGCAGTACCCACGCGAGTGTGGTTGGTGCCGGGGCCTTGACGCAGGTTTACATCGGTTGCGGTTACCGTAACAGTAACCGGTTTATCCGTGGTGGCATCATTGCTGGGAGGTGTATTGCCGCTTGCATCTGCCCACTGGGCATACAAAGTAGCACTCTTCGTGGATGCGTTGAGCACAGTAACCTTTGTTCCGCCAGTCTTAGCAGTGAACCAACCCTGGAAGGTATAGCCTGCCATAACCGGTGTGGGGAACGGCGCTGCCGTCAAATTGGAATCATAACCCTGACTTCTGGGACTGGTAGTACCGCCATTGGCATCATAAAGCACATAGCAGTAATTATCCGGGGGTGTTTGGCTATATACACTGTTTAAGTACATATTGGCTTCGCTCAATCTCCGCCGCAGCAGGAAGGTGCGGATCTGATTACCTGCGCTACACCAAAGGGCAAATGCGCGGATCAGATCGTTGCCGGTAGCACCATTTTTAATGGCCAAATGGAATGTGCCGCTGGTCTCATATGCCCAGGAAGTGCCGCAGTTATAGGAAAACAGCACCAAGGCATCAAATTGATTTTGCGTAAGTTCCAAACCGTACCGATCGATCATTTTTGCGTGGATATCACGCTCGACCGATGATAAGTGATTACGAAGCAAGGTCTCTGCCTCTGCCTCTGTAATGCCGTTTTGTGTGTAGTATTCCACCATATCGCTGGGACATCTGGTTCCGTAGCCAACGGTATACTGGGTAAAATCCCAATAAGGCGTTCTGCTGAAACCCTCTTCCAGCTTCAGGATCTTAATGCAATCGTTGCTGGCGGTGAGCTTTCCATCAGCAGGAGCAGTAGTCTCCGGCACGGTCGGCGCAGTCGTCTCTTCCGAAGGTGTGGTTTCTTCCGGAGCAGTGGTTTCCTCCTCTGCTGTGGTTGCGGTGGTCTCTTCGGTAGATGCAGTGGTTGCATCCTCTGCGTGGACATCCATTATACCCACTGACAGTACACCAAACAGCATAACAATGGCAATCAACAAACTGATTATCCGTTTATTCACTGAAATTTTCTCCTTTCCGAGAGGTTACCCGCCAATTATAGCAGAAAATCGGAACAAATGCAACCCTTATTTCGGTTTTATTACATATTTGTTACCATTTTTCGCCTTAAAATGTTCCCATTTCGTCATATTTTATGTATTTTTTCCATATTTTTACAAAATTTGCAGCTGTCATTCTTAACATATAGTTACTCAAGATTTACATAATTTTTATTCCGTTGCTTTTTTTCTTGCTTTGTGGTATCATAACTGCAGTTTTTACAGGAGGTGATAACCGTGGAACAAAAACGTGCGCTGATCGCTATGAGTGGCGGTGTGGATAGCTCTGTGGCAGCATATCTTGCGAAGCAGGAAGGTCTGCACTGCATCGGCGCCATTGCAAAAATGTGCGATGAAAACCTGCTGGATCCCTCCTGTCACCAGCAAAGTGTCTACGATGCGCAGGCAGTCGCAACCTCCCTTGGAATGGATTTTCACACTTTTGATGCGGTTGATGCTTTTAAGGATGCGGTTGTAAACGATTTCATCCGCTGCTATGAAACAGGTCTCACACCAAATCCCTGTATCCGCTGCAACCGCCATATTAAATTCTCCTTTTTGCTGGATAAAGCCCTTTCCCTGGGCTGCGACTACATTGTAACCGGCCATTACGCCCAAATTCGACAGGATACAAAAACCGGGCGATATTTGCTGTATAAGGCATCTGACGAAGGGAAGGATCAATCCTATTTTCTTGCTTCTCTCAGCCAGGATCAGCTGCGCCATATCCGTTTCCCTTTAGGCGCATACACCAAGGAGCAAATCCGGCTGATCGCCCGGGAGCAGGGCTTCTTAAATGCGAAAAAGCGGGACTCTCAGGATATTTGCTTCATTCCCGACGGAGATTTTATGGCGTTTATCTGCCGCTACACCGGTAAGTCCTATCCCCAAGGGGCATTTTTGGACCTTGCCGGCAAGGAAGTGGGTAGTCACACCGGCGCGATCCGCTATACTTTAGGGCAGCGTAAGGGACTGGGTCTTGCTATGGGCGAGCCTGTGTATGTATGCGGCAAGAATATGGAAGAAAACACCGTAACCGTCGGTCCGGAAAACGCTCTATACACCCGCACTCTGGTGGCAACGGACTGGAACTGGATCCCCTTCCCTGTCTTAACTGAGCCTATGCAGGTCAGCGCCAAAGCAAGATCCCGACACATTCCCCAATCCGCCACTGTCATTCCATCCGAAGACGGCAATGCCCGGGTGGTATTTGACGCGCCCCAGCGGGCCATCACCCCAGGGCAGACCGTTGTGCTGTATCAGGGGGATATGGTTGTCGGCAGCGGCACCATCACCGAAACTTATTGATAACAAAAACCCGGAAGGCTGTTAAAAAGCAGCCTTCCGGGTTTTCTTATTCGGTTCTCAGCGCTACTACAGGGTCTTTCTTGGCCGCGCTTCTACTGGGGATAATGCCGGCAAACAGTGTCAGCAAGATGCTCACCAGCACCAACGCCACCGCGATCTCAATAGGAAGTTGCGCTTTCAGATTGGCAATTTCCGTCAGTTCAAACAGGATAATGTTCACAACCACACACAGGGCATAGGTAACAATCACACCCAACACACCGGACGTAAAGCCGATGATCACCGTTTCTGCGTTAAACATACCGGATACATTCCGCTTGGATGCACCGATAGAACGGAGAATACCGATCTCCTTGGTGCGCTCCTGCACGGAAATCAGCGTAATGACGCCAATCATAATGGAGGATACCACCAGAGAAATTGCCACAAAAGCGATCAACACATAAGTGATGGCATCGATGATTGTGGTAATGGATGACATCATAATGCCCACATAGTCCGTGTAGCGGATCTGCTTGAGTTCTTCTACGTTTTCATTGTAGTCTGCGATCACTTCCTCGATCACATCCTTATTTTCAAAGCTGGATGCATAGAGGTTGATGGTTGCAGGATCTTCCAGATCCACATCACTAAGGGAGCGAAGATTCTCTTCGTAGGAGGAGTCGGAAAATTCCAGGATCTCATCATAATAAATTACGCACTGCTCTGTGGTATAAGTCGTCAGTGCCATTTGCAGCGCGCCGCTGAGCTGCTCTACGGGCATTGCCGCAGTCTGCTGCTCCACCTGTTTGGCATATTGCTTCTTCACCTGCTCCGTGAGCATCTGCCGGAACAGAGCTTCCAGATCCTCGTCAGACATAGAGAGGATATATTCTTCCATCTCTTTTACGTTCATACCTGCCTGCTGACTCAAGGCTTCGATCATAGTCTGCTCCATCTTTTCCCGGTCAAACATCGCCATCTGCTGATCAACCATGGTGTTCAGCTGCTCGGCAGAGGGAATACCTAAGATCTTCACATAGGCCTTTGCCTGCTCTTCCACCGTCAGGCCCGCAATATAGTCACGGAACGCGGTTTCCTTATCCTGATCGGACAGGCTCTCATTGTCTTTAAAGGGCAGACCGGAGAAGATGTCAGTGCCGGTTTGAGCCTTTTGCGCCGCAAGGGCCGCAGAATCGGCATTATTTTCCGCAACATACTCGGTCAGCGCCTTGGTATAGGCAATGGAACCGGAGAGCATTGTGGAGCTTGCCTTTTCACTGGGACGGATAATACCGGTGATCTTCAGCTTCAGCGCATTATCATAGAGATAACGCAGGCCTGCCTCCTCTTCCCGCAGATCCACATACAGACCGGTATTTTCATCCAATCTGTAGCAATCACCGTTGAGGATCACCCTGTACTCCTTGGCACAGATCTCCTCGTAAGACCATTTTTTCTGGGTGGTATCGATCTCGCCGCCGTTTAAGATAATATCAAAGGATTCTTCGATCTTATCGTGGGATTCCAGGCCCATCGCAAACAGGGTCATATCGTCCAGTTCGTTATTCTTGTCCACAATCAGTACGATCTCATTGTAATCGTTAGGCCAGCTACCGTAGATCACATCGTACTGATCTTCCAACACCGGATTAATCAGCTTTCCATCCTTGCCGGGCAGCATCTCACACCACAATTCGGTGGACATTCCGGGCATCGTCATAGAGCTGCTCATACCGCCGCCCAAATTGTCTCGCATACTGATCATTGCGGACATATCCATGCCCATATTCTCCCGAAGAGCCTTGGTGAGCATTTCTTCCGTATCGGAATAGATGATATTATCGTCGGGATCTTTAGTGTAGACCAAAAGATCCATATTATAGGTATACTGAACACCGGTAAGGGCATCGTACAGACCGCTTTCGGTATTCTTCATTTCCTTTTGCAGATATTCCTTAAAGGCTTTCAGATCATTTTCCGTAGAGTCCAAATTGTTCAGCGCATTGATCATATCCGCCATAACCGCCTGGGAATACACCGCATCCCGGTCGTGGAGTTCTTCATCAGAATCGATGCCCATAAAGGTCCGCATCAAAGTACCGATATCCACCGTGGTGGCTTCCAAGGTCAGGGGATAGGATGCAAGTGTATCTTCCTGCGTATCATTGATAAAAACCGTCGCGCCGTTAGACACCGCAAAGATCAGCGCAATACCGATGATACCGATGGAACCGGCAAATGCGGTCAAGGTCGTACGGCCTTTTTTAGAAAACAGATTCTTCAGGGACAAACCGAAGGAGGTCATCCAGGACATAGAGGGCTTCCGCACCCGCTGCTTTCTGCCGAAGATCGCCTGTTGCTCCTGTTCCCGGCAGTCCCAGCGCTCAGCATCGTTTAAGGGGTTGGAGTCGCTGGTGATCTGACCATCCAACATCCGGATGATTCGGGTGGAATAGGTGTTGGCAAGCTCCGGATTGTGGGTAACCATAATAACCAGCCGGTCTTTTGCCACCTGCTTTAATATCTCCATGACCTGCACACTGGTTTCCGTATCCAACGCGCCGGTGGGTTCGTCAGCCAAAATGATCTCCGGATTATTCACCAGCGCACGGGCAATAGCAACCCGCTGCATCTGGCCACCGGAAAGCTGGCTGGGACGCTTGCGAAGCTGATCGCCCAAGCCCACCTGCTCCAGCGCCTGTTTTGCCCGCTGACGGCGCTCTTTTTTGCTCACACCGGACAGAGTCAGCGCCAGTTCCACATTCTGCAGCACACTTTGGTGGGGAATCAGATTATAGCTTTGGAACACAAAACCAATAGAATGGTTGCGGTAAGTATCCCAATCCCGGTCCTTAAAATCCGTGGTAGAACGGCCATCGATCACCAAGTCTCCGCTGGTATACCGATCCAGACCGCCAATGATGTTGAGCATTGTGGTCTTACCGCAGCCGGAAGGGCCTAAGATAGACACAAACTCACTTTGCCGGAACTGGAGTGTGATTCCCCGGAGTGCCCGCACTGTATGGTCGCCGGCAGCATAGTTTTTTACTACATTTTTTAATTGCAGCATAGGACATTTCCTTTCATTAATAAACCGCAGGCGCTTTTTAAGCCTGTACCTGCGGTTTTTTAGCGTCTATTCCTTTTTCCTCCGGAATTTACTGAAGGTAGCCTTTTTTTCGGTACCCTTTAAAAGCCGGGAGATATTACTTCTGTGCATAAAGACAATCAGCAGTGCCAACAGTACACCCGTGGCCGTTACAGGCAGATTTTCATAATGCAGCAGCGAAAATACTACCGCAAATGTCAGCGCACCCAAAATGGAACTTAGGGACACATAACGGGTAATTGCCAGGCACAGGGCAAATACTCCGATCACCGGCAGCGCAGCGCGCCAATCGGCCAGAAATGCTGCTGTAATGCCGCTGAGAACGCCTTTACCACCCCGAAATCCCAACAGTGCCGGGAAGTCGTGGCCTAAATTTACAAGCAGTCCACCTAACATTAGGCCCTCCTGGGCATAGCCATAGGGCGCAAGCAGAGATTTGCCAATAAGACAGGCCGCCACTGCTTTCAGTACATCAATGGCCACCACCAGCAACGCAGTGGAGGGACTGTACTGACGCAGGAAATTGGTCAGTCCCGCGTTTCCGCTGCCCTGCTCCCGGACATCCCTGTGCCCAATGAGACGGGAAATGATGACTGCGCCGTTGATATTACCCAACAAATAGCTTAAAAGCACTGTCAGCAGCACAGACAGCCACATACTTACTCCTCCTTATCGCCCTTTTGGCGAATGGTGATCCGTACCGGTGTACCCTGCAGGCAAAACACCTCGCGGATCTGGTTTACCAGATAACGCTGGTAAGAGAAATGGAACAACCGCGCATCGTTACAGAAGATCACAAAATGGGGCGGCTTGGTACCAGCCTGGGTCATATAATAGATCTTCAGTCTGCGTCCCTTATCGGAGGGCGGCTGCACACGGGAGGTTGCATCTGCCAGAATGGAGTTGAGCGCGCCGGTAGTGATCCGGCTGGTGTTCTGCTTGTGCACATCCTGAATCACCTGGAACAGCTTATCCACTCGGGAACCGGTCAGTGCGGACAGAAATACCACAGGTGCATAGGTCATATAGCTCAGTCCGTCCCGTACGGCCAGCTCTTTATCCCGCATAGTATTGGTCTCTTTATCGGCAACCGCATCCCATTTGTTTACTACAATAATAGCGGCTTTTCCGGCTTCGTGGACAAGACCTGCGATCTTGGTGTCCTGTTCGGTTACGCCGTCGTTGGCATCCACCAGGATAAGGCACACATCCGCTCGCTCGATGGCAGCAACGGTACGCATATTGGAATACTTTTCAATAATATCGTCCACTCTGCTCTTGCGGCGCATACCCGCCGTGTCGATGAAGCAGTATTTACCGGTCTCATTTTCAAAGTCGGAGTCGATGGCATCTCGGGTCGTACCGGCAATGTTGGATACGATAACCCGCTCCTCACCCAAAATGCGGTTGAGAAGGCTGCTCTTACCCACATTGGGCTTACCGACGATGGCCACGTTGATCCGCTCGGATTGTTCATCCTCATCCTCTTCCGGGGGGAATTGCTCCAAGCACCAGTCTAACAGATCACCGGTGCCGTGGCCGTGGATAGCAGAAACCTCAAACAGGTCGCCGATTCCCAAGCCGTAGAATTCATATACATCGGGATTGACCGGACCGATGGAGTCACACTTATTCACCGCCAGCGCTACAGGCTTGCGGGATTTGCGCAGCATAGTGGCTACATCCTGGTCAGCAGCGGTTACGCCGGAATGGACATCCACCACCATCACAATGCAGTCAGCCAGTTCGATGCCGATCTCGGCCTGCCGACGCATAAATTTTAACATATCATTTTCGGTGCCCGGTTCAATACCACCGGTATCCACCAGGGAAAAATTCCTGCCGCACCATTCACAATCACCGTAAATACGGTCGCGGGTTACACCGGGGGTATCCTCCACAATGGACGTTCTGTGGCCGGTGAGCTTATTAAAGAGCATAGACTTGCCCACATTGGGCCGTCCTACAATCGCTACCAATGGTTTTGCCATAGGGAGATCGCTCCTCTCTGTTTCCTTTTATTTTACACAAAATCACAAAAGAATCAACGGGAATTCCGGCGATTCCAATAACTTTTACAAAGATTTCACAAATTAGGCTAATACGGAAAAAGAGGAAGGCAGTACACCTTCCTCTTAGCTTACGCTTTTTCCTGCCTTAGTCAGCCTTGGCGGCCAGGACCTCGCGGCCATTGTAGGAACCGCAAGCCTTGCAAGCTCTATGAGGCTGGGTGGGCTCACCGCACTTGGGGCAAACAGCCACACTGGGGGCGGACAGCTTCCAGTTGGAACCACGGCGCTTATCGCGACGGGCGCTGGACACTTTACACTTAGGGACAGCCATGGATGACACCTCCTTGGTCAAACTGCTTTTTACAGCATTCTTTTTTTATTCCTTATTGAGAAGCTGCTTTAAAGCAGCAAAACGAGGGTCTAACTCCTTTTGGCAGGTACAAGGACCGTGGTTGAGGTTTTTGCCACATTTGCAGCAAAGTCCTGCACAATCCTCACTACACAGCAGCTTGGAATCCATATTCAGAACAAAGATCGTTCTGACGATGTCGTCCAAATCAGCCGTATTTGCCTCCATGGGAAACACCCATTCATCTTCGTTTTCCTCGTTGGCAAGCTCCGTAACCAGCACCGCATCCATAGGGATTTCCACATCGCGGTCAAAGTCTGCAGCGCAACGGTCACAGGTGCCGTGAATACAGGTGGTAATCAAACCCTTCATCACCAAGACACCGGCGGTATTGCGCACCGTACCCTTTGCCAAAACCGGTTCACTGACCGGCTTACTGTTACCGTACACAAGGTCACTTAGATCCACACTGATGCTATAGGGAATGCTTTCACCGGGACGGTCCATAATGGAAGACAGATCCAGTCGCATAGTATCCCCCTCCTAACAGTCGTGCTTAGATATTATATAGGTAATTATCCCATTTGTCAAACATTATTTTTCCTGAAATTCCGTTTTTTTTGGAAATTTTCGTTTCTATTTTGCGCCTTCTGCCTCCTGCACAAATTGCCGGAATGCCGTGGGTAGCGCAGTCTGGCTATGAAGCTCCTCCGCCGATACCCAGGTAAATGTTCCTGCCGGCTCTGTCACTTCTACATAAACTCCACACATATTCCACTGTATATGGGTAAATATGTGCTTTCTCTCCACCTGCATTTTAATTTCTTTTGGTTTTATATGGTATTCCTCCACTTGCGCCAGGGCGGCTTGTAAATTGAGCCTGCCGGGGACATTGGGAAACTGCCAAAGCCCCGCAAGAAGCCCCCGATCCGGTCGTTTTTCCACTGCAAAACGCCCGTCGCAGGACAGGATAAATACCGTGTATTCCTCTTCGCTGCTCTTCCGCTTGGGTGCGCGTACAGGAAGTGAAGCAGCGGTGTGGTTGCGAAATCCTAAGCAAAAATCCTTGCAAGGGCAGTTTTCACAGTCCGGCAGCCGGTTCGGTCCGCAAATTGTTGCACCAAGCTCCATCAGCGCCTGGGTAAAATCTCCGGCCTCTGCCGGGTACACCTCCGCCAGGCGCTGCTGCACCAGCTTCTTAAAGGCAGGCGTTTCGATCGGTGTGGGATCATCGGTGATCCGCGCGATCACACGAAGCACATTGCCGTCAACGGCAGGTGCAGGCTGATTAAAGGCTATGGACGCAATCGCTCCAGCTGTGTACGCACCGATACCCGGCAGAGCCAATATCTCTTCATAAGTACTGGGAAAAATTCCGTTATGCTCCTCCATCACCTGCTGCGCCGCTCTTTTCAGATTGCGTACCCGGGTGTAATATCCAAGACCCTCCCACAGCTTGTGGAGCTTCTCATCATCACAGATGGCAAGATCCGCAACAGTTGGCAGTTCCCGCAAGAAACGGGCATAGTAGCCCTTCGCCGCCTCCACGCGGGTCTGCTGCAGCATAATCTCGGAAACCCAAATGTGGTACGGGTCCTTGCCCTGTCTCCAGGGCAGGTCTCTTTTGTTTGTGTCGTACCAAGGCAGCAGCACTTGGGGCAGCTTTTCGAAGATATCCATTGGTGCCACCTCCTTTTATTTATTGTACAATATTCTTTCATCTGCGTCAATGCGGCATCTGCAAACCTTTTTTGACAAGCTTCCTGTTTTCTGTTATAATAATATTATACCAGATCTTTGGAGGTCGCTCCATGCGAAAATGTGTCACTTTCTTCCTGTGTCTGATTCTGCTTTTCAACGTGATTTCCCCTGTTTCTGCTGAGCCGGAAGCGTCCGCGGACATCACCGCTGACACCCTGTTCAGCGGCACCGGTTACGATTCCTTTGGCTTTCTTTCCGACAAGAACATAGATTCCTACAAAACTTCCACCGCAAATGCATCCATTACCCTAACCAATGCACAAGGTATTGCCAGCCTTTACCTTCTGTTTGATTTGGAATATGGCAGTTATACCATTACCGATACCGAAAGCGGTGATCAGATTACCGCAGGCACTTATGGCATCCTGCATGAGTATGTGGATCTTTCCGCGGCATTTGGCTTTGCTCCCACTTCGGTTACACTGGATTTTTCCAACGGAAGTGTGCGATTGAGTGAGATCTATGTTTTCTCCGGGACGGATGTTCCGGATTTTGTCCAAAAGTGGAATCCGCCTCTGGATGGCGGCGCAGATATCGTGCTGTTTGCCGCCCATGGCGATGATGATCATCTGTTTTTTGCCGGTCTTTTGCCTCTGTATGCCAAGGCTAAGAATTTCCGTGTTCAGGTAGTCTATCTGACAGATCACCGCAACCTCACAAACATCAGAGTCCACGAAATGATCAACGGTCTGTGGGCAGTAGGCGTTACAGCCTATCCCGTTTTCGGTGGCTTCGCAGATTTCCTTATTGAAGACCTGGAAGAATCCTATGCCGCCTACAAAAGCACCTACGGCACATCCCAAGAGGAGCTTCAAGGCTTTGTCGTGGAGCAGATCCGACGCTTTAAGCCGCTGGTCGCTGTCGGTCATGACCTAAAAGGCGAGTATGGTCACGGTATGCACATGGTCTATGCCGATCTGTTGGTAAAATCGCTTCCCTTGACACCGGATCCGGAAAGCTTTCCGGAATCTGCAGAAAAGTACGGAATCTGGGAACTTCCCAAGCTGTACCTGCATCTTTATGAAGAGAATCCCATTACCATCGACTACGATCAGCCCATGGATATATTGGGCGGCTTATCCGCTTTCCAGTTTACACAAAAGTATGGTTTCCCCTGCCACAAATCCCAGCAATGGACTTGGTTTTACCGCTGGATCTACGGCAGAAACGAAGAGATAACCAACGCATCCCAGATTCAGACCTATAATCCCAGCCTTTTCGGACTGTATCACTCCACAGTCGGTGAGGATGTCGCAAAAAATGATTTTCTGGAAAATGTAACAACCTATGCTGAGCAGGAGCGGCTGGAACAGGAACGTCTGGAGCAGGAGCGGCTGGAACAGGAGCGCCTGGAGCAGGAACGTCTGGAACAGGAACGTCTGGAACAGGAACGCCTGGAGCAGGAACGCCTGGAGCAGGAACAGCTGGAGCAAAAGCAGCCGGTACAGGACAATGCGAGAAAAAATCAGGAAGTCATCACCGCTGCAATAATCCTGTGTTTTTTGATCCTTTTGCTGATTATTCTGCTCTGTGCCCTATCCAAACGAAAGCGCCGTAAAAAATAATCAGTTTTTTTGAAAAAAGTACTTGCTTTTTCCAGCATGATGTGCTAATATACTTAGGCGCTTTGATGAGCGTCTATGCGCCGATAGCTCAGTTGGATAGAGTGACTGACTACGAATCAGTAGGTCGGGGGTTCGAGTCCCTTTCGGCGTACCAAAACATTCAAACCCGAACCTTTTGCCGATTGGCGAAACGTTCGGGTTTGTTGTTTTCTTAAATGATTTGAATTAAGTCTTTGTTTGTGGTCGTACAGAGTGCCCCTCTGTACGACCACTTCTTCGTTTCAAGATTTCTTACACTAAGGAGATTTGAAATGAAAACTGCAAAATCAAGAATCATTACCTTTACCATCGCACTTACATATAACTTGCTATTAGGGTTGTACCTGAGAGACTTTCTCGTCCTCTCACAAACCTTGACTGCATTCTACTTACTGTCAGTGTTGCCCACGATCTTTCTGCTGATAGAAGTACGCTCAAGGGCTATGAGAGCAATCGTATATATCGTCCTGACATTCGATATCTTTATGAATGTCATCTACTACATTCACTGCCGCAGATTGCTCCCAGTTATGACGATGCTTTTACTCGTCACCGAACTGATGTATTTCATTACCTCTGCAAATCGCCTTCGCAAAGATAAGTTCCTGACGAAAATTTGCGTCCTGACGGTGACGGCACTCATTTTGGTCACAGGTATCACCGCACACAATTTCGTCCGCAAACCTGAAACTCCTTATCTCACCAACGGTGGCGCAACCTTGTGGGACACAAAGACAGAACAACTTGCTGACGAAATTTGCGCCGGTTGTGAAACAGACGAAGAAAAGGTGCAGGCGATCTATCAGTGGATCATCCCTAACTTCGAGTATGACTATGACTACCACGCATTCATCCAGTATTTCAATGTTCGCAAAACACTACGCACCCATAAAGGTGTCTGTTACGATTTCTCCAATCTATTTGCAGCCCTCTGCCGTAGTCAGAACATCCCCTGCTACGTTGTTGACGGCACACCCTATGATCGCTCAACCGCCGCCCACACTTGGAACCGTGTCTACTATAACAACTCATGGTGGGATGTGGATGTGACGAATGATACAACAAGCATCGCCAACGGCAAAAAGCTTTACGGCTTCCGTAAGTTAGAAGGTGCCACTGCACTGGATAAGGATTATTACATATCGAAAATTTATTGAAGATATCAAATGACGGTGACCAAAACAGGTCACCGTCATTTTAAGAGCATCTTGCGTACATGGTTTACTTCTTGACTAAACCCTTTACAAGGTTCGCAATGCTGTCAAGCTGTTGGTCATCCAACTTTTTGAGGTCGTTGATAATGTCGTTTAGCTTGGTAGGATTTTTGGCATCAAGATCGAAGAACTCGCCTACCGAAACACCTAAGTAATCGCAGATATAGAAAACACCCATCAAAGAAGGCAAAGATTTCCCTGATTCGATGTTGTTGATATAGCCGGGGTTCTGACCAATAGCCAAACTCATTTCCCGTGCAGATACGTTTT
>JAZUSG010000174.1:0-11518 GCA_045606605.1 Faecousia sp.
AGAGCGGCAGGTGTTTCAAAGGTGCTTTCCAGTGTCACGACCTTGCCGGTATCCGCGGAGGTCATGATGCTGTGCATCAGTTCAAACACGTGATAGGCCATTTCCTTGCAGGCTCGGTTCTTCCGGCCCTTCAGGATGGACCATGCCATTTCTGCCGCGCCGACGCCGCGGGAATTCTCAGCGTAGCCGTGGGTCAGGGGGAACTCCACCTTGTCGCTGAGTGTCTTCTTGATGTACACAGGATTGCCGAATTCATTGGGATTGCCCATGTACAGAATACCGTCGGTGCCGTAGATCTCCAGGCCGTAGGTCTCGTCCAGGATGCAGTCGGAGTTCATGTGCAGAGTGCCCAGAACGCCGCTTTCATACTGCATAGTGGCGGTGATCACGTTGGCGTCCTCCAGCTTGTACTCACGGCCGTAAAGGTCCTTGCCCTCACGGTCGGTGCCGATGCGGGTGTTGACCCGGTCAGGGTCATTGATGGCGGTGAAAGCGGAAACTGCCTTCACAGGGCCAAGAATGGAAGCCAGTGCAGTCAGATAGTAGCCGCCCATATCGAAGCCGATGCCGCCGCCGCGCTTGCACAGGTGGGGCAGGAATTCGCCGTAAATGCCATAGTTGCGGCTGATGGAGGCGCGGCAGGAAACAGGCTTGCCGATGAGGCCCTGCTCCACGATGTACTTCGCAGTCTGCACAGATGCGCCCAAGAAGGTATCGGGAGCAACGCCCAGATACAGGCCCTTCTTGTTTGCCAGTTCTACCAATTCCTTACCCTGCCACAGTTCAACAGCGATCATCTTCTCGGAGAAAACATGCTTGCCTGCTTCCAGGCACTGCTTGATGACGGGGTAATGTGCAGCGGGGATGGTCAGGTTGATGACCATATCGATGGAGGGATCTGCGCAGATCTCCTCGGTGGTCATTGCCTTACAACCGTACTTCTCGGCCTTGGCTTCCATAGCGGCGGGGAACAGGTCAGAGCAGGCGGCCAGCTCCAGGATCTGGAATTTACCGGAGGTGATATTCGTCATATAAATATCACTGATGGAGCCGCAGCCGATAATAGCAACTCTGATTTTATCCATAAAGCAGTCCTCCTCGGATTACAGGGACATTACGATGTTGCGGATGTTAGCAGCAACCTGGTTGATCTCTTCGGTGGTGGAGTTAATGTTGATACCGGTGCCGGAACCCAGGCCCTTGTCCACAACGCCAACAGAAATGTTGACAGCGCGCTCCAGGATGTCGTCAGTTACGGGCAGCATATGCTTAGCATAGGTGCGCTCGTCCTGATGGAAGGGATGTGCGTCGGTCCAGGTCTTCTTGTCCAGGATCTGCTCCATATTGTTGTATACGTGCCAGCCGGAGCGAGCGATGACGGAAGTACCGGCCTTCTCACAGAAAGCGGCAGCCAGTTCCTTGGTTTCAAACAGCAGAGTCAGCAGAGTTGCGCACTCGCCTTCGTCGTTCACAGTACGGAAGCCAACACCGGGCAGGCCCTGCAGCTGTGCCTTCAGCATAGCCTTCTTCTCGCGCAGAGTCTTCAGGATGACCGGCAGCTTACGGGTCTGAGCCAGTGCAACCGCGCCGGACAGCTCGTTCATTCTCATGTTGATACCAACGATGGAGCGGTTGCCAACTTCAACGCCCATACGGGAAGGCTTGTGGCCCTGATCGTGGAAGCCGAATGCGCGCTCGTACAGGTTCTCGTCGGAGCAGCCAACGAAGCCGCCGTCACCGGTGGTGATGGTCTTAAATACGTTCAGAGAGTATGCGCCCATATCGCCGATAGTACCGCAGCACTTGCCCTTGTAGGATGCGCCAACTGCCTGGCAGCAGTCTTCGATCACGTACAGGTTGTGCTTCTTGGCGATTGCCATAATCTCGTCCATCTTACAGGGGTTACCCAGCATATGGACAGGCATAATAGCCTTGGTGCGGGGGGTAATCAGAGCCTCGATCTTGGTGGGGTCGATGGTAAGAGAGTCATCGATCTCAGCCAAAACGGGCACTGCGTTCATCATTGCGATGGTGGAGATGGAAGCGATGAAGGTGTAACCGGGAACGATCACTTCGTCGCCCATGCCGATGCCCAAAGCAGCCAGACAAGCCAGCAGAGAGCTGGTACCTGCGTTGGTAGCTACTACGTGCTTATGACCCAACAGATCAGCCATCTCACGCTCGAATGTAGCAACCTTACCCTGGAAGCCGTCAACACCGGGGGTGCCGTAGCGGAACAGTGCGCCCGCCTCAATAACATCCATCAGTTCCTTCTTTTCTTCTGCGCCGAATACATAAGATCCAGGACCGCCTGCCATAATAAATACCTCCAATAATTTTAATAATGTGTATTTTTTGTGGCACTCCGCAGCACAACAATGTCGCAATGCCCGCAGAATACCATATTACCTCTTTCATTCTACAGGAACAGGTTTTTTATTTCAATAGGATGAATACACAAATAACGATTCTTAAATTTGTAGCATTTGTGAATCTTTCGAAAAAAGAAAAAGAGAATAAGAAAAAATCGCAAGATTGTCGTCTGAGTGCCGGACGGAGCAATTTCCTTATCTTCCTGTATTTTTCCAGCCTTGTATTTTGTTCACCGTCATAGGTTTTATGGCCTTATGTGTCTAACGCGTGGTTGTCTTTATACAAAAAACCGGCCTGCAAATCCCATTGCAGGCCGGTCTGTCTTTATTAATTGGCGCCGGACAGGGGGCGCAAAACACTGTACACATTAAACCGGGTATCGTGCAGCTCGGTTAAAAATACCAGCTTCACCGCCGTGTCGGAAACACCGCTGTTTTGGGCGGCAGCAGCAGCCTGGGAGGCATCCAAACCCGTCAAATACATACGGCTGCGGCCCTCGGGCATGGTAAATTCTGCGGTCTTTACAAAAGACACCGCAAAACTGTCTGTAGCGCAGGCAGACATCAGCACATTGGCCGCCCGGGTCAAAAGTTCCGCTTTATCACCGTTTACCAAAATGGAGGTGGTCTCCGGGAAACAGAAATCCTCCAGCACCACTTCGTCAAAGCCTAAATTCCGCAGCTCCATAATGATCTGGGTCAGGTAGGTCAGCGTGCCCTGGCTGCCGGGATGGAGCCAGTAGCAGCCGTCATCATCCTGATAGAGATAGAGGCCGGAGGAATGGTGCACACCGTCGGGTACATGATTGAGTCCGTAGTTATAATCCCGCAGGGCAGGCAGACGGGCGATGGCATAGATGTTATTGCGCTTTAACGTGGCGATCAGATCGTCAAACTGCTCGGTATTGATGCTGCTGTTGCGCACACTGCCCACTGTGGAGGAGTAGTAGAATGCGCCTTTAATGCTCTTAACATCCACCATTACCGTAGAACCCGCCGGCAGCGCCTGGATCTGGGCCTTTACGGAAGGGATATCCTGCAATTCCGACAGTTCCACATAGTAGCCTTCAAACTGGGTAAGCTCTGTGGCCGCACCCAGCATTTCATCGTTTTGGTCAAACCGGATGGTTACATCATTTCCCTCCGGGGGTGTGGCGACCTCGCCGAAACCGATGGGGGGCAGATCAAAATCCAACCGCACACTGCCGTCGGCAGAGTAGACCACATACCGCTGCAGCCATATAAACCAGCATCCCCACACCGCCGCCAGCACGATCAAAACGGCCAGGGCTGTAATGGCGATTCGTTTCAGCACCCGTTGGGTGCGGTAGGGAATGGTCATAAATCTCTCCTTTTTGCACTGACACAGTGCCATTCTTCCTTATTGCGGGCAGCCGTAACGGTAAGTCCCGCCTTTTCCAGTGCGCCGATCACATCCTGCCGCCGGGTATCTAAAATACCGGAAAGAATCAAGGTGGTATCGGCTGTCATAAATGCCGGCAGCACCGGCGCAAGCGCGATGATCACATCGGCAACGATGTTTACAAGTACCACATCATATTTGCCTGCTGACAGCTGCTCCATCAGCGCCCGATCCTGGGTGACATTGCCGGTAAGCGCGGTAAAGGCCGGGGCGGCAAAGCCGTTGTAGGCTGCATTTTCCCGGGCAATGTCCTCAGCCTTGGGGTCGATATCCACACCGATGGCGGAAGACGCGCCCAGCCGCAGAGCAGCGATGGACAAAATACCGCTGCCGCTGCCCAGATCCAGGCAGGCCATACCGGGCCCCACTGTCTCTTCCATCTCCTCCATCACCATTTGGGTGGAGGGGTGCGCGCCGGTGCCAAAGGTAAGGCCCGGATCCAAAATGATTGGCAGTCTACCCTGGGTATCGGTATCTGCCAGCCAGTAGGGCAGCACCATCAGACGGCTACCCACAGGCTGGGGCGGATAGTTTTCCTTCCAGCTCTCCTCCCAGTTCTGCTGGGCAAGGGGTTTTGCGGACATCGGCAGCTCACCCAGGTCACCCCTTTGCCGCAGCTGGGCCAAAAGGTTTTCCAGGCGGGTCAGGCTTTCCCTGTCCGTATCCTCTAAGTATAGCTTTATGCAGGAAAGGCCCTGCAGCTTTTGCTGCAGCGATTCGTCAATATAATCCCAGTAGGCCCGGTTTTCTTCCAAAAACTCCGTAAAGGTATCCGCATCCTCCAGCACCAGGTCGCTAAAGCCTGCCGCCGTTAAGTAAGCAGCCACCGCATCAATGCTGCGTGCCTCTGTGGTTACGGTAATCTCCAAGTAATCCATCGCAAACGCTCCGTAGTTTGTTTCATTCCTCATTATTTTAGCGTAAAACACATAAAATAACAACCGCTAATATGTAAAATTTTTGCGTCCTACTTTCCATTTGCATATTTTTGATATATAATAGGTGTAATTTACTTCCAGGAGGAGCTATGATCCAAACCATTGAACTTTTGCCCGGTGTTACGCTCCGCGTTTTCCCGGACAAGCGATTTAAGCAGGAGGGTCTGAGTCTGCAGCTGATCCGCCCTATGTGCCGGGAGGAGGCATCCCTCAACGCGCTGCTGCCGGCAGTACTGCTGCGGGGCTGCCAAAGTGCGCCGGATCTGCGGGCGATCACCCTGCGTTTAGATGATTTGTACGGCGCTGCCGTTGGCTCGCAGCTGCGACGGGTAGGTGACTGCCAGACCACGGGTCTGAGCTGCGGATTTATTAAGGAAGCCTATGCCCTGGACGGAGATCAGGTCTTCGCCCCAATGGTGGGATTTTTGCAGGAACTGCTCCTGAATCCCTTAACGGAAAACGGCGTATTCTCCGCCGAGATCGTGGAAAGTGAAAAGAAAAATCTTCTCTCCGCCATCGCAGCCCAGCGCAATGATAAACGGGCATATGCCGCCGCCCAAATGCTCCGGCGGATGTGCAAGGGAGACTCCTTCGGCGTACCCCGTCTGGGTGAAGCTGAAGACGTGCAGGCCATCACCCCGGAAAGCCTGTACCGCCACTACCAAAAGATCCTGCGGGAGAGTCCGGTACACATCTTCTATGTGGGTCAGGCTGACCCGGAGCAGATCGCAAAACTTTTACGGCCTATGTTTGCCGGGATCGAAAGAGATCCCGTTCCTCTGCCTGCCCAAACCGGATTTTGCGATCTGGGCGGCTGCGACGAGACGCAAGAGATGGATGTTGCCCAGGGAAAGCTTTGTATGGGCTTTACCACCCCCATTACCCTGCGGCAGGAAGGCTTTGTTGCCACCCAGCTGATGAATGTGATCTTCGGCAGCGGTATGCTCAGCAAGCTCTTTATGAAGATTCGGGAGGAAATGTCCCTTTGCTACGATATTTCCTCCTCTTACCACGGCAGCAAGGGTATTATCACCGTATCTGCCGGTATTGACAACGATAAAGATACCTTGGTGCGCCAGGAAATTCTGCGGCAGCTGGATGCCTGCAAGGCAGGCGACATCTCCGACGAGGAGCTGCTCTCTGCCAAGCAAGCGCTGCTTACCCAGCTGAAAAACACCCACGATTCCCCCGGCGCTATTGAAGGTTATTATGCCACCGCTGCCTTAAGCGGTCTGGCCCTTACCCCGGAGGATTATATAATCGCCGTGGAAAAGGCGACCGTCGCAGATATTGCGGAGGCGGCAAAACAGGTGCAGCTGCACAGTGTATACTTCTTGAGGGGGGCAGTGTAATGGAAAAACGCTACTATCCCCAAGTGGATGAGACCCTGTACCGGGAGACGCTGCCCTGCGGACTGGAGATCGCCGTACTGCCCCGGCCGGGCTTTTCCAAAAAGCTTTGTTATTTGGTGACGGATTTCGGTGCGATCCACACGGAATTTACCATAGACGGTGAAACCTGCCACGTCCCCGGCGGCGTTGCCCACTATCTGGAGCACAAGCTCTTTGATATGCCCGGCCGGGACATCACCGAGGAGTTTTCCACCTTAGGCGCCGTGCCCAACGCCTTTACCGGCTACGATATGACCGCCTATTACTTCTCCTGCGCGGAAAACTTCTACGAAAATCTCAAGCTGCTTTTGGAATTTGTTACCACCGGCTATTTCACCCCGGAGAGCGTGCAAAAGGAGCAGGGAATCATCGGCCAGGAGATCCTGATGAACGAGGACAGCCCTGACAGCGTGCTCTTTGAAATGCTGGTGGGAGCGATGTATGAAAATCACCCCATCCGTGTACCCATCTTAGGCACACAGGACTCTATCGCCCAGATCACGCCCCAGGTGCTGCAGTCCTGCCACCGGGCATTTTACCGGCCGGAAAATCTCCTGCTGTGCGCCATCGGCGATATTGACCCGGACACAGTGGCGAAACTGGCAAGACAGGCTATGGAAAACCTGCCCTGCCCTTCTGTCACCGCGGTGAAAAGATGGGATGAGCCGATGGCGGTAAAGACACCCTTTATTACCCGGTCTATGGAAGTGAGTATGCCTATGTTCCAGCTGGGCTTTAAGTGCGAACCCCTGCCAAACGGGAAGACCGGTGTGATACAGGAGATCGTGGGAGATTTGGCTGCGGAAGCGCTCTTCGGCGAGTCCTCACCCCTGTATCTGCGCCTCTACGAGCAGGGTCTTATCGACGCATCCTTCGGCGGCGGCTTTGAGACCATTGAGGGTATGGCGCTGCTCACCGCCTCCGGCGACAGCGAAGATCCGGAGGCCGTGCGGGATGCGATTTTGCAGGAGGCTGCCCGCCTTGCGGAGACCGGAATCCCGGAAGAGGACTTCCTGCGGATGAAGCGCAGCGCCTTAGGCCGCCGGATCCGGGGACTGGACAGTTTCGAATCCACCTGTTTCCGCATTTGCGCTTATCATTTCTCGAAATTTGACTATTTTCAGATCCCCGATGCCTACCGGCAGGTACAACGCCGGCAGGTGCAGGAATTTTTACAACGGGTGGTTACCGAGCCGCGGATGTGTATGGCGGTTCTCACCCCCAAAGAGGAGGAAACACAATGACCTATTCCACAATCTCATTTCCCAGTTTAGGCATCTCTGTGAACCCCGGCTATGGTTTGGACATCGGCTCCTTTTCCATTCGGTACTACGGTATCATCATCGCCGTGGGTCTGCTCCTTGCTTGTATCTACGGTTTGCGCCGGGGCAAGCAGTTCGGTCTGACCCAGGACGAGATCATCGACGGCGCACTGATGATCATTCCCTTTGCCATCATCTGCGCCCGGGCATACTACTGCATTTTTGCCTGGAACGAATTTGCTGCCAATCCCATTTCCGTGCTCTATATTTGGAACGGCGGCATCGCCATTTACGGCGGAGTCATCGGCGCAGCCATTGGCATCGTAGAGTACTGTCTTTGGAAAAAGATCCCCATCGGCACAGCGCTGGATATTACCTCCCTGGGCTTTCTCATCGGCCAGTCCATCGGCCGCTGGGGCAACTTCTTTAACCGGGAGGCCTTCGGTTCTGTAACCGAGTCCTTCCTGCGGATGGGTCTGGAGAACGCCTCCACCGGCGCAGTTACCTATCACCACCCCACCTTCCTGTATGAATCCCTGTGGAATGCCGCCGGCTTTGTGCTGCTGCATTTTCTCTCCAAGCGCCGCAAATACGACGGCCAGATCGCCCTGGGCTATGCCGCCTGGTACGGCCTGGGCCGCACCTTCATTGAAGGTCTGCGGACGGACAGCCTGTACTGGGGACCCTTCCGGGTCAGTCAAATGCTGGCTGCCATCAGCTGCCTGATTGCAACCTCCATTCTCATTTGGAACGCGTTCCACGACCGGGATCCCGAAAAGCTTTATGTAAACCAGATTGCCGCAAGAAACGCCGCCGCGGAAGCAGAGGCAGCGGCTTTGGAAGCAGAGGCAGCGGAAGAATTTCCCGAAACTGCAGCGGAAATTACCGAAGAAATTCCCGAAACTGCAGAGGAAACTACCGAGGCATAAGAAAACAACCGGCACGTCAAAAGACGTGCCGGTTTTATTTATTGCGTAATGTAGAGGGGTTTGATCTTCTGCCGGTAGATCCGGGAGAAGAGCAGCAGTGTAACGATCAGGCTGACCACCTCCGCAATGGGAAAGGCCCACCATACCGCGTGGACATTGCCGCTCAGGCTCAGCAAATATGCCGCCGGCAGCAACGCGATCAGCTGTCGGCACAGAGAGGTGATGGTGGAGTAAATGCCGTTACCCAGCGCTTGAAAACTTGCGCCCAAGGCAATGCCCACCGCTGCAATAGGAAAGTGAATGCTCACCACCCGCAGGGCGGTGCGGCCTAATGACAGGGAGGTATCCGACAGTATAAAGATCCCCAAAAGCTGATCGGGGAACAGCTGAAATACCGCAAGTCCCACGACCATAATGGTCAGCGCCGTGCCCACAGCCAGCTTCAAGGTCTTGGTGATCCGCTGGGGTTGCCGGGCGCCGAAATTGTAGGCAATAATGGAAATGGACGCATTATTAATACCAAAAAGCGGCATCAGCACGAAGCTCTGCAGCTTAAAATAGATGCCGAACACACCGGCTGCGCTCTCGCCGTAGTCCTTAAAGCCCAAGAATATTTGGTTCATACCAAAATTCATCACAGAGCCAATGGCCATCATCACAATGGACGGCACACCCACTGCCAATATCTTCTTTACAATATCCGGCCGGGGCAAGAGATTTTTCACCTTCAGCTGCACATCCGGGTTTGCGGTAAAGTTAAAGATCATCGCCATAATGGCCGCCACCCACTGGCCGATGACCGTGGCAACCGCCGCGCCTTTGATCCCCATAGGCGCGATTCCCAAGGGCTCAAAGCCGAAAATGAACACCGGGTCTAAGATAATGTTCAGCACTGCGCCCAAACCTTGGGTAAACAGGGTGTATACCGTGCGGCCGGAGGCCTGCAGCAGCCGCTCCCCTAAAATCTCCACAAAAATGCCTGCGCAGAAAATGGAGCACACCGACACATAGGCTGTGCCGCCTGCCACCGTCTCCTCCACGCTGGATTGGAGGGCATAATAGGGTCGCGCGCCAAAGAAGCCGAAGAGCATAAACAGCGCCACGCAGCAAAGGCACAAAAATAAACCGTTGCCGGCCGCCTGATTGGCCCGCTTCTGGTTGCCCTCGCCCAAAGACTTACTGAGCAGGGCATTCATACCTACACCGATACCGGTGGCAAAACCAATCATCAAATTCTGAATGGGGAACGCCAAACCCAACGCCGTAACGGCGCTTTCATTGATCCGGGACACATAGATGCTGTCCACCACATTGTAAAAAGCCTGCACCAGCATAGAAATCGCCAACGGCAGCGCCATAGTAAACAGTAGTTTCCCCACGGGCATAATGCCCATCTTATTCTCCCGCAGGGAGGGAGCGGTCGCACTTGCCATACTATAACCTCATCTTTTGCAAATCTAACTGCTCTATTATAGTATATTCCCGCAAAAAAGCAATAGAAAAAGAGAAAATCCGCTTTCCCCGTAGGAAAAGCGGATAAATTTCAGCTTTCGAACTGCTTGCCAAGGAAGCCTGCAATGGTTCGGGTGAGGGTCTGATCGGCCTCGGTCACCGGATCACTGTCCTCGCCCATCAGCAGCATTACACAGCCCATCAAATCCCCCTGACTGAGAATGGGGGAGGCAACGCCCAGCCGGTACTTGTCCGTATTGTCCGTGGGTCGGACAGGGGGATCGCCGGGCTTGTAGCGGTATTGGGTGCGCTGCTCCATCAGCCGATCCAGCTCCGGAGAATTGGGCTTGTCCATCAGCTCCCGTTTGGGTGCGCCGGACAGGGCGATGATGGCATCCCGGTCCGCCACCGCGGCGATGCGGCCGGTGCTGTCACCAATGGATTCACAGATCTGGGCTGCAAAGTCCTGCAGATCGCTCATGGGGGAATACTTCCGGAAAATTACGCCCCCATCCTTCTCTGTGTAGATCTCCAAAGGATCGCCTTCTCTAATCTTGAGGGTTCTTCTGATTTCTTTAGGGATAACAATACGCCCCAAATCGTCCACTCTTCTGACAATGCCAGTTGCTTTCATAATATATCTTTCTCCTTTTACGATACATTTGCGAAACTACCGAAAACCACGTCATTCCGAGACCAGTTCGCAAACTGGTCGTGGGAATCCGTTTCCAAAAGGCGTTACGGATTGCTACGCACCTTTGGTGCTCGCAATGACGGTGGCAGTCGCCAGCCGCCTACAATTATTTTACAAATTACGCTGTTAGTATCTGTAAACAAGGCAAGATTATACCGTAGGATTTACTTTTTCAAATTACTGTGATATGATAAATAAAAAGGCGGTGAAAGTGTTGGAAGAAGTATATCCTTTTTTTATGTTCCTATCTGTTATAGGTTTGCCTATGAGCATACTGTATGTTTATATCCATAGCAAAGACAAAAATCCTTACTATATCATATCTGCAATTATTTGGTTCGTACTGCCCTGTTTGATGGTAGCAGGTATGCTGCTAAATTCAGAAAAGCTTGTTGTTTCTGCGTTCTTTTTCCCGATTACTTTATTTTTAATCGCTACTTTTATAGAAACATTTGTTAGATACAAAAACTGCACCTATGCCATAGCTGCCAAGTGTGTTTCTTTTCAAACAAGGGGTAAGGGTTGGTACAATGCACCTCAATTTTTATTCCGTTATAATGGAGAAACGGTATTGGCTTATAGTTTTGCATCATATTCTAAAAGAAAATTCAAGAAAAATTTTGAAATCAATCAGACATACGACATATTTATTAACCCCAAAAAACCGAATTATTGTGTAGACAAAAGATTTTTTCCTGGGGGTACAATCGTTTGTTTAATTTTTATGGTGATATTTCTGCTTTTAGGTACTGTTGTAGTAATATCAATATAACATTGATAACAGCGGAGTGAAATTCACTCCGCTGTTATTCTTTGAAAAAGACTATGTAACGCCCAGCAAAACCTATCAATCGGTGTCAATGTTGTCTGTGAGGGGTCTCCTTCTCTAATCTTGAGAGTTCTTCTAATCTCCTTGGGAATCACAATACGCCCCAAATCGTCTATTCTTCTGACAATTCCTGTTGCGGTGCCCGCCATCTTGGTAGGCTTTGAAAAGCCTTCCTCATCTGTCGACCGCTGCCACTCGCTCTGCTCCCTTTTCCTGCCACAGGCAGCG
>JAZUSG010000175.1:0-7001 GCA_045606605.1 Faecousia sp.
GGCACGGCCGCTTACCCTTCTACTGTTCTCATGGACACCATTCCTGCAAAAATCGCAGGATGCCCACAGATCGTGATGGTGACACCGCCCGGAAAAGATGGCAAGATCAATCCTGTCATTCTGGCAGCGGCAAAAATTGCCGGTGTGGATCAGATTTTTAAGGTAGGCGGCGCCCAGGCTGTGGCAGCCCTTGCCTATGGCACCGAAAGCATCCCCAAGGTGGATAAAATCGTGGGACCCGGCAATGCCTTTGTGGCGGAGGCCAAGAAGCAGGTCTTTGGCCGTGTGTCCATCGATATGATCGCAGGCCCCAGTGAAATCTTAGTCGTTGCCGACGAAACGGCCAATGCGGCGTATGTGGCTGCGGACCTGCTTTCCCAGGCAGAACACGATAAGATGGCCAGCGCTGTGTTGGTAACGGATTCCAGGACGCTTGCAGCAGCTGTGCAAGCTGAATTGGAGCGGCAAATCCCGCTGCTGGAACGCAGTGAAATCGCCCGCGCATCTATTGACAATAATTGTAAAATTATTGTGGCAGAGGACATTTCTGCTGCTATCGCGATCGCTAATGAAATTGCGCCGGAGCATTTGGAACTGTGCGTGGATAATCCCTTTGATTATTTGGACCAGATTCGCCACGCAGGTTCTGTCTTTATGGGCAAGAACTGCCCGGAAGCCTTAGGAGATTACTATGCCGGTCCCAATCACACCCTGCCTACCAGCGGTACCGCGAGATTCTCCAGCCCCCTGTCTGTGGACGACTTTATTAAGAAGACGCAGTATATTTACTATTCTCAAGACTCCCTGGCTTCAGTTGCAGAGGATGTAGCCTATTTTGCCAAGCAGGAGGGGCTGACTGCTCACGGTAAGAGCGCAGTCATTCGCCTTGAGGGTGACTAACGATAATTCCCATAATCTATGGAGATGAGATAATGAGTAGATTTTTTAGCAATAAATTTAAAACGCTTGAGCCGTATACCCCCGGTGAACAGCCCCAGGATATGCAATATGTAAAGCTCAATACCAACGAGTCACCTTTTCCGCCCCCTCCCGCTGTGAAATCTGCGGTAGATAGTGAGGCGGAAGCGCTGCGGCTGTATCCTGACCCGGATTGCGCTAAGCTCACAGCGATGCTTGCGGAGTACTGCGGTGTATCTCCGGATGAGGTGATGGTGACAAATGGCTCGGATGAAACCCTGAATTTTGCCTTTATGGCTTATTGCGATGCCCAGCATCCCGCGGTATTTCCTGATATTACATATGGTTTCTACCCGGTTTTCGCCAATATCAATACCGTGCCCTTTACACAGATTCCGCTGCAAGAAGATTTTACCATTAAAATTGCAGATTATTGCGGCATCCATAAAACGATCTTTATTGCAAATCCCAATGCACCCACCGGCATCGCGCTGACAATCGATGAGATCGAGAAGATCGTAGCCAGTAATCCCAATTCGGTAGTGGTTGTGGATGAAGCCTATGTGGATTTCGGCGCGCAAAGCGCGACTCCGCTGGTTGCAAAGTATGATAATCTCCTGGTGATCCAAACCTTCTCCAAGTGCCGCTCGATGGCTGGCGCACGGCTTGGCTTTGCCGTGGGTAACCGACAGCTGATTCAGGATCTCAATACCATTAAGTACTCCACGAATCCCTACAACATCAATCGGATGACCGCAGCGGCCGGTATGGCAAGCCTTGCGGATAATGATTACACGGCGAAAAACTGTCAGATCATTATGGAGAACCGCCGGTTTGCTACCGAAGCTCTGCAGCAATTGGGCTTTACCACTACCGATTCCAAGGCAAACTTTATCTTTGCCAAGCACCCCGCTATTGCAGGCGGAGATCTCTACCGGAAGCTGAAAAGCCGTGGCGTTTTGGTGCGCCATTTTGAAAAGCCGAGAATTTCCGACTATGTTCGTATCACTGTCGGAACGCGGGATCAAATGCAGATCCTGCTGGATAACATCTCCCAGATATTGGAGGAAACCCTATGAGACAAGCAGAAATCGCCCGTAAGACCGCGGAGACAGATATTGCACTGAAATTGAATTTGGATGGTCAGGGAAACGCAAAAATCGATTTAGACTGTGGTTTTTTGGAGCATATGCTCACGCTCTTTGCCCGGCACGGTCACTTTGACCTGGAGATTACCTGCAAGGGGGATACCCAGGTAGATTACCATCACACCGCTGAGGATGTGGGTATCGTGCTGGGTCACGCTTTCAAAAACGCCCTGGGGGACAAGCGGGGCATTGTCCGTTACGGCAGTATGATCCTGCCTATGGACGAGGCGCTAATCCTGTCCGCAGTTGATCTGTCCGGCAGGGCTGTGCTTTGCTGCGATCTGCAGCTGCGCGCCCGTAAGGTGGGCGGCTTCGACACAGAACTGGTTGAAGAATTTTGGGCTGCCTTTGTCCGGGAGGTTGGGTGCGCATTACACATCCGTCAGCTTGCCGGTAAGAATACGCACCATATTATTGAGGGCATATTTAAGTCTGTGGCGGTCAGCCTGCGCGGCGCAGTAGCCATTGATCCCACTATGCGCGATGCTGTTCCGTCAACTAAGGGAGTTCTTTGATGATTGCAATTATTGATTATGGCGTCGGAAACCTGTTTTCCTTAAAAAGCTCATTTCAGGCGATTGGTGCAGATGCGGTGGTTACATCCGATGTGCAAACCATCCGGCAGGCAGACAGAATTATTCTGCCCGGTGTGGGTGCGTTTGGAGATGCTGCCCAAAAGCTGCGACAGAGCGGTATGGCAGATGTGGTCTGCGCGGAAGCTGCCAGAGGCAAGCCGATCATGGGTATTTGCCTGGGAATGCAGCTTCTGTTTGAGGATGCCTACGAATATGGCCACCATAAGGGCCTGGGGCTGCTCAGAGGCTCTGTGCGCCCAATTGCAGATGTAATATCCGCAGATTTAAAGATCCCGCAGATCGGCTGGAACGCCCTGCAGATGGTAAAACCCTGTCCGCTCTTCCGTTATATTAAGGAAGGGGATTTTGTGTACTTTGTCCATTCCTATTACGCAGCGGACTGTGAGGATTCCGTGGTAGCGGTAACGGACTACGGCGCACCGCTGACTGCAGCCGTTGCCAAGCAAAATATCTGCGGCTGCCAATTCCATCCGGAGAAGAGTGGCAGCGTAGGCTTGGAAATTCTCCGCGCGTTTTGTGAAATGGAGGGATAATATGGAACTTTTTCCGGCAATTGATCTGTTTCAGGGAAAAGCCGTCCGCCTGTATAAGGGTGATTATTCCCAAATGACCGTGTATAGCGATGACCCTGTAAGCGTAGCAAGGGATTTTCAAAATGCCGGTGCCCGACATATCCATATTGTGGACCTGGAGGGAGCAAAATCCGGTGAAACCCCAAATTTGCCCACGGTCTGCGCTATCAAAGAGGCAACCGGTCTGTTTTGTGAGATCGGTGGCGGCGTACGGAATATACAGGTAGTAGAGCGGTATATGGCAGCCGGTATGGACCGGGTGATCTTAGGTACAGCAGCTCTGTCTGATCCGTCCTTTTTGGAAGAGGCCGTTCAAAAATACGGCGCGCGTATCGCAGTTGGTGTGGATCTGAAAGATGGCTTTGTGGCTGTGAAAGGCTGGACAGAAACCTCCGAAACACCGGCTTTTGCTTTTTGTAAAAAAATGCAGGATCTTGGTGTAAGAACGATTATCTGCACAGATATCTCCAAAGACGGTGCTATGCAAGGCTGTAATCTACAGCTATACCGGGAACTGTCCCAAAGATTTTCTATGCAGATCGTGGCTTCCGGCGGTGTTTCCTCAATGGATGACGTGAAGAAACTGGCGGAAATGGATATTTACGGCGCGATCATCGGAAAGGCCTATTATACTGGCGCGATCGATCTGAGAGAAGCCATAGAGGTGGCAAAATGATAACAAAACGAATCATCCCTTGCTTGGATGTAAAAGACGGACGGGTCGTGAAAGGCGTTAACTTTCAGGGCCTCAGCGACGTGTCCTCACCGGTAGAACTGGCCCGCTATTATACCCAGCAAGGCGCAGACGAACTGGTTTTTTATGACATTACCGCATCGGCTGAAGGTCGGGAACTGTTCACGGATATTCTGTGCGAAACGGCCAGGCAGGTGTTCATTCCTTTAACGGTTGGTGGCGGCATCAATACGCTGCAGGACTTTGACCGTGTGCTGAAATGCGGTGCGGATAAGGTCAGCGTAAATTCCGGCGCAATCCGAAATCCGGAGCTTGTCCGGGAAGCGGCAAAGCTGTACGGCAACCAATGTGTGGTCCTTTCTGTGGATTTAAAGCGCGTAGACGGTGTTTTCCGGGTCTTTGCCAAGGGTGGCAGGGAAAATACCGGCATGGAGGGAATCGACTGGATCAAGCGCTGTGTGGACGCAGGTGCAGGAGAGGTGGTTGTCAATTCCATTGATACGGACGGTGTTAAAAAGGGCTTTGACCTGGAGATGTTGGCAGCGGTCTGCGACGCAGTGTCCGTTCCGGTGATTGCATCGGGCGGTGCCGGCAGCGCTGAGGATTTTATCACGCTGTTTCATACTCTGCCGAAGATCGATGCCGGTCTGGCTGCATCCATCTTCCATTTTTCTGAGGTATCCATTCCGGAACTGAAGGAACTTATGGCAAAAAATGCTATACCCACCCGTCTTTAAACAGGAGGCACAATATGGTAAACATTGAGAAGCTGAAATTTGATCAAAATGGTTTAATCCCTGCTATCGTTGTGGATGCGGTTACTAAGCAGGTACTCACCCTTGCGTATATGAATAAAGAGAGCCTTGCAATCTCTGTGGAAAAAGGCCTGACCTGTTTTTGGAGCCGTTCCCGTCAGCAGCTGTGGCTAAAAGGGGAGACCAGCGGCAATTACCAACACATCGTATCCATCGAAGCAGATTGTGATTACGATGCCTTGGTGGTAAAGGTAGAACCGGACGGCCCTGCCTGCCATTTGGGCACAACCTCCTGTTTTACCAACACCCTTTGGGAAAGTGAAGACCTCCACGAATTTTCTTTGGAAGGCCTTATGGAGCTGCTTCGGGGCAGAAAAGAGGAGAAGAAGGAGGGTTCCTATACCACATATCTCTTTGAAAAAGGTCTGGATAAGATCCTGAAGAAGGTTGGAGAAGAGACTACGGAAGTGATCATCGCAGCTAAGGCTGAGGATAAAAAGGAAACGATCTATGAAATCGCAGACCTTGCCTACCATGTAATGGTGCTGATGCTGCAGGCCGGCATTTCCTTGGAAGATATTCACCGGGAACTTGCCTCCAGACACGTGATCGACCACAAGGTAAAACAGGAAAAAATGACATAAAAAAGAAACCACCCAACCGGGTGGTTCTTTTTGCGAAAGAGCAGTATAACGGTGCGTAAGTGTAGGTAAGAAAAGCGAAAAGGTGCGTAAATCACACAATGCTGCTTTTGATGGTTTCCCAAATTTCTTTTTCCGCCTCTTTGCCGTAATGATAAAGCGTTAGTGTGATTTTTCTGCCATTTGTTAAGCTCAATGTATAAAAATCAGTATCTTTAGCAATCAATCCATCGCCTTTGAAAGAGTGGGTTTCAGCAGAAAAGATTTCACTTGTTTTGACAACAGTTTTTTGAAAGACCGATTTTCCGTTTATCTCTGCACCTCTAGGAAAAATTATTTGACCGGCGCTTATTATCAATACTCTGCTTTTTTCGGCAAGAAAACAACCGAAGAATAAAATACCCAACAGTCCACCCATCATTATCAGTCCAATAGGTAATCCGATATTTCCAATACCTGCAAAAGCAAGGATAATGCCGGTCAATAAAACAACACCACAAATCAGAGAAACTTCTATTAACCACTTTGTTGCACGAGAGGTGTATTTTTTCATTTTGCGTTCTCCTTCAATGTTTTGCAACTTGCAATTAACATTCGTCTGATGCGACCACAAAGATTACGATGAGATTTGAATGTTTCCTCGTTTATCGCTTGTGTATTAAACAACAACTGTAACCAACCTTCGGTTTCACTGCATTCTTTAAGTGCAATTTCAAATTTAGACAGCATATCCGCTTTACTTTGACCGTATTTGGCTTCGCGAATATTGGCATAAACGCTGCTTGAACTTTTACGAAGCTGGAAAAGAGTATTAGAAGGTGCCTTTATTTTTTGACATAGCAATTCTGCATCAGTTGCAAGTTGTTCAGCATAAATTAATAAGCTGTTTCTTGACATATTAACACTCCTTCCGTTGGTATTATATCAGATTATCGGAAACAAATCAACGGCTTGCCGTTGCATATCATCAATGCGAAGCATTGTATATCATCAACACGCAGTATTGCATCTCATCAAGCCGCAGAAGTATGCACCTTCGGTGATGATATACGCCTACGGCGATGATATACACGCTAGAGCGTGATGATATACCAAGCCTGCGGCTTGGATAAAAAAAGAAGTAACTTTTGGTAGACAAAAGTTACTTCTTTTTTGGTGGACCTGATCGGATTCGAACCGACGACCCCCACAATGCGAATGTGATGCGCTCCCAACTGCGCTACAGGCCCATTCATACCAAAAGAATTATAGTAATAAATCTAAGGTTTGTCAATTGCAAATAAAACCTCACGGGCATTTTTACCCGTGAGGTTTTTCTGATGGGATTAGTCAAGTACCATAACGTGAACTTCTGCAATTCTGTCGCAGCTGCCGATTGCGATATACTTTTCGTCCGGAGACAGGCAGATGCTGGACAGGGTGTTGGCAACGGTAGGACCGTCAAAATAGCCGTGGATATTGTAGTTGATGATACCCATCTGACGCAGACCGTTCTTGTCATCGTACTGGAAGACGTAACCCAGGTCTTCGTCATCACCGGCAACGCCCCACAGATGGGTCTTTGCCTTGTTGGTGCACATAGAGCGGATGGGGCCGTATGCTGCGGCATTACCCAGGCTGTAAACACTGCCGTCAGGAGAAACGATGGCAGCCAGTGCATCCAAAGTACCAACAAAC